>MNKP01000086.1 GCA_001920875.1 Acidobacteria bacterium 13_1_20CM_2_55_15
CGTAATCCTTAGCGGGACTTTTTTACCTTCGATACCAATCGTGGAGCTTATCAGCGGGTGGAACCTTGCGTGTGATGTCCACGATGATGGTCTCCCCCTCCCAGCGCTTGACCAACTGCTGCTTGCGGAGATTTCCCCACAGGAACTCTTCGACAAACTCCATGCAGCGGTATTCGAGAAGCTGCGCGTTGGGTTCCAGGCGACGGTAGAGGGGCATCGAGATTTTCCATGGGCGCGTAAAGACCTTCGGATCCTCGACCGTCACCTCGTAATGTATGGCGTCACGCGTAATCGGCGTGAAGCGTTCAACCAGATGCAAGGCGTCGCTGTGAAAATTGCCGGCCCGGTCGAACCAGTTCTTGCCGTTGAAACCGGTCACGTCGACGACCAGTGTATCGCCTTCCCAGCGGCCGACCGAATGACCCATGTAGGTATCGTCGGGTGGCGCCTCGACTTGATCGAGGTGGATCGTGCGAGCGGTACTGGTAAACGCGAAGGCCATCTGAATCTTGTTCGTACCTTGCACAATCTGGAATGGGTAGGGCATGTACATGGCGCGCGGAATGCCCGGCAAATAACACTTCAGCTCCGGGTCCCGGTCAATCCAGTGCTCAGCGTTCTCTTTCTTGATCGCCGCCGCTTCGGTTGTGTAGGGAATCTGACCATCGCCCTCCACCACACCGACCGATCCGGGAACACCGCCGGCTGCGCCCAGTGCGAGCACTGGTGCCGCGGGCACCTGGACGTAATCAAATGGGTACACGCCCCGTTGCGTGACCGCTCCCGGACGCGCGTCGTGTGCCTGCAGATCCCAATGGGCTTCATTAAGGACCTGCCAGACTCCGCTGAAGTCGGGTTTGCCGTCCACTGTGCGAGCGGCGGTGGCTGCCGCGGCCCGGCCGGGCTGTGTCAGTCGCACGGTGACAACGGCGGTCACAACCGCAGCAGCAATTGCCACCACAATCAACGAGGCGATAAAACGATTTTGCATGATCGCTCTCCTTTCCTTCCCGTCGCCTGGCGCTTCTTACCTCAATTAATTAGTCAGCGGATTACTTTCCTCTCCGCTATCGGCAAATCCTGCGGCAAATCCTCCGCATCCCGCGCTGCACAATGTGGCCGGATCCGGACCTCGGCCCGCCGCGAAGGCACGCTCCTCGGCGCGCGCTCCCGCAAGCAACGCCGTCATGCCGAAGTTCCCCTCGTGACACCGGGGCTCCTTATAGACGCGATTTGTCTGATCGCTCTGCTTGTTCAACTCCAACTTCACGGTCCACGGTCTGGTCCACGTTGTCGCATCCTCGATCGTGACGGCGTATTCGAGCGTGTTCGCATCGAGCCGTGTCCAGCGTTCAACCAGATGCAAGTTTTCGCGGGATCCCTGGAAGTCCGTTTTCGGAGTGAAATTGGTGACGTCGACAACCAGTGTATTCCCCTCCCAATGACCGCGGGAATCTCCCCACCACTGGCGCAGGTGTGAGGGCAAATGCGAACGCCCCGTTAACGGAATGACACGCTGCCACCCTTGCCCCTGGCCCGTGTCATAAAAAATCGATAGGGTTCCAGGCGACTGCACAATCTGAGGGAAAAAACCAGCGAGTCCGCCAAAATCGGGTAGGATGGCGCCCATACAACGCTCCCCGAGCGTTCGGTCCTCCGGGCCGTCCGCACGATTGATGCTGCCACCACCCATCGCGCCGGTCGCCACGTAGTACGGAGGCGCCTCGGCTCGTCGCGGTGAAGGCGCTCCGTACTTCCCACCCGCGCAGCCGGGCAGCTTGTTCTTACACGTGTCGGTGGCTTGCAGTAGGGCGAGCTGGAACGCCCGGATGGCGTCCCGTCTCTTTTGCGCCTCCGGCGTCAAAGGAGGAATGCGGCCATCGGGTGGATCCACAATCAGCGACGTCCGCCGGCCGACATGCTTGTGTGTCACGAAGATCGCCTGGTTATAGGCTCCGGAGACGTCCTGTTCGGTCCCCCGCGTGCGGCGCGTCTCATTGGCCTGTCGATCAATGATGGACGTTCGCTGCTGATCCAGTTCGGCCCTTTCCTCGTCGGTAAAAAACTCTTTGTTCGCATATCGAGCGGGTCGCTGCAAAGGGATCTCGTAGTTGTTGGTCCAGATGCCTTGGAGGTCCGGTTCGCCCCACGGGGTTTTCGGGGCTGGGCCGGCCCTCACTGCGTCCTCTGCCCGCGGAACGGGCGCGAGTTTAAGGAGCACAACCACGGCTGTGATCACAGCCGCCACACCGATCGACCTTAGACCTAGAGATCGTTTGCTCATCTCATACCTCCTGGTTCCGGCTTCGTCCTACTATGGCCGATAAACTCTTCCCCAGACCACACCAATGGTAGGACGCCCTGATTTTAATGACAACGATAAGCGAAATAAACGGCGTGTGCAATTTGCGCGCGAACAATTCGGGGCGTTTGGTACGGTGATCCCTTCTGCCGATCGCTCCTTGGCGCCTTCGCGCCCGGGGCTGCGGCCACTCTTGTTCGTCTAGTTCGGCATAGGTGCGGCATGGACGCGGCCTGATCGCCGATTCGTCACCGTTCATGGAGACATCGTCGGACCCATTCTCGACCAGTTTCATGGGTCCCGTCGCCTCGCGTAGTGAAATTCTGGCCTCAAGACGTAAATTCTTGCATACTAAATCCGACAAACGTCTGTCATTGGGAGGCCTATGAAGCTCGGTTACCTTGGATTCATCTTTGCCCTGTCATCGGTTGCATGGGCGCAGGAAGCTCACAATCATTCGCGTGAAGTTCACGGTGTTCCCGGTGGTGTTCCCGATTTTTGCGGTCAACCGACCGTAACGAGCGTCGGTGCCGGTGCGTGGTCTAATCCTGCGACCTGGTCCACCGGGAAGATCCCGGCAGCTGGGGATAAAATCCTGATCTCCGCCCGCCATGATGTCGTGTACGACGCGCTAAGCGACGCAAAACTCGCGTGTGTCGAGGTTCGCGGGCGCCTTCGCTTCCGTGCGGATGCGAATACGCGCATGAAGACGGCGAATTTGATGGTCCAGGATGAAGGATACCTGGAAGTCGGATCGCCCACCGCTCCGGTCGCGCCAAACGTTACTGCTGAAATCGTCATCACGGATCAGAAGATCGACCGGAAAATCGATCCCGCAGAACTTGGTACCGGCATCGAAAGCCTTGGCAAGATCACGATGCACGGCGCGGTGAAGTCGCCCACGTTCATGCGTCTCGCCGAAGAGCCGCTGTCAGGTCAGACGACGCTGACACTCGAACAGAGTGTCCAAGGCTGGAAAGCAGGCGACCACATCGTGATTCCGGATACGCGGCAGTTGCGTGATCTTGAAATCGGAAGCAATTACAAATCGCAGGACGAGAAACTCGAGATTCGATCGATTGCCGCGAATAAGATCACCCTGGGCACGCCTCTCAAGTACGACCATAAGGGTGCAAGAAACGCCGACGATAAACTCGAGTTCCTGCCGCACATTGGGAATCTGAGCCGTAACGTTCTCATCCGTTCTGAAAATCCCGACGGCACGCGCGGCCACATGATTTTCGTGTCCCGCGCCGAGGTTGATCTGCGCTTCGTGGAAGTTCGCGACATGGGCCGAACGCGCATGGGCGTCCTCGACAACACGGAATTCGACGAGCAGGGCAACGTCAAGCACCTGGGAACCAACCAGATCGGACGTTATGCGATCCATTTCCATCACTACTTCGGACCCAAACAGACCCCGGCAAACGGATACCAGTTCACGCTGGTCGGCAACGCTGTCGACAGCGCTCCGAAGTGGGGAGTCACCGTCCATAACAGCCATTACGGGATCATTCAAGACAACGTTGTTTACAACACCCATGGCGCCGGCATTGTCACCGAGGACGGCACTGAGAGCTTCAACGTGTTCGACCACAACTTCGCGATGCGATCTCAGGGTTCCGGTGAGTTCGCCCCGCGCAGCGGCTACAGCGGTGTCGGTCCCGACCCTGGTGGAGAAGGCGGCGGATTTTGGTTCCGCGGGCCGAACAATTACATCAGGAATAACGTGGCCGCCAACGCGGATGTATTTGGGTTCCAGCTCGCGGCAGGGGCGCTCGACACTATACGGATTCCTAAATTCAAAAGTGCCGATATGGCCGATGACCGTGAGACCGTACCGATCGACACCACAAATGAGAAGGTGCTGGAGTTCGTCAATAACGAAGCCTATGGTGCGATCCAGACCGGAGTCGCATTCGGATGGAACGGGGAGATCAAGAACTTCCGCACCTGGAATCCTGCACGCCAGGGTCTGACGGTTATCCCGACCGATAAGCTGACAATCGATACCATTACCGTGCGCGGCGACAAATCGGTCCTGGTCGATGCCGAGGAGAGGGCCGCGGGCGTCTGGGTGGGAAACTATCTTGCGAAGAGCATCACCATCCGGAACGCCGACATCCAGGGCATGCGTACAGGCGTCGCGAGCCCTTTCTTCCATTTGGGCCAAAGTGTGGAACCGGGCCGCGGAGATGGTTCGATTGCTATCGAGAACAGTTATTTCCGCGACTACTATGGAGTCGTGGTCGCGACGACATATCAGCCAAAACCCGGGAATCGTAGACCGCCGAAAGTCGCGGTGGTTCGAAATTCGGTGTTCGAGCCGCTCAACGTTCCGGCAAATCCCAGAACGCCTCCGGCGGCGATCTCCATGAATTACAACATGGCTCCGAATGATCCCGATCCGCGCGTGCCTATAGACGTTTACGATTTCAACAAAAAGCCGGGCGACAACTTTAAAGTCTACTATTCGCTTCAGGCTCCGCGCACCGTAGCGCCGTGCAATGAGTCCAGGCCTGCCGTGGATGGCTGGGTTTGCAAATAAGAACCCCAGAGGGAGAGGGTTTGCACTACGGCTTGTTTGCGGGAACTGTGCCGAGCTCCAGCGCGCCTGGAAAAACCTGCCGGCCATCCGCGAAGGTGAGGATGTTTCCGGACGCGTTGTTCGAACCGTCTTTCGCCCGAAATCCCTGAACCACAACTGTTTCGCCGACTTTCAGTGTGTCTTTGGTAAATCCTTTTCTGATGGCCATCCCTGGAGGCAAACCCGAGAAGCCCCACGTCGTCACATTGCCTTTTTCATCCTTCACGTCGATGTAGAACCAGATGTGTGGATTCATCCACTCGACCTTCTTGACGACACCGCTGACCTTGACCGGCTTGGTGGTGTCGAATTGTGCTGCCTCCGAGTGATGCGCAATGAACGGCGTTGTGGTGAATAACAAAACAACAAAGCTCGCGGCGGTAAGGCTGAGAAATTTACCGGTCATTCATGCCTCCTTCACCTCTTTTTCTGTGCGTCCGATTCAACGCAATTTCCCTGACTGCACCTGTCATTCTCATTGCAAACGAACTCCAGGAGTTCCCATGTCGGATGCAGGACCATATGAAACTGCTCCGTCCATGGCTTTGTCCAAATCTTCGGATCATCCATCGCGACCTCGTAGGAAACGACTCTGGGCGCAACCCATTTCACGCGCTCAATCACGTGTGCCGCGTCGCTATGCCATAGCGAACCGTTCGGATGAGGATTGTCGAGCCACCATTCTTTAAGCCCAACGGTGTCGATCACGAGCGTGTCACCTTCCCAATGGCCGACCGAATGGCCTCCCCAGGTCGGTTCCAGGTCCGTCGGGTGCGGCCGGTTGTCCAGGGGAATGACTCGAGAGAAGTTGTTCATGAACTCATGACGGATCACCAGATGATTAGGCGCTTGAATCCACTGCTGCGCATAAGGAGAGAAAATCTGTGATGTGAATCCGTAGGGGAGGCAAAGCGCGATCGGATCGTCGATTTTGAGATCTCCGGTCGTAGGCCGAAACAGGATCGCATCGCCGCCGGGCTTGGTTGGCGGCATGATCTTGGCGTCGAAGCCCCTGATGATCGGCGTGTCGGTGTCATTAGGCCCGACCTGATGGTTAAAGCCCGCTCCGGCATACACGCCCGTAAAATCAGGTTTACCATCGCGCGTGCGAGGCATTTTCCAATTCAGCGTCGCCGGAACTCGCGGCGGACGAATCGTGAGGCACCGGCCTTCATGCGGCGAACACACCTCATGAACCTGACCCAGGTCCTGGCTAAAGCTGAATTGCGTGAACAATGCCATACAAGCGACCGGCGGTAGAACAGCAAAGAAGGCGACAACACTTTTTCTCATGACCATACAATACGCCAGATCGGTTGGAGCTATTCAACGAGATTCGGCTTCGTTCAGCGGATAGAGAGCGAATTCAAGCGGACTGCCAGCGCTTCCAGACTTTCCAGGTTGTGCACCGGCAGAAAATCGTCGATAAACGGTAACGCCGCACGCATGCCACGAGTCAGGGGTTGATAATCCGGGGAGCCGAGCAGAGGATTGAGCCAGATCAATCGGTGACAAGTGCGACGGAGCCGGCTGATTTCATTCCGTAACAGTTCCGGGTCACCGCGATCCCAACCATCGGAAATGACCAAGACCACCGCGCTATGTAGACGCGTGCGGCGAGCCCAGGCGACATTGAACGCGCGCAGCGCGTCACCGATCCGGGTTCCGCCCGACCAGTCCGAAACATTTCTCGAGATTTTCAAGACCGCCTCGTCTGCGCGCCAATGCGAAAGCTCGCGCGTGATGCGGGTCAGGCGCGTAGCAAAGAGAAAGGCTTCGATGCGATCCATTCCACCGTTGGGCCGCCGGGCGGCGAGCGTGTGAATGAAATGAAGCAGCATCCTGGAATAACGCTCCATCGATCCGCTGATGTCGCATAACAAGACCAATGACCGCCGTTTCTTCTTCCTTTGCCGCGCCGGAATTTCCAACAGCTCCCCGCCATAGCGCATGTTCGTGCGGATCATCCGGCGGAAATCGGCAGCCGTGCCTCGTCCAGCAACCCACCGCCGCGTCCAGCGCATGCCGGGCTCCCAATCCAGTTCGTCCAACATCGCTTTTGCCTGAGCCAACTCGTGCTCGGTAAATTGGGCGAAGTCTTTCGTCCGCGAGATCTCGCCGGCACTATAACTCATGGGTGCGATGCGCTGGACAACCTCCGAAAGCGTGCGCACCGCAGGATCGTCTCCGCTGTCGCGAGATTCTCCGGCTGGCAAATCGAAATCGACTTCCGGCTTGCCGTATCTCCGGCGCTCGCCGAGAGCGCGCAAATCCGTCATGGATCGCTCTCCGGGCGGCCGGCGCCAAAAGACCCGAAAAGCATCGTCAAACGGTCCCAGGTCCTGGTGCCGGTGGATGAGCAGTGTCCGCAACGTGAAATAGAAATCGGAGCGACGCGCGATATCGATTTGGCTGAGGGCTGCGGCCACATCCGGCATGCGCCCGGCGTGTACATCCAAACCGGCGGCGTGAAGCAGGCGGCTGAAGTGCAGAAGATTATGGAACAGGTAACTCATGTTGAAGACCCTCTCCCAGAGGGAGAGGGTTCATCCCCGCGCTAATGCCCGGTTCAACAAATCGGAAATGCGTTCGCCACGGAGCGCTTCCATGTCCTCGCGGTTCTTAAGCAGCATCCCGAGAGTCTGGTCTATGGCTGCGGGTTCCAATTCGGCGCAGTCGAGCGCGACCAGCGCCGCTATCCAGTCGAGCGTTTCGGAAACACCTGCCATTTTGTAAAGCTCGGCTGTGCGCAGTTCTTGAACGAAAGCGGTGACCTGGCGCGCCAGCCGCGGCGCAGCACCGGGCACCTTCGTCATGACAATCCGCAGCTCTTTGTCGAAGTCCGGGTAGTCGATCCAGAAGTAGAGACAGCGGCGCTTCAGCGCGTCGTGCAGTTCGCGGGTGCGGTTCGATGTAATAATGACGATCGGTGGCGAAAGGGCTCGGATCGTACCGAGCTCCGGGATGGTGACCTGAAAATCCGACAGCAGCTCGAGCAAAAATCCTTCGAACTCTTCGTCGGCCCGGTCAAGCTCGTCGATGAGGAGCACCGGTGAGCGCTCCTTCGTGGACGACAACGCACGAAGCAACGGCCGCTGGATCAGAAATTCTTCGGTGAAAAGCTGCCGCGCCGCGGTATGCCGGTCCACGCTGCCGGAAGCTTCCATTAGCCGGATTTCCAGAAGCTGGCGGGCGTAGTTCCATTCGTAAACGGCGTGGTTGATGTCGAGCCCTTCGTAGCATTGCAGTCGAATCAGCTCGCGATCCAGACCGGAAGCCAGAACCTTGGCCACCTCCGTCTTTCCCACACCGGCTTCGCCTTCCAGCAGCAGGGGGCGCTGAAGCTTTAGCGCAAGATAGACGGACGTGGCCAGACCGCGATCCGCGATGTAGGCCTCTTGCTCGAGCAGAACCTGGAGGTCGTCAATGGAACTTGGAGGTGTTGCCTGTTTCAATGTTTCGTTCTGACATATTCCCCTCCTCTGCGAGGAGGGGAATGGTCATCTATTCCTTACTTCGCTCACCCTTACCTCGCTCGCTCGGCCGCTTGCGTCAGCCCACGCTTCACCCACACAGGCGCAACGGAGCGGCGATATTGCTCGGACGCGAAGATGTCGCCGAGAACCTCGTTGCCGAGACTCTCGGTGACCTGACCGGCCGCCTTCGCAATATTTTCCGCCGACAGTTCCTGTCCGGCGAGAACGCGCTCGACCGATGCGGCCCTCACCGGCCGTGGAACCATCCCACCGATGGCCACGCGGGCGGCGGAGCACTTGCCCCCACTTGTCGTGACAACAGCCGCGACGCCAATAACGGCATAGCGTGAGGCCGGATGGGCGAATTTGGCATATGCCGAGCCCTGGCCTTTAGAGTGCGCCGGGATTTCGATGGCCGTCAGGATTTCGTGTTCTTTCAATGCCGTGGTCATCATTCCTTGAAAGAATCCGCCGGCATCAAGGGTGCGCTTTCCATCGGGACCTTCAACCGTCAGCTTCGCCTCGAGTGCCACCAAAACGGCCGGCAGATCGGAGGCGGGATCGGCGTGAGCGACATTACCTCCGATCGTACCGCGGTTGCGCACAGCGGGGTCGCCGATTCCGGCCGCCGCCTGTGCCAGCGCGTGGCATTGTTCGGCAAGCTCGGACGAAGCCGCCAGCTCGGCGTGGGTGGTCATGGCGCCAACACGGATTGTGCCGCCCTTGACTGTGATCCCCTTCAAGTCGCGTATCCGGCCGATATCAATGACGGCCACCGGCGCCGCCAGACGAAGCTTCAACAACGGGATCAGGCTTTGGCCGCCGGCCAGCAGCTTCGAGCCTGGGTACTTGCGTAGAAGGCCGGCAGCTTCTGAAACCGAACCGGCCCGGTAATAGTCGAATTCGGGTGCGTACATAATTTATCTCCTTCCGGCCTTGGCTTCTTGAATGGCATTAAACGCACGTTCGGGTGTGACTGGCATGCGGATGGTCTGGACGCCGAACGGACTCAACGCATCGATCACCGCATTGTAAACCGCCGCCGTGGAGGCAATCGTGCCGGCCTCGCCGATTCCTTTCACGCCGATTGGATGATGCGGCGAGGGCGTAACTGTCGACAGCACTTCCATGTCGGGCAGGCGATCCGCCCTGGGGAGGGCATAATCCAGCATCGATCCGGTCAGCAATTGGCCGTTTTCATCGTAGACGGCACCTTCCCACAGAGCCTGCCCGATTCCCTGCACGACGCCGCCGTGGACCTGGCCTTCAACGATGACAGGATTAATCTGGGGGCCGCAGTCGTCCACGGCCACGTAACGGCGTACATCGATCTGGCCTGTTTCCGGATCCAATTCAACGACCGCCAAATGGGCGCCGAAGGGATAGGTGAAGTTCGGAGGATCGTAGAAGGACGACGCTTCCAGGCCCGCCTCCACTCCAGCCGGCATATTCCACGCGACGTTGGCCATCAGCGCGATATCCTGGATCGTTTTGGCCTTGTCCGGTGATCCTTTCACGAAAAACTTGCCGTCTTTGTAATCCATATCCTCGACGGCCGCTTCAAGCAGGTGCGCAGCGATAACCTTCGCCTTCTCCTTAACCTTGCGTGTGGCCATGACCAGAGCGGCCCCTCCCACCGCCGTCGTCCGGCTGCCGTAGGTGCCCCAGCCCATCGGTGTCGTTTGAGTGTCGCCATGAATGACCTTGACGTCGTTGACATCGACGCCGATTTCTTCAGCCACGATCTGAGCGAATGTCGTTTCTTCGCCCTGTCCGTGCGGATTTGCGCCGATAAAGACGTTCACCTTGCCGGTCGGATGGAATCGCACGATGGCGCTCTCCCATAAACCGCCCTGAAAACCAACGGCGCCGGCCACCTGGGAAGGACCGAGCCCACAGATTTCGACGTACGTGCTGATGCCGATTCCCAGGTAGCGGCCTTTCTTCCGGTCTTCCGCCTGCTGCCGCCGCAGGTCTTTGTATGCGACATGGTCGACCAGCTTCTGAAGCGCACCTGCGTAGTTGCCGCTGTCGTAAGAGAGGCCAGTCGCGACGGTGTGCCCGTTTTCGAACTTCGGAATGAAGTTCTTCTTACGGAGATCGATCGGGTCCATTCCGAGTTTGGCAGCTAACATGTCCATCAATCGTTCCAAAATGAACGTGGCCTCCGGACGGCCCGCGCCGCGATACGCTTCGACGGGCGTGCCGTTGGTGTAGATGCCGTAGACGTCCTCCCTGATCGCCGCAATGTCGTAGGGCCCCGACAACATGAGTCCGTGCAAGATCGTCGGGATGCCCGGGGCGGCAGTGGAAAGATACGCGCCCATGCCGGAATAGGACGTCGCCTTAATGCCCAGAACCTTGCCGTCCTTGGTCGCAGCCAGTTCGACATCCTGAATATGGTCGCGTCCGTGAGTCGTGCCCTGAAAGTTTTCCCTGCGGCTTTCGGTCCACTTCACCGGCCGGTTGAGTTTCTTTGCGCAGAAGACGGTGATGAAGTCTGCCGGATACGCGGGAATCTTGCTGCCGAACCCACCTCCAACTTCGGTCGCGATCACACGAAGCTTGTCCTCAGGAACACCCGTCACCACGGAGCAGAGAAAGCGCGCAATGTGCGGATTCTGGGTTGTGTTCCAGAGCGTCAGTTCGCCGGATGCGCCCGACCAGTGGGCCAACGCGGAACGCGGTTCCATCGCATTCGGGATCAGGCGCTGCTGGACGATACGCTCCTTAATAACGACGTCCGCTTTCTGGAAAGTCCCATCGACATCACCGCCCGTAACCGTCCAGTGGAACGCCACATTGTTCTCAACATTCGAATGGACCTGCGGTGCTCCAGACTGTTTGGCTTTTTCAGGATCGATGACTGCAGGGAGCGGTTCGTAGTCCACGACAATCAAGTCGAGCGCATCCGTCGCTTGATATGGACTTTCGGCGACGACCGCGGCAACGATGTCGCCAACGTAGCGGACCATATCTTTTGCGATACAGGGATACCCCGCGACCTTCAGATTCGAGTTGGGAACCAGCCAGGCGCAGGGCATCGGGTTCAATGCGCCTTCGACATCGGTGCCGATAAACACGGCGACGACACCCGGAGCCGCCTTGGCGCGGGTTGTGTCGATGCGTTTGATTCTTGCGTGTGCATGCGGACTGCGAAGCAGGACCATGTGCACCATATCGGGAAGCGTGTAATCGTCGGTATACGTCGCCGCCCCCGTAATGAGCCGGGGATCCTCGCGCCGCCGGATTCCGGAGCCAAATACTCGAGTGCTCATCCTTTCCTCCTCATCGCAGCCGCGGCTTCGCGGACCGCACGGATAATGTTTTGATAGCCGGTGCAGCGGCACATGTTGCCCTCCAAGCCATGACGGATTTGATCGTCACTGGGTTGCGGGTTGGTCCGGAGCAGTTCATGCGCGGCCAGGATCATGCCGGGCGTGCAATAGCCGCATTGGAGGCCGTGCTTGTTCCAAAACGCCTCCTGCAGTGGATGCAATTGACCGTCGCCGGCCAGACCTTCGATCGTGGTAATCGACGTTCCATCCGCCTGCACGGCCAAAGCCGTACACGATTTGATTGCAACGCCATCCAGCAGCACCGTACAGGCGCCACACTGGCTCGTGTCGCAACCAATCTTCGTTCCGGTCACACCGCCCAAATCGCGGATCAAATGCACGAGCAGCTGCCGCGGCTCGACCTCGCGCCGGTACGGGCGGCCATTTAGCGTCACGCTGATAGGAAATTTCACTGCGTTGTCTCCCTTCTCGAACAGCCACAGGTTTGCGCCGAGCGGCGCAAAGGACTAATGACCTGAGGCTGAAATGCTGGCGAGTAACTACTGGAAATTCCGAATTATAAATCCAGCAGCAACGAGAAGAAACCAGATCGTGCAGAATTTTTGCGAATAGCGCCACCTAGGTGAGCGTGATAGGCTACACGCCATGATGTATCGGACTGACGTGAGGAGCAGGAACTTCAGTGTCCTCGGTCGCGCTCCTCTGTCGCGACGCCGGCTTCTTGTGGGCTCGCTGGCACTTCCGCTGACGCTTTTGGGATGCAGCCGCAGGCGATCGTCTGGACAACAGGGTGTCGATCTCTTCATCGGATCCGATGGTGACTTCCTTGCATTCCGGCCCGACGAACTGACCTGCCGAACCGGCGCACTGGTTCATCTGACCTTCCATCATGCGGGCAAGTTCCTTAGCGCGCGTCATAATTGGGTGCTCGTGTATCCCGATCAGATGGAGGCGGTGGATAAGGATGCGGAGAAGACAGAGGGCGTCATTTCGACAGATGATCCGCGCGTGCTTGCGGTGGTCCCCATGTGCGACAAAGGCGAGACGATGATGACAGAGTTCATCGCGCCCGCGCCCGGCGACTATCCATTTTTCTGTTCCACTCCCGGCCATGCCGTAGACATGAACGGGATATTGCATGTGACGGAGTAAAACGTTCTACAACACTGAGAGGGTATGAATATGAAACGTACAAGAAAAATTCTGGCCATTCTCGCATCGATCGCATTTGTGCTGGCGCTGGCGGGGCCGATTTTGGCCGCCCAACTGAAATCGCCCGACGACGTGAAAACGGCACTCAGGCTTCTCGTCCAGGTATCCAACGACTTCAAGCGGCAAATCACGAACAAGAACTTCGCCCGCGTGCCGCACGAGTACATGGAGTACACGGAAGCCGCCGACGCGTTGCGCACCGCAATCAAAAATGAGCCCGCCGATTTCAAGAACAGGGTCGAGACCAGGCTGAAGGCGGCGGTGGCCGCGTACCAGAAAATATCGGATATGAGCTCGAGTGCGACCGATCCCGATAAGCTCATGGCCGAACACGCCAAGGCGGTGACCGCGATGAATGCGGTGTTTGATCTATTCCCGGCCGATTTCAGGCCCGATCCGAACCTCCCGCCTCCAGGCCGCGGCCGTGGTGGGCAAAAAAGCCAGTAGAAGATCAGCCCTTAGCAGCCCTCTCGCTCTGGGAGAGGCCGTGCCCAGCGCCGGGTGGGGGTCGCAAGCCTATTCGAATCTCGAGACCCTTGCCCTTTCTTGAGGCTTCGCCCTATCGGGCTCGCGCTTCGCGCCCTCTCCCAAAGGGGGAGGGCCGCCGGCTCTGTCGTGAACTATCTGTGCTCTAATTTCGCCTCGACGGTTGCAAGTCTCTCCCGTACGTCTAATGCAATTTCGAGTTGCCGCTCGAATCCGTCCATTCGCCTGCCGAAGTCGTCCATGCGTTTCTCGAGACCGTCGATACGATTATCGAGACGCTTCTCCAGCGAATCGATGCGATCTGATAGTCCTTTGATCTCGCCTTTGATGCCCTGAATCTCGCCCTTGAGCCCTTGAATCTCGGGCGCAACCGCGTCCTGAACGATCTGTTTGAGCGTCTGGTAAATGTTTAGCCACGCCAAGAACGTCACTCCTATGTTTAGTTGACGCCCCTGGGCCGGGCGGGGTGAAGTCATGTTGACTTCATTCTACCGTAGTTCCCGCCCACTGGCGGTTGACTTCGGATGCACCGGCCGAAATTTCCGGCGCCGATCTCTTTGTGTGTGCTTCTTTCCACGACGGACAAGACTGCTTCGTGGATATGGATAATCAAATCCGGTCCGGCAACGATCCTTTACGGACCCCAATACCCCAAGATGCTTTCAGAAATGATCGCCTTCGCCTTAGAGATCATTACTTGCAAGACGGAGTTAATCGTTTCGAGCCTGCCGGCTTGCGTTCGAAGAAAAGCATTGTGGCCAAGTTCAGAGCACCGGGCTTGCCGCCTGTCTTGACTGGCCGTCTGAGGACGATGACTTCCCACGGCTTCTGCCGTCGAAGACGCTCGGCTGCAGCGTTCACTTCTGCCTGCGAATTTCCGGACTTCGAGTCATCGTGGATGATCAGGTAAAGGGACCCATCATACCTCTTAACGAAGCATAGACGTGCTGCTGAAACTCGCTGCGTTGCATATTAGATGACCCGGTGGTCTGATCGATTTCGGCTTCGAGATTCGGGAAGGTCCGAGAGACGCTGGCAAAGGTATTTTTCTCGCTCGGCTTCAACGTCACTTCGTTAATACGCAACAAACGATAGACGCTGTTGCCCTCAGGAGATTTCAGTCGCCGGTGACAACCCGGCTTTTCGGATGCCCTTCCATGTGCGGCGTGCGCTGCTACCCAACTGAGATTCCTAGAGTTGTCCGATTGGATGTGACGAACCGACGGCGCCGATCGTCATAGCAGGTGTCGGCGTTCAGTCGGCAGCTCGATGAACGCGATAAGTGAACCATCAAGGAGGATAAGAAGATTTATGAAGCGAATCCATTTTTTGCTCGCAATGTCTGCTTTAGTGCTGATCACAGGTCGTTCGTTCGCACTTCAGGGCCGAGGGCAAGGTAGGACAGGTGGTCCTTCCATCCCTGGAGTCGCCGGTCAAGCGAACCCCAGCAATGCCGGCGGCGGAAATTCCGGCCAGGCTGGATCCAGTGGCAACCATCAAGCAAGCGGGAATCAGCCGGCGAATCCGCGTAATGGAGAAAGCACGCACGATCCCGAAGGATTTAAGAACTACGGTCAGTACATGGCGGCGAAGCATATATCGGAAAACCTCGGAATTCCTCTGGCAGACCTCCGCTCAAAAATGACCGGTCCACCTTCTGAATCGCTGGGCCAAGCGATTCAGGAACTCAAGGGTCTGTCGCCGGCTGCTGCAAATGCCGAAGCCAAGAAAGCGGAACAGCAAGCCAAAAATGAAGGAAAGAGAAAGTAATTCGCGAAGCTGATCGCTCGTGTGCGGACCCGGATTGTAGCGGCGGTCTATATGGCCGCCGCTGCGGAGAACGGACCATGAATGAAAGAATGCACCGTTACGTCGATGGAGAACTCCCCCGCGAAGCCCTCACGCCACAGGAGCTCCAGGAAATTGCAGCCTGTGAGGATGTCATCCGAGAAATGGGGCAAGCTTATCGGTCTATCGAAGTCCCAGATTTGACCGCACGAGTCATGGCGCGGCTGCCAGCGGAAGCGCCGACGAAGGCAATGTTCGCTAAGGGGGCCTTGCGCAAGCGAGTTCTAAACACGCTCGAATGGTTCTGGATGCCCCGCCTGGTCCGGTTCCGGCCGGTCTATGGAATTCTCGTATTTGCGGTATTCCTCCTCTTCGTGGTGCTTCCGGACACCAATACTCCGCTACTTCCCGGACTGACGAAGATTTTCCTCCGGAATGCAGATGCAGACCACCTGACGACCAAAGTCTTTGTCCAGTTCCGGCTGGATGCGCCGCAGGCGTCGGTAGTCCGGCTGGCTGGGAGCTTCACAAGATGGGAGCCGGCATACACACTCGAACAGGTGACTCCCGGAGTCTGGTCGATTCTGATCCCGTTGGAGCCTGGGGTACACGACTACGCCTTCGTCGTGGACGGCGGGAAATGGATGGCCGATCCAGCCGCCCCTGCGGTCGACGACGGTTTCGGCGNAAGGATGAGCCGGACTCTCTTCTTCCTGTCGATTCTGGCTTTCTGGCCCTCGACCTGCGATTTGGTAGGACAGCGGATCTTTTCGAGCGCCGGCGGCCAGCCGGCCCCCGCCAAAATAGCGGATGTCCGCAATAACGGCGAAGTCATTCTACGTCTTTCTGCGCGTGAAGCCGGCACATCCCCGCCATCGATCGCCGGCGATTTCACGAACTGGAAGCCCATCCGCATGGAGCGGCATAAAGATGAGTGGCGCTTTTCCGTACGTCTTTCGAGTGGAGTGTACCGTTTTGCTTTCCAGAACGCCGGCGGAGACTGGTTCGTGCCGGCTAGCTTTCCGAAGACCAACGATCTGATGGGCGGATGGGTCGCCGTATTGGTGATTCCATGAGGATCGAGACGATCACGGACCAGACGTGGCCTGCATCCGAAAACGCCTGTAGTGAAACAGAGATTTCCGATGCGGCGCTGGTTGCCCGTGTTCGGACTGGAGACCGTGCCGCTTTCGAAATCCTGGTCCGGAGGCACCAGGCTTTCCTTTTCCGGCGAGCCCGTTGGATGGGACTGGATGCGGACACCGCCGCCGATATGGTTCAGGACGCGCTGGTGAAAGCCTACGAGAGCCTCGCAAGCTGCCGGGAACCGAACCACTTCGGTTTTTGGGTAGGCCAGATCGTGCGGAACCGGTGTCTGGACTTCTTGAAGAGCGCCGCCCGGCGCAGCCTGCCCCTCCCCGTCTACCTTGCCGCAAATCACGGTAACCCGGAATTGGAGGAAAGGCGGAGCAGACTCCGGAGCCAGTTAAACCGGGCGCTAGCGATGCTTCCCGAAGAGCAGCGGGAGGCCTTTTTGATGAAGCATGGCGAGGGCCTCTCTTATGATGAGATGGCAGAGCTCGCCTGCGCGTCGGTGAGCGCGATGAAAATGAGAGTGCATCGGGCTACGGAGGCGCTGCGGGATCATTTGGCTGCCGTTCGATCCACGCTGTGAAGTGACGTAATGCGGGAATGGATCGTCTATCCGGCAAGTGAAGGTAGGAGGACATGAAAATTCAGACAAGAGGGTTTCAATGGATCGCAGCGGTGACTGTTTTGGCCTTCCTTCCCATGGTTGCTGCTGCCGAGACGCCGCAAGAGCGGATCGATCAAGCGATGGCCCGAGCAAAGGACGCCGGAATCCCCGTCGAGCTCCTGGAGAGCAAAGTAGCGGAGGGACGGGCAAAAGGCATTGCCGCAGATCGAATCGCAACAGCCGTGCAAAACCGGCTCCACAGCTTGGAACAAGCCAAGCTCATCATGACGCGTGGGGCAAATGACGTCGATGCCGCCCAGCTATCCGTCGGCGCCGATGCTATTAGCGCAGGCGTCGGTGAGGCCGTACTCGAGAAGATTGCGGCTTCGACGGATCGTGATCGCCGAACGGTCGCGGTGGCCGCGCTCACACAACTTGTCTTGCACGGGATGACGCCTGAGGCTGCCTTTTTACGAGTCAAGGAAGCCTTGGCTCGAGGTCCCCAAGCCCTAGCGAGTCTCGCCGCCCAACCGGGCGCGGCCGCTGACCAGAAAGAAGCTGCCCGCGGAGCCAGTCCAAGCACGGCGGATAATAACCGTGCCGCGCGTTCCCCAGCGCCGTCTCCACGCCCCGCAAATGCTCCGCCCGGTCCGCTGGTTGGCCGAGGTGTCGGCCGCGGCGGTCATTGAGCATGAACGGATCTCGTGCACCTCGAACAGGGACCTGGCACTAAAGTCGCATTGACGGGACTACGCCTTGGGCGCTAGTTTGGTCCCGAATGAGGGGTCACTCCTGCAAGTTTTGCCTCTTCGCCGCGATTGTGATGTTCTGCACGCTGTTCGCCGGCGGCCTTTCCGTTGCGGCTTACGCTCAGGATTCCAACGATACCGTACGCGGCTTCACGATCGATCAGAGATTTCAGGGTAGCTCCAGCTCATTTGGGCAAATCCTCAAGCTGAACACCAACCTCAGCTATGAGCTCGGCAGACATGTGGGAATCGACGCCGGAGTTCCCTTCTATTTCGTGAATGATTCGCCATCGGGTACGACCTCCAGTTCAGGTTTTCGGAGCGGAGTCGGCAACGTTTATACGTCGCTGCGCTTGAGTTTCAAAGGCGCGCTGAACTACACATCGACAATCACCGGAACGGCCCCAACCGGCGATAGAGACAAAGGCCTCAGCACCGGTCGAGCGACAGTGGACTGGAACAACGCAGTCCAGAAGGTGATCGCGCACCGGGTCGCCCCATATGCCAACCTCGGACTCGCCAATACGATATCGGACACACCCTTCTTTATACGTCCGTTCACTTCAACAGGTTTGATTGGACATATCGAGGCGGGCACAACCGTGTCGATCTCACGGCTACTTTATGTCGGAGCATCAGGTTACTCTGTGCTGCCCTCCGGAAAACAGACAATCGTCAGCAAGATTGTCGAAATTCACACGGAACCCCAGCCCCCGATGTCGCTTCCAGCAAACTCGCGCGGCCGGGGGGTTGGCCTAACCAAGCCGCGACCGGACCGCGTGTTTGAAACAACGAGAGAGGTTGTGGGCACGGCCGATCTGGCCAGCGATCACGGTGGCTCGAGCTGGATTGGAATTGGGCCCATTCGAGGCATGGATCTCACCGTCGGATACAGCCGCAGCAAGCGTTATGGACTCAACACCGTTTTCTGGGGAATTGGAAAACGTTTTGGGCCTTTCGGCTCGCGGCCTCGATGATGCTCCTGAGTTGTCCCATGTCGAAGAAAGCGTAAGTAAACCATTAAGGAGGATGAAAAGAGATCAATATGAAGCGAATCCATTTTTTGCTCGCACTGTCTGCATCATTGCTGATCGCAGGCCGTTCGTTCGGACTTCAGGGCCGAGGGCAAGGTAGGGCGGGTGCTCCCTCCACATCTGGAGTTGCCGGTAACGCGAACCCTGGCAATGCCGGCGGTGGAGGTCACGCAAAAGCAAATCCGGGAGGAGGCAATCCGGGGGGCAGCAACCCTGGTGGAGGCAACCCTGGTGGAGGCAACCCTGGTGGAGGCAACCCTGGTGGAGGCAACCCTGGTGGAGGCAACCCCGGTGCAGGCAACCCTGGTGGAGGCAACTCCGGTGGAGGCAACTCCGGTGGGGCCAAGGCCGGCGGGGACAATTCCGGCGTACGCCATTCGGGTAACAACAATTCGGGCGGGAACCGGCGCGGCAGCAGCAATCCCGGTGGCGGGCATCCCGGTAACAGCAATGCCGGCGGGGGAAATTCTGGGCAGACTGGATCCGGTGACAACCATTCAGCAGGTGGGAATCAGCCCGCGAATCCGCGTAATGGAGCGAGCGCGCCCGATCCCCAGGGATTCAAGAACTATGGTCAGTACGTGGCGGCGAAGCATGTATCGGAAAACCTCGGAATTCCTCTGGAAGACCTCCGCTCAAAAATGACAGGTCAGCATCCGGAATCGCTGGGCCGAGCGATTCAAGAACTCAAAGGCCTGTCACCGGCCGCTGCAAATGGCGAAGTCAAGAAAGCGGAACAGCAGACCAAAAATGAGGGAAAGACAAAGTAGTTCGGCGTAATTGCTGGTGTGCGGACCAGGAAGGCGGTCCCTCTCCCACAGGGAGAGGGACGGATCTTCCGCAATTTCATTGGTTCGCACATTTTGACTGATGGACGCGCTACTCGCCTAAACCAAGGCGGGGAATGCTTGCTTCCGGTGACGTGCGGAATCGTTACAATGAAAGAATGCTTCCCGCGGAGCCCTCACGCCAGATGAGCTGGCAGGAAATCGGAGCCGGTAAGGATGTCATCCGAGAAATAGGGCAAGCTCATCGCTCCGTCATTTACTTCTTTCAAAGCCCACCTGCGCTTGCGTTGATACAATCTACTTAATGCTGAATGCAGTTTGGATTGTCCTTCTATTTGGATTCGATCTGATCAAGGCTCCGGTCGCTTTGCCGGCCGACAGAGGAGCCGTTGTCGTTTCGGATAAAAGCGGACAACGGCGATGGTCGGCAAACTGGACGATGGAACCGGCTGACCGGCAAGGCAGAAAAGCTGTCCGGTTCACCGAGCGGGGGCAAGGGCATATGGATCCTTTCGCAGGCGAGATTCGCTGGTCACTGGAATCGTCCTGGTCCGCCGAAGACGGCCTTCGGCCTCTGGATAGTGAAAAGATCATCACTACGCTGGCCGGCACTCGCCTTGCCACCGAGCGAAAACAGTTCGATCTGAATAACGGTACGGTCCACTTCGAGCGGCGGTTTTCGGATGGGCGGTTGCGCGAGAAGTCGCTTGAGGTACCAAAAGATACTCTAGCCGTTGAGGGCATCGCCGGCGTTCTGCGGTTTCTTCCATTTGATCGGATTACATCCTTTCCCGTACACCTTCTGAGCAATGAGCCACGCTTATACAGCATCAGTTTCGAAAATCGAGGGAAAGAACAAGTGAGAACTCCCGCGGGCGAATTCGAATGCTATAAACTCGAAATGGTCCCGCACCTTGGCGTTCTGAATGTGGTCCGCTATTTTTATCCGAAGGCCTTTTTCTGGTTCACTGTTGCGCCACCTCATTTCTGGGTGCGCTACGAAGGTCCCGAAAATGGACCGGGTACACCTGAGATCGTGATGGAACTGGATCGCGACTCTCACTGATAAGATCTCGGACGTGAGGCTGTTGGGCACGGCTGTGTAGAATGTATCAGCATTTCAGATTGCCAGTAATGTTGAAACGCAGCTAATACTCATCTCAACACGCTCACCAGGATGCTCACCTACCAGTTCAATTTCAGCGCAACCTGCAATTGCCGTGGATCGAATGGCAGCGGTTGGTTTGCCCGCTTGCGTATAGAGCGGGTTCACATCGGCGACGTTAAACCGAGGCCACCCATCGCGATGGAGCGTCTTGAACTGTATGAATGCGGGTCATTTGGCCGCAAGCAACTGGTCGATGATTGAGCTGAAGGAGGCCAGCGGCTGTGCTCCGACGAGGCGATAGCCGTTGATAAAGAACGTCGGCGTGCCGGTAACACCATAGCTGTTGGCGTCCTGAACGTCTTTGGAAATTTCATCGGCCATCTTGCCGCTCTTGATGCACTCGTCGAGCTTTACCGTGTCGAGACCGCTGATTGTCTTCGCCATGGTGGCGATGGCGGCGAGGCCGATGCCGGTGATCCGCTGGTTCTTAAATATCGCATCGTGCAGAGCCCAATATTTATCCGGTCCTTGCTGAAGTGCGCAGTTGGCCGCCTCGGCGGCTTTTTCTGCATCGGAATGCAACTCGTTTAGTGGAAAGTCGCGATACACGAAGCGGACCTTACCATCGTACTTCTGCATCAGCGGCCGGTAAGTCTTCTCATAAAAGTCCACGCAGAACGGACACTGGAAGTCGCTGAATTCCACAATGGTAACGGGGGCGTTCTTGGGACCAATATAGGGGTTATCATCCACGCTCACATCAATTCTGCCTTGATTCGGCTGTATCTGCCGTTGCACGCTGGGCACGCTCTGAACCCCGGCCACCCCGCGAGCCAAAGCAAAACCGCGATTGAATGCATAGCTGAAGGTGAAGTAGCCGACGCCCAGACCGATCAGGAAGCCGGTCAAACCAGCGACAGCAACAACGAACCGAGATCTCTGAATCACGATGACGTCCTCATCGTGGGCCGGTTCGGCTCCCGGCGTCATGTCGTTGATTGCAGTCGGTTCACTGCTGTTCGAAATGTTCTCGTCGGCGAATGATTCTGACATAGACATTCACAAAGCTTAACCGCCGTTATGGCTTTTTAGGAATGGCCTTAAAGAGCCACATTGGCTGCCACAATCAAAAGCACGCACAGCACTGCCCGATGGCGCAAAATTCCTAGTGTTTTCATACGAGTAGAGATTTTAGCTTAAGGGCATCCTCGGTTTAGCTTGATCGCACCATGGCAAGACGCTAAAAAGGGAGTCGGCTTACATCAAAAACGCAGCCACGGAAGGTTGCGTAATTCCTTCTCGACGAGCTAAGGAGGCAAGTCCATGAAAAGGAAGATCGTTCTAATCAGTTTTTTGTTGCTGGCCAGCCTGACCTTGATTCCACGAGCTGAATTTCAACCTACAGTTTCCGCAGCGCCTGCAGGGACGCCGCCACCGCAACTGACGATTTCGAAAGTCGTTCCCAACGGCCTGGACACGCTCAATCCGACCCTGGCTATTGAAGGCGCCAATTTCGGCGCCGCTCCAAAGGTCTATATGGGTGTTTCCGGAGGCTCTTTGGTCCAGCTCACCGTACTTTCGGCTTCCCAGAACTTCATTAGTGCTCAATTGACCGGTGCAACGTCGTCTCCGGGCACATATTTGCTCGTGGTTTCACGCGGACCTTCGGCAACAGACGTATTCTCTGTGACGGTCACTCTCGGCGCCGTCGGCGTAGCCGGAGCTCAAGGACTTCCGGGATCTTCGGGCCCGACTGGACCAAGCGGTCCGCAGGGCGCAACGGGGCCAGCCGGCCCCACCGGTCCGAGCGGGCTCACCGGAGCTACAGGGCCGGCGGGCGCGACTGGAGCGACGGGAATTGGGTTAACTGGAGCGACAGGCTCCATTGGACCCACAGGACCAACAGGACCGATGGGACCCTCGGGACCGCCGGGCGGCCCCACTTATCTCGTCACCGGAATCACGCCCGGCTCACTCGTCAAGTGGTGGACCGGCCCAGGCAGCTTCTTCTCATACTATAGTTCGACCTTCTCCGGCGAAGAACCGGCCCGAGGTGCACCGATGCCAGTGGCCTGTAGCCTGAGTACGATCGCGCTATATGCTTCGACCGACAAGAAAGCCGCCGCCGACCTCAACGCCGACACTGTTATATTGACGATTTACAAGAACAATAGCGCCACCAGCATGACATGTAGCGCCACCGCAACGACCACCCTTCACCAGGTTGTGAGTAACACCTGCACTTCCAGCCCCGTCTCCTTCAACGCGGGAGATACGCTCGGCATGGAGTGGACGCATAGCAACACCAGCTTCACGCTGTACACGCAATATGGAGCGGGTTTGCGTTGCCAGTAAGAGGATTTCCAGTCTGTCCGCAAGGACCAGGACGGTGCGTAGTGAACCGAAATCAAGGAGGACTCTGCATGGCTAGTCGTTCATCTACTCACGCAAGACTGACTCTTGTGTGAAATAGGAGACGGAGATTGCAGGAAGCCGACATCCACCAACTCCTCAAGATTCGCTCTGAGATTGACGAAGAAATTCGTCGTCATAAGACAGAGCGCACCGTCCTTTTCACCGACATCGTCGGCTCGACCAACTACTTCGATCGCTTCGGCGACACAGCGGGACTGTTGTTGATACAGCGTCACGATGATTTCGTCGCGAGCGCAGTCCGGCAATTCCAGGGAGTCGTCATCAAAACGATCGGCGATTCCGTCATGGCCGAATTTCCGGAGCCGCTGCTCGCCGTTCGTGCAGCTGTCGAAATTCAGCAGCGTGTATTCCGGCACAACCAGAGTCTCCTGGAGAGCGAGCGTCTCCAGGTCCGCGCGGGTATCAACTGCGGCGTCGGTTTCCGCCGAGGGACCGACTTCTTGGGAGACGCCGTCAACGTCGCGGCACGAATCACCAAACGCAGCGGGCCGGCGCAAATCTTGATCTCTCAACCCGTGTACGAAGCCACGGCCGGGGCGGAAATCTGTTGTAGGTCGGTGGGAAGCGCCAGCTTGGAAGGCAAGGCCGACGCCGGAGAGCTCTATGAAGTCGTTTGGACGGATGCAGAAATCTATGACAGGTTGCGCTCTGACGACGTCATGCTAAACACTCCGCTTCGGGCGGCCGGTGACGAAAACACTCTCCCCTCCGCGCCCGCGCGCTATGAGATCCTGTCCCGGGTTGGTGTTGGTGGTATGGGCGTTGTTTTCAAAGCGCGAGATCGCGAAACCGGAGAGATCATTGCGCTCAAAGTTCTGAAGCCTGAGATCGCCGATCAACCTTTCCTCATGGAAAATCTTAAGAATGAGCTCCGGCTGGCTCGAAGGATTACGCATAAGAATGTATGCCGGATCTACGATTTCAGCCGCGCCGACGGCTTCGCCTCCATTTCCATGGAATTCGTTCAAGGCGAAAGCCTGCGGAACGTACTGAATCGATTTGGCGCTTTCACCACACGCAGAGCCATTAAGCTCGCCGGACAGATTTGTGAGGGCCTTGGCGAGGCCCACGCCCAGGGCATCGTGCATCGCGATATCAAGCCCGAGAATTTCATGATCGATGAATCCGGCAACGTGAAGTTGATGGACTTCGGGCTGGCACATCTGCTCAAGGAAGGCTCCACCGAGACGGTGGGCACACCGTCTTACATGGCGCCCGAACAAGCTCAAGAAAGATTCTACGACCAGCGCGCCGACATCTACGCATTAGGACTCGTCCTGTTCGAGATGTTCACGGGTTCGGCCGCTTTCGCCGGCGACACGCCAATCGCGGTGGCGCTCAAACAAATCGGAGAGGCTCCCCGCAATCCGCATGATGTCGAACAAACCGTCCCGGAACACATCGGACGGGCAATCCTCAGATGCCTGGAGAAAGATCCCCAACAACGCTTCTCATCGGTTAAGGAGCTCCAGGCAGCCCTAATCGATGATTCGATAACAACGCAAAAGAACTTTCCGGTAAGGCCGAAATTTTCCAGTATCTATTTGGTCGATGTTCTCAAAGCGGTCCGTGAAAAGCGCAAGGTGCTCCCGACGACACTCGGGTTGGTTGTGTTGGCGGCAATCCTGGTCACAGCAGTGATCACGTATCGCACCACAAAGAACAAACAAGAACCTGCGCCCTTACAGAACGCCCAATCCATTGACTCCGGAGAAGAGTGGAAGACGTTTCTCAAGAACTACAGGGAAGAAGGACAGCTGAGCCTGGCTGCGCAGGAACGCTCTCCTCAACAGCAGACTCAAACCGTAGCGGTGAACGCATCCCGACCCGCGCCCCTATCGGAAACCGCACCGGCCTCTGCACCCACAGATGCGTCCGCGCCTCCCGCGAAGCAGCGTCCAAATTGGACCACCCTGTTCGACACCGTGTCCATACGTAGCGGCGTCTTCATGATGGGAAAGGAAGACGGTAAGAAAGACGCAAAGCCGCGGCATCGCGTTAGACTCGACGGGTTTCAAATGACCCGCAGCGAAATCACCAACCGGCAGTACATGACATTCCTGGAAAAGACAGGTCATCCGCGGCCCAAGGATCCGGCGTTCGCGAAGAACTATCTGATGGACTATCCCAATCTTCCGGTCGTCAATGTCAGTTATCAGGACGCCTTGGCTTTTTGCAAATGGGCTAGTGCGAAGTTCGGTATAACGGTTCGGCTTCCCACTGAGGCCGAGTGGGAGTACGCTGCGCTTGGAGGTAAGAAAGACTTGCTGTACCCGTGGGGTTTCGAAAGTCCAAGCTCGCGGGCACGCTACAAGGAAAATGTCTCGAGGCGAGTGCAGACGGTGGAACGGACGGCGTTTCCGCCGAATGGCTTTGGTCTTTACAACATGAGTGGAAACGTGAGCGAATGGGTCTCAGACTTTTATTCGAAAGATTACTACTCCATTTCGCCGGTCCGAAATCCGACAGGACCAGAGCGGGGCGCCAGACGGGTGATCCGCGGTGGCAGTTGGGCCGATGACGAAACACAACTAGCATGTGCTCGCCGCGCTAGCCGTGATCCTCAGGAACGCAGCGACCAGCTTGGCTTCCGAATCGTTCTGATGCCTTCGATTCCTCCGGGCCGCCCCTAACTGTCTTAGGGCCGAACTAATGAAACGCGTGTGGGCGTCAACTTTCCTCCATTCTGAATTAACACGATAGAACCTCAAAGAGGGGTCTCACGATAAAATTCCGGGGTCGCTAATTTCAGAAAGAAAGGAACCCGGGAATGGCCCGGACGATTTCAACGCTGCTGATGTTCGATGGAGTGGCCGAAAAGGCGATGAACTTCAAGACTCGTACGGAGTTTCGTGGCAGCTGCATCTGAGGTGAACGTTCCGGAAAACAAGGAAGCCATCCTTGGGTCTTCGCGCTTCAGGCGAGTCCAGCAGGCGTTCTGCATCGCGATCGCGATTCTTTTCCTTTTGGGACTCTGGGCATTTTGGTGGGAACCATCCAGCCTGACAGTCGTGCATCAAATAATCCCAGTCCGGCCTTGGCATCCGGAGCACACCGGGCTCAAGGTCGCAGTGATGTCCGATCTTCATGTGGGCTCGCCATACCTGGATCTGGCCAGACTCCAACACGTGGTCGCCGTCACCAACGCAGAGAAGCCGGATTTGATCGTCATCCTCGGCGATGTGGTCATTCGCGGAGTGCTTGGCGGGCGTTTCATAACGCCGGAAGCCATTGGAAACGCGCTTGCCGGATTGCGCGCTCCACTCGGAATTGTTGCCGTGTTGGGGAACCACGACTGGTGGTTTGATGGACCGCGCGTCCGCCACGCCCTCGAATCCCGCGGCGTGCGAGTGCTGGAAAACGAGAGCGTGCCGATCATGTATCGGGGAAAATCCTTCTGGCTGGCAGGACTCGCGGATCTGTGGACGCGCGGGAACGGCTTGCTGCAAACCATGGCGAAGATCGATGACGCCGGGCCTGTACTCGTGCTCATGCATAACCCCGATCTGTTTCCCGAAATGCCGGAACGAGTCAGCTTGACTCTCGCCGGACACACGCACGGCGGACAAGTGGACCTGCCCATTGCCGGCAGGCTGATCGTGCCGTCCAGGTTCGGTCAACGTTATGCATACGGTCTGGTGGAGGAGAACGGAAAGAAACTGATCGTTACCGGAGGAATCGGCACGAGTATACTTCCCGTGCGATTCAGAGTCCCACCCGAAGTCGTCATTCTGACTCTGATTCCACAATGACCGGTGATGACATCTGACGCAATCCTTAAGAAAGTGCGGGGCGTACGACCTCGTCGTGCGGCCTGCAAAAACAAAGGCGGCCGGGGACGGATGTGTGTATTAATAGTGAAGGTGACAGGTTGAGGGGATGGGAACCCATGAACAATAAATTCAGTTCAAGAATTACGCAGCCGAAATCACAAGGCGCATCGCAAGCGATGCTCTATGCAACGGGACTTTCCGATGAAGATATGCAGAAGCCGCAAGTCGGCGTCGCAAGCGTCTGGTATGAGGGCAATCCATGCAATATGCATCTGCTGCAGCTTGCAGAAAATGTGAAGGAGGGTGTCCGGGCTGCGGGTTTGGTTGGTTTCCGGTTCAACACTATCGGCGTTAGCGACGGCATCTCGATGGGCACCGACGGGATGAGCTTTTCGCTTCAGTCACGCGACCTGATTGCGGATTCGATCGAAACCGTCATGAACGCTCAGTGGTACGACGCCAACATTTCCATTCCCGGATGCGACAAGAATATGCCGGGATGCGTCATGGCTATGGGCCGCGTGAATCGGCCGGCTCTCGTGGTCTACGGTGGGACGATTCGCGCCGGTTCGCTTGACGGCCAAAAGCTCGACATCATTTCTGCATTTCAAAGTTACGGTGAATATCTGTCCGGAGGCATAGACGAGAAGCGCCGCAAGAATATCGTCCGCCACGCGTGCCCAGGCGCCGGAGCGTGCGGAGGCATGTACACGGCAAACACTATGGCTTCGGCGATCGAAGCGCTAGGCATGTCGTTACCGTACAGCTCTTCGACTCCCGCCGAGGATCCGCTGAAGGCGGATGAATGTGTCCGCGCCGGAACAGCCATCCGCAGTCTTCTGGAACACGACATCAAGCCGCGAGACATCATGACGCGGGAAGCATTTGAAAATGCGATGGTGTTCATCACTGCCGCCGGCGGTTCGACTAACGCGGTGCTCCACCTGATTGCAATGGCCCGCTCCGTGAACGTCAGTCTGACTCCTGATGATTTCCAGCGCGTCAGTGACCGCGTGCCTCTCCTTGCGGATTTCAAGCCCAGCGGCTTTTATGTCATGGAAGATTTGCATCGGGTGGGAGGTGTCCCGGGTGTGATGAAGATGCTTCTCGAAGAAGGCCTCCTCCACGGCGACTGTCTAACGGTTAGCGGAAAAACAGTCCGCGAAAACCTCAAAGATTTGCCGGGTCTTGCCCCCGGCCAACAGATCGTGCGGCCGTTGTCGGATCCGATCAAGAGAACCGGACACATTCAAATCCTGAAAGGGAATCTGGCGCCGGAAGGTTCTGTGGCGAAGATCACCGGAAAGGAAGGACTGCGGTTCTCAGGTCCCGCAAAGGTATACGACTCCGAGGAAGACATGCTGCATGCACTCGAGCGGAAGGAAATCCAAAAAGGCGAGGTCATCGTCATCCGATACGAGGGCCCCAAAGGCGGTCCAGGAATGCCCGAGATGTTGACACCGACTTCGGCCGTGATGGGCGCGGGACTCGGAAAAGATGTCGCGCTGATCACCGATGGACGATTTTCCGGAGGCTCGCACGGCTTCATCGTCGGTCACATCACACCCGAAGCACAGGAGGGTGGGCCGATTGCACTGATTCGGACCGGGGACCGCATCACGATCGATGCAGAGAAAAACGTGCTGACGGTAGATCTATCGGAGAAGGAAATGACTGAACGCCGCGCCGCCTGGAGAATGCCGCCCTATAAGGCGACACGCGGTACGTTAGCGAAATATATCCGGCTCGTCAAGAACGCGAGCCTGGGTTGTGTGACTGACGAGTAAACCGGGAAAGCCACAAAAAAGCACAAGAAACACGAAATTGTGTTCTTGTGCCTTTTTGTGGCTAATCCTTTTTTGCCTTACTTCGACAACGGATCCGGTCTCACCTGGAACTTGATGACCTTGCTGGTCGTTCCCTTACCGCCTTCCATATGGAACGGAGCGCGGGTGGCGTAGGTGGCCCAGATGCCCTTGCCCTTCCAGCCCTTGCTGGTATCGTCGATGCGTCCGTCGAGTCCCTTCCCGTAGTAGCCCATCGGATAAGGAATGCGGAACGTCAGGAACTTACCATCGATTAATGCCAGCAATCCTTCCGATTCGTTGCCGGTCGCCAGTGGAACGTCTTTGCCGAGGCCCAGCATGTCGAATCGGTCGACGAAGTTGTAGTACGCGGAATCAGCGCTGGCCGAATCTACAGCGTTCTTGTAATTCGGTCCGGGATACGCATAGAAGGACCAGCCTTCCGGACAATGCTTACCCGTCGCGTTTGGACCATTGAGCGGTGCCTTGCATTTGCGCCGATCGAAGTTGGCGAGTTGGCCGCTCGACAGTGTCGTCCACACCACATCCTTGCTGTCGACGTCCATGCCGCGCGGAGCAAATCCTGATCCCGATGCTTTCGTATCGTGGAATGGCACTTCGTAGTACTCGGCGAGGGCCGTGTTGGTCGGATCGCTTCCCGGAACGAGGCGTACGATGCCGCCGGGCATACCGAGCGTGGATCCCCAAATGGCGCCATCAACCGGACTCGGGCCAACGCCATAGAATGGTACATTGATCCGCTTGTCCTTTGTCGGATCCATCGCTTGATCAACATCTACAAACGCGTCACGCTTGCCGTTGCCGTTGGTGTCGAGGATGAACGGAGTCCAACCCTGCGCCTTCGCTTCATCTTTAGTCTCGAGGTACACCCTGGTGTTGAAGAAACCTTCGACTACGCCGCTGCCCGAGAACCACAGAACATCTTTATCGTCCAGATTCAAATGATGCGTTCCGAAGCAGGTGTCGATGGTCGTGACTTGCTTGGTTTTCGGATCGTAGACCTGAATCTGCCGTCCGCTCTGAACGATTGGAAATGCCTTGGCAGACGGATGATTGGACCCTTCGCGGCAGAACGGCGTTGTCTGGTTCTGGCGAACCCGCGCGGCAATCCACACGCGTGCCTGTTTATCCATAGAGAAGCTATGGGCATTGGCCTGGCTCGTCCAGATCGCTTCGTCACCCCAATAGGGCGAGGGCTTCAGCGGTTTCGTGTCGCCTTCGCTCGGGGTCTTGGGATCGCGAACGGTAAGTTTCACCTGGCCCGCTGAATTCTTGACCGGATCCACGACAGGGACGTAATCGGCCGCAGCCTCAAGAGCGCCGTAGACCGGCCCATTGGCGTTGACGGTGGGGTTCCGCTTGTCGCTTGCGATCTCATCGTGCATATACACTTTCGGATCCGCCCAATCCCACATCGTCACGACAACGTTGCGCTCTTTGCCCTGCGGTCGCTGCGGTTGAGCGTCAGGCAAGGTGCCATGGGCGATCTTGTCGGTCCAGTCCGCAAACATCTTGAAAGCGCGCGGCCGGCCGACTTGGGTGAATCTCGAGTTCATTCCATTACCGGCCTGCCCGGACTGAATTCGCCGCTCCCAAGCCGCAGCCGAATTCGGGAATGTGCCCAGCGCCTCGGGAATTTCGCGGGTCGCTCTGTTGCCCATTTGATGGCAACCGGTGCAGCCGTCCGTGCCGACGATGTTGCGGATCCATTCGCCCTGGCTTCGCATGGCTGTGGCAATTCCATTAGCGTTCTCCCCGGTTCCAGGAAACTCGTTTGCCCGAGGCAGTTCCAACAACGCATACCAATACTGCGCCGGATAATACTGCGCAGCAGCGCCGGGTGCGGGAGCGACCATGGCCGACAGATTCAACTGTTTGCCGGGCGCCGCCTTTACTTTCGGTGAGTCGACGAGGCCGTACCCGCGGACCCAAACGTCATAGTTAGCCTTGGGAAGATCCGGAATGAGGTACCGCCCGCGGTCATCGGTCACAACGCTTTTGACGAGCCGCGTGGGCGTGTCCCGCGTCTCCGCGATTACCCAAACTCCTGCCTCGGGCCCTCGGGAACTCGTAACGACGCCGCCGATATCGTCGGGGTCAATTGCGACCGTAGCCTGAGGCGTGTTTTGACTTTGCACGCCAATCAACGAAAACACAACTGTCGCGACAAATGCGATTGCCACGACTTGAAGATGCACTCTCCGTTTCATTTGAGCCCCCTATGGAGGTTAGATTAAGTTGCCGAACAGTAAACCCTGAACCGGCGAACTTGTCAACTCGGAACGCGCACAGAAAAAGATGGCCACAAAAACGTACAAAAAGACACAAGAAAATTTTTGTGAATTTTGTGCCTTTTTGTGGCTATTCCCATCTACCGTAACGCTGTCGTGCTCGAAGCGTCGAAAACGATCTTACCACCAACCATAGTCATAACCGGCTTGATATCTTTGATCTGGTCTGCCGGAACGGTCAGATAATCGCGATCGAGCACGAGCAGGTCGGCCAATTTGCCGGGCTGGATCGACCCGAGACTATTCTCCTGAAAATGAAAATACGCGTTCTTTCGCGTGTGCGCGATCAGAGCGTCCTCGCGGCTGATCGTTTGCCGAAGCACTCTCGTGCCGCCGACCATCTTTCCCGTAACGGCCCAATAGAGTGTTGTGAAAGGCCGGTATTGATTCACGACCGTCGTGTCGGTCCCGAAACCCCACGTGATACCACTGTCCTGGACGAGCTTCAGAGGAGGCATGTCGTAGGAACGCTCGCCATGGATTTCATTAAAGAGGCCGCCGAGAACCGTGGGACGCGTGTGAACAGCCGCATACATACCCAATTTCCTCATTCGCTCGATATGCGACGCATTGATTTGGTCCAAATGAATAAGCGTCCACCGCAGATTCCGGACCGGGTATTCCTTATTGACCTGCTCGATCGTGTTCAGGAATCCCTCGATGCTTGCGGTGAGCGTGGTGTGCACGTGAAGCGGCAAGCGGGCCTTCGCCATTTCCCGAAGAATGCGGCCGAGTTGAACCCAATCCTCGGGTTTCTGATCCGGTTTGACGTCCAGCATGTTGTCGTTCACGGGCTGGTAGACCTGCTCTCCGTAAACCGTGGTGTTGAGATAATCATCGCCCTGGAACAATTTGAACTGCGCGATCTGCGGCAGAACGCGATCCACGGCCTGGGCATTCTGTGCACCGGCCGCCTGGATGCAGAAGACGCGCATGCTCAGCCGTCCCTGCCGTTCCCACTCCCGATACTTTTCATATTGCTCGGCGGGGCAACCGGCGCTGCCCACTGCAGTGAGGCCCGCACGATTCCAGTCCCGGATCATCGCTAAAGAGCTGGATTCGAATTTATCTTTGGGTGCGAGAATCTTGGCGGCGACGGTACGCGTGCCGTCCTGCTCGACGATGCCGCTGGGTTTTCCGGAGCCGTCGCGCGCAATCCATTTGTCGGACATTTTATCGAGGCCGGCGGCCTGTATGGCGCGGCTGTTCAAATAACTTCGATAATAAGCCTCCTGCAACACAACGGGATTGTTTGGCGCAATCTCGTCCAATTCATCTTTAGTGAAGGGTCGTTTATCATCGGCGAACTGGTGATGGCTCCAGCCGCCCAGTGTGTAAACCCACTGCCCGGGGCTCGAAGTCTTGACCTTAGCCCGCAGCATCTCGACGGCTTGTTTGCGCGATTCGATGCCGTCGAGACGCACTTCTTCCGTCCATGTCTCGCCGCCACGCATGAAATGCGTATGATTGTCGATCATGCCCGGAACAACGGCCTTGCCCCCCAGGTCCATCCGCCGGGTACTGGCCCCGGCGAGTTTCGATATGTCCGCATTCGCGCCGACGGCGACGAAGCGGTCGCCTTTGACGGCCACGGCTTGTACGATCGTGAAACGCTCATCCACCGTGATGATCTTGCCGTTCGTCAGGATCAAATCCGGCGCTGATTGTTGTGCGCTAATGATGATCGAAGCGCCCGCGATCAGCACCAACACAAGGACAATGTGGTTCCAACGCATATCTCTCATATATCCTCCGAGTGGCCATTTCTGTTTGACACGCCCGGTTTTGGCAACTACGATTCGACAGCGAATAGCCGGAGAATTGCAATAAATTTCATGCCGATCGCGCCGCCTTCTTTCATATATGGCACTGCCTGGAAGAAGGACGCGACTGCCTCACTCGTCCGTGCCGCTGTAACTACCGGTTTCAGGGCGATCGATACGGCGAATCAGCCACGGCACTACAGCGAAGCATTAGTAGGCGAAGCGCTGGCTGCGCTAGCGGATCAGGGAGTTTCCCGGGATTCGCTCTTTATTCAAACCAAATTCACCCCGCTCGGTGGCCACGATCACCGGATTCCTTACGACCCGCGGGCGTCTCTCACCTCCCAGGTCAGCCAATCGTTCGAATCTTCGCTGCAGAATTTAAAAACCGATCACGTGGATTCGTATCTGCTGCATGGTCCATATTCGTATCCCGGCCTCAGCCGCGAAGACTGGGAAGTTTGGAGTGCAATTGAAGCAATTCACAACTCCGGCCGCGCCGGAATGGTCGGCGTGAGTAATGTAAATGCGCTTCAAGTTTCGGCTTTACTAGACAACGCCGAAATCAAACCAATGGTCGTCCAGAACCGCTGCTTTGCGAATCGCGGGTGGGATCGCGACGTTCGAACGCTCTGCCGTGAGCATGGAATCATGTATCAGGGGTTCTCATTGCTAACTGCGAATCCTTACGTGCTGCAGCATCCGCGAGTGCTATCTATAGCCAAACGGCTCGGCGTCGGTACGCCGCAAGTCATCTTTCGTTTTGCGATGCAGGTGGGCATGGTTCCGCTTACCGGAACGACCAGCCTGGAACATATGAAGCAAGATCTGACAGTTTCAGATATAGAACTAACCGCCGAAGAGGTTAAACTGATCGAGTCAATCGAAGGGTAGACATGAGAGAAGCGACAGCTCACCTCAAAACCGGCGGTATATTGATCGTTTGTCTTGCCGCCGCAATCGCCAGCATCCACGCGAGTACCCCAAGCCGCGATACGCATGGGGACGGACCACAAGCTGAGTTCCAGATGGCGCGGGTGAAATACAGGACCTTCGGCGGGGGCGGCTCGCATGGTTATTTCCAACCCTGGTGGGCCATCGATTATCCACTGGCCGAAGAGCATTTCTTTGCAGCATTACGGCGAACAACCAACATACAAATTGCCGATGAAGAACGGCACTTGGAATTGAGTGACGATCAGATCTTTGAATATCCCTTTTTATTCCTGCAGCAACCCGGGCAAGGCAATTGGCGCCCAACGCCGAACGAAGCCGCTCGCTTGAGAGAGTATTGCCTGCGCGGCGGCTTTCTGTTGGTGGATGATCTGCATAGCGAGTGGGCCTGGGCTATATTTGAGCGAGCTATCAAACAGGTCTTTCCGGACCGGCCGATTGTTGAAATTCCCGATGACGATCCGCTCATGCACGTATTTTTCGATCTCGACACGAGCATGGGGATCCCCGGCGACCGGCATTTGCGCATGAGGGGCAACGGTCAGATTTTTGCGCGGCTGGAAGGCCCGCCGCATTGGCGGGGAATTTACGACGATCACCGCCACTTGATGGTCGCCGTTAATTTCAATTCAGACATGGGTGATGGCTGGGAGCACGCCGACGACCCGTATTACCCCGTTCCATTCACCGCTCAGGCGTACAAATTCGGAATCAACTACATCGTCTACGCGATGAGCCATTGATATCCTCTACGCCATAGCGGCGGTCCATCGAACGCTGTGAACGAATTGTGAGTAACTTGCTTGAAGCTCTCGCGGCCGAATTGGAACGGCCGCGAGAATTGTCGCCTCGGGTCCTCAACTATATCGAAGGAAATTACTCCGTTGAGCACGATGCCGTCGGCGCGTTCCTGACTGAAGAGCTGCCGAAGCTCGAAGACTACGAAATCGATCTTATCCTTTCGCCGGTCTTTACTCCGAAACTGGCGGATCAGGCCGTATTCGCGGAGTTGCTTGGCCCTGATTCGGTTCCGCGGGATGAATGGCCGGCCTTAGTTCAACAACTCGCCCAGCGGCCCACGCGCGCGGAGCTGATGACGCTGGAAGGGAAGGCACATCCGGTAAGGTTGCGTGAAGTGACGATCGAGCGATACGTCCACCGGCTTCGGCTCGAAGCCAAGATTCCGAATGCGATCTTCGACCTGCTCGAACGATGTACGGCGATGGAAGACCGTCCGCTGTTGAAAGCCATCGCGCGCCGTACCATTTGGGACGATGCGGGACGTCGCGGCATTCTCGAGCGCTTTCTCATGGCCGCTGCTGCAGATCGGGGCAATTGTACTCTCGACGACACACTGGATTTGCTCAACCTCATGGAAAACCGGAAACCGTCTGATGTCGAGAACCTGCTTGCCGATATACCCCGCTGGCAGGCCGACCTCCGTAATCAGGTGGAAGTCGCGTCCGGCGGCAAACCGTTCTTCAACGAAGACGTCCGGCTGATGCACGGCGGGGCGCGAGATCAGCGGCCGCAGGCCGACAGCCGGGCTTCAGCAAAAGAAAATGAGCTTGTGTTCCTGGGACGGCTGAAAGAGATGCTGGCGTAGCGGCGGTCCGCGAAGCGCAAGCGCGATGCCTTAATAGATGACCGCCGCTACAGTTAAGACCCTACACGCCTGCAGCCTTCAAGGCTTCGAGCACTCGGGCGTCTCTGAAAGGAACGCGACGGAGACGCACGCCGGTTGCATCGTAAATGGCATTTGCCACCGCAGCGATCGTCGGTTTCAAGGACGCCTCACCGGCTCCGTAGTGCGGCAGATCGGGACGGTTCGGATTGGGATCGCCGTTGACGAGCAGCAGGTCGATTTTTGCCGGCGCATCGAGATGCGTCAACGTCGGATGAGTAATCCAGTCCTCGCTGGTGACCTTCTCGCTATCGAACTTCACCTCTTCATAAAGCGCCCGGCTCAAGGAATGGAGCATGCCGCCCTCGATACTGCGGCGCAGCGCTTCGGGATTGATCACCAGGCCGCAGTCATGCGCGCACACGAGCCGCTTTACCCAAACGTGGCCGGTCTTGCGATTCACTTCCACTTCCGCGATCACGGTGAGGACCGTTTGACCGCGGTACGTGTAAGCGACACCTCTTCCGGTCAAGATGTTCCCGTTTCCAGGCCGTTTGGGCGAAGGACGCGTGTCCCAGCCAAAGGTTTCTGCCGCCGTCTTGACCACAGCAAGCGAGCGAGCGCGTCTGAATCCACTGTCATCGGTAGTGCCTGCGCTGAGCAGCTTCAACCGGAACTGAACCGGATCGGCTTCCGCCGCGGCCGCCATTTCATCGATGAACGATTCCGCCGCGAACGTAACCTGCGGCCCGTTCGGGTCGCGCAGATTACCGGTGCGAAGCGGGGTTTCCCAGATCATCGGAAGACTGACAACCTCCGCGATCATGCGGCGATTCGGGATCGCGTACATATCCGACGGAATGTCCGCATTACCCGGAGCTGGCATCGAGCGCCTCCTACCCATCAGTTGAGCGATCAGCACGGTATCGGCTTCGTTGTAACCGAGGTGATTGTAGTCGGCCGCTCGGGCGTTGAAATCGAGAGCAACGAGATTGCCCTGCGCGTCGAGCGCTCCGCGAACTTTGAATGTGAAGGCGGGTCCCTTGGTATCCCAGGCGGTTTCCTCTTTGCGCATCCACTGCACTCGGACTGGACGGCCGATTTCCTTGGCCAGAAACGCCGCTTCAAAGCCTGCGTCATCGGCGGCCGTGCGGCCGTACGCTTGCGGACCATCCATCCAGACCACACGTACGCGATCGCGCGGCATCTCCAGGAATTGGGCGACTCCGTTGCGCAGGCCGTAGGATTTCATGTCATTTGAATAAATCGTCATTTGCCCATTCGAAGGGTCCGCCAGCGCGTGAGCCGGACTGATAGCGGTATGTCCCTGGAAAGGCATCTCGTATTCGGCCTCCACGACTTTTGCCGCGTTTGCTAAAGCGGCATCGGGATTTCCAACCACGTTGGGCTGACGTTTGGATGTCGGGGTGGCATTCCGCATGAATTTGAACAGATCGTCTGAGGTGGGAAATGCCGCGGTCGACGGCTTTTCCCAATTGACCTTCAGTTGCCGTGCGGCCTGGATCGCGTGCTCCTCCCGCTCGCAAACCACCGCAACGTAGTTGCCCTTGCTGACGACCTTGACGAGGCCGGGGATGTTTCGAACCGAAGATTCGTCGATGCTGACCAGCTTGGCGCCGGCCACAGGAGGCTTCACATTCCGAGCGTGAACCATACCGGGAAGTTTCACATCCACGGCCCATGTCAGCGAGCCGTCTACCTTTGGAGGGATGTCGTAGCGCTGAGGTGATTTCCCGACCATCTTCAGTTGCTGGACCGGTTTTACCTTCGCCACACCCGTGGTGTTATCAATGTTGTTGTTGGCTGCCGTCAGCGTGACATTGAATTTCTTGCTGCCGATCAGTTCTC
>MNKP01000148.1:0-1215 GCA_001920875.1 Acidobacteria bacterium 13_1_20CM_2_55_15
CGGCTCCCGTCCGATAAATGCAAACCCGGGAATATTGACAGCGACATCACCCCCCGCAGGATCCGGTGAGTAGGTATACAGCAGACCCCGCCGGGCATATTGGAAGCGGAGTTCGTTGACTTTGTTCGCACTGATCGTCCACGCATGTTGTGCCGTGACACCGGAATCGCGGAAAGTCTGCTGCGAAGTGCGCGAGAACGCGTTCTGGCCGAAATTCTGCGCCGCGCCTTGCGCGTTCACCTGAATACCTGTAACCGTGCTCGGGCTGGCACTGCCCCGCAACATCACTTGATGTGAACTGTTAAAGTGGTGATCCAGCCGCAGCGAATAGATGCTCGTCCCTTCGAAAACGGGAAAATTGCCGCGCACCGAATTCAGCGGCACAAATGATGCGGGTAATGGAGCACACACCAGTGTTAGCGGCGTGCAGCTGCTGGCAAATCCCCGGCGTCCACCGAAGGCGGCCGGCTGCGCGCCCGTTGTTGCAACTGCAGCAGAAGCTCCGGTTGCGAAGAGATAGGATGCCAGGAATTGATAGCGAGGGTCTGTCGGCGGCAACGCCAGAGCGCCGGCATTGGCCGCAAAGAACTCGGCCTGCGCCGGGGTAACCTGAAACGTGCCGACTCCAGGCACGGCCAGCGGCGTCAATCCGAAATTGTTGGCGCCGATGCTGGAAAAGCCGGTCTCGTGCCGGCGTGTGTTCTCAAACGACAAAAAGTAAAACGTCTTGTCCTTCTTCAGCGGACCGCTTAGCGTGAAGCCGCTCTGCACGCGCGTGTACGCGGGATCTTTCTCAGTCGAAAATGGGTTCACCGCCTGGATCTTTCGGTTTCTCAGATACCCGAACGCCTTACCATGCAGCACATCCGTCCCCGAGCGGGTGACGATATTGACCACACCTCCCGATGCCCGGCCGTATTCCGGAGCATAACCATTGGTGATGATCTGAAACTCCTGCACTGCCTCCTGCGAGACTGTCGAGCGGACGCCGTTGACGGAATTGTCGACCGCATCTGCACCGTCTACATTTACCAAATTGGCGCGGGCGCGCTGGCCCCCGACGTTTAATCCCGACGTCGGCGCGGCGCCAATGGAAGGCGCCGTATCGCGCGCAACCTGAGAGTTGGTCAGGGTGAAATTAATGTAGTTGCGGCCATTGATGGGGAGGTTGTCGATCCGTGTTTGGTCGACAGTCGTCGCGACGGAAATGCGTGT
>MNKP01000148.1:1272-19548 GCA_001920875.1 Acidobacteria bacterium 13_1_20CM_2_55_15
CTTGCTGAAGCCGGCGGCCGCAACGGTGAGGGTGTATTGACCCGCCGGCACCAACAGAAAGGCGTATTGGCCAGATGCATCTGCGGTGGTCGATTGTTCAACCCCTGTAGTGTCAGACCGCAACGTCACAGTCGCGCCAGGCACCACCGCGCTGTTCGGGTCGAGTATAGTGCCGCTCAGTTGCGCTCCGGTCGAAGGCGATTGCGGGAAGGCAGGCAAGATACCCAAGACCGAGAGCAGTAACGTTATATGAAAAATTCGTCTCATGGCAGCATGAAACTCTCACAGGAATGCGCGGGGGTGTCAAGGCGATTCCCTCTGCCTGCGGAAAGCTTCTCGGATTGAAATGACAATCGAACATTGAACAGTGAACAATGAACATTTCCGAAAACATTGTTCATTGTTCACTGTTCAATGTTCAATTGTCATTTCGGGGGGACTGTCACGATGCCCAATGTGCTTTCGGTAGAGAACCTGTCGAAGAAATACGGCGACACGATCGCTGTGGACGGGATCTCCTTTGACGTGGAACGCAACGAGATCGTCGGGTTACTCGGCCCGAATGGAGCCGGAAAGACCACGACGATCAATATGGTTCTCAGTGTTCTTGAGCCGACATCCGGTTCTATCCATATCGAAGGAATTGATGTGGCCCGCCAGCGGTCACAGGCTCTCGACTGCACGAACTTCGCGGCAGTGTACGCGCCGCTTCCGGGAAATTTGACCGTCTACCAGAATCTGCACGTATTCGGCCTCATTTACGGCGTGAGACATTTGCCCGATCGTATTGAATCGGTGCTCGAGCAATTTGAGCTACGCCGTTTTCGGAACTTCAAATCCGGTGTGCTTTCCTCCGGGGAACAGACGCGGTTGTGCCTGGCGAAGGCGATGCTGAACCAGCCACAGCTGTTGCTTCTGGACGAACCAACCGCGTCGCTGGACCCCGCAACTGCACGTGATATCCGGACGAAAATCCGCGAATTTGCGATGCGCGGCCTATGCGGCGTGCTTTGGACATCGCACAACATGTATGAAGTCGAACATGTTTGCGACCGGGTGCTGTTCTTATCGCATGGAAAAATTTTGTTGGAAGGCGATCCGAAAACGTTGCCGCGCGAGCACGGCAAATCCACGCTCGAAGAACTGTTCATCGCGGTCGCTCGTGAGCCGCTCGCGCTAGAACGGGTTTGAAAAAAATGAGTCTGAACCGGACATTCGCCATTGTGCTTCGGCAGTTTTATCTCGTGCGCGGGAGCCCCGCCCGTGTGCTGCCGCTGTTCGCATGGGTCGGCATCGACATGGTGTTGTGGGGATTTATCACGAGATACTTAAATGCCGTTAGCTCGGCCGGATTCGACTTTGTTCCCGTGCTGCTGGGTGCCGTCCTTCTCTGGGATTTCTTCACGCGCGTTATGCACGGAGTGACGATCGCGTTTATGGAGGACGTGTGGTCTCGCAATTTTTTGAATTTGTTCGCGACGCCGCTGGCTATTTCCGACTATGTCGCCGGCCTTGTGGTCTCCAGCATCGGAACCAGCTCGGTCGGACTCATCGTCATGCTTTTTCTGGCGAGCGCCATCTTTGGGCTCTCATTCGTCGGTTATGGTGTAGCGATCATTCCATTTCTATTGGTCCTTTTTCTCTTTGGCGTCGCGCTAGGTATTGTAGGGGCGGCGATTGTGCTTCGATTTGGACCTGCAACCGAATGGTTCATCTGGCCGATTCCCGCGCTGGTGTCACCGTTTGCCGGTGTGTTTTATCCACTCGCGACACTGCCGACGTGGATGCAATACTTCTCGCGCATTGTGCCGCCGTCCTATGTTTTTGAGAACGTGCGCGCCATTATTTCAGGCCACCCGCCTTCGGTAAACGCCTTGATCTGGAGCGTTGTGCTCGCTGTTATCTATGTGTTGTTGGCATGTTGGGTCTTCACTGGCGTCTATCGGCACAGTGTCCGGACTGGTCTGGTTGCCCGCTACAGTGCGGAGACGGTTAGCTGATACAATTCCCTCTCCCTCGGGGAGAGGGCAGGGTGAGGGTCACAAGATTCGACATGCGTAGTCGAAGCACATTAACCGTTATTCCGCTGCTGTTCGCAGCGGGCCTTATTGTTTATAAGACTCGAACGTCTCTGGCAGTGTTGAGCACCGTCTGGAGGACAGGGGTGATTGCAGCAAGACCCGAGGTCGTTGCGTTGGGATATCCAGCCGCCGCTGTCAATGTGGTCGATCGATCGGTCAATTACTTTCTTGTCATTTGGCCGGCCTTGGCATTTGGCATTCTGATCAGTGCCGCGGTACGCGCGTATGTGCCCGCGGACTTATGGAAAAGAATACTGGCAGTGCACGGAACCGCCACCCAGTTGAGAGCAGGCTTGGCAGGCGCGCCTTTGATGCTCTGTTCCTGCTGTGTTGCCCCAATTTTCGGCGCAGTCTATGAAAGCTCGGCGCGGCTGGCTCCGGCCTTAACATTGATGTTGGCGTCGCCCGTATTGAATCCGGCCGCGTTGGTACTGACATTCATGTTGTTTGGTCCGGGAATCGGCATGATGCGGCTTATCTTATCCATTGCGGCAGTCGCCGTGATTGGTCCGAGCGTCGAATCGCTGTTCCCTCGCGTACAGGTCGCGGTGCGTAGTGAACTCCGCGATGGGGCACGCAAGGAGTCCTTCGGACAGGCGCTCTACAATGTTCTGGTTCGCACAGTTCCCGTCCTCGTCGTCGGGCTGGTTGTCTCGATGATTCTGGTCCAGTGGTTGCCTGCGGGTGCGTTCGCGGGCGGCACGCCGCGCACCCTGGCAATCCTGTTTGTGGGGACACTGGCGGTTCCGCTCGCCCTGCCGACGTTTCTTGAAATTCCGCTGGCTTTGAGCGTGCTGTCGGCGGGGTTGCCCGCGGGAGCCGCAGTCGCATTGCTATTCGCCGGCCCGGCGATCAATCTGCCGTCGCTCTTGGCGACTGCCCGAATCGCCGGCTGGAAAGTAGCCGCCTCGGTCGCTTTATTCGTGTGGCTCATTGCGCTCGCCGGCGGGCTGTTGATGTAGAGGCGGCCTCTCCTTCTGGGAGAGGGGTCACTTGGTGCAGCGGTTCGCTCTATTCGAGGGATCGACAGGATCGCGGCCTCTTCCCGGCTTGTCGCGGTAAACTTGATGACAGTGCAGGCAGGCTTCAGCAATCACACCGCTGATGTCGCTGACGGTTTCCTGATTTCTCGTCTGCGAGGCTTTGTACGCCGCTCTTCCCGCCTCGGCGAGTTCCTCGGTAAACTTCAACCATTCAGGATCGTTCACCGGAACCGGTTTTCCATTCTCGCATCGACGGCCGGGCGTCAACATCAGCGGCGCGGATTCGGCTAGAGCGACAGCGGCATAATCCACGAGATCCCATCCCGAATAGATGTCGCTTCCCCAGATGGTCCAATTGAATCCACCGGCGAGAGCTGCTCCTTCCGGTGTTGTTCTCTTCTCGGCGGGATCGTGCGTCTGAACAGTAAAAATAATATTGGAATTCGGAAAGAGAATACCGCGCATCACTTGTGCCAGGTTGCCCGCGGGCGGAAACGACGACGCCGGACTTGGAGTCGAGGCCGTCTTCGGTTGAGCGGCATTCGCGGGCCAGGTGATTTGCTTCAGCGCCGCTTCGTCCGCTCTAAGCTCGGCTCGGCCCGCGGGAAATTTGCCGGCCTGCAGGATGTATGCCAGGATATCGGCGGTCTCTTCCGGCGTCAATTTTCCAGGATTGTCCTGCGGCATCGTGTTGCGAATCTTGCCGAACAGCTCCGACAGCGGCTGCTTTGCGAAATCACTGACGAACTCGTCTCCCGTCAAGGGCGGGCCAAGACGGCCTTCGAGCATTTCACCGTGACACAATGCGCACTGAGCCTTGTAAATGGTCTGGCCACGTCTCGCCTGATTTTCCGCATAGACGCCCTGTAGCACTGTTTGTGGCTGCTGCGCCTGCACAGTAAGCATAACGGCACAAACCGAAACAATCGTTGACAAGACTGCCCGCCGCATCGATTTCCTCCTCGAGAACATGGGCTGAATCATAACACGCCGGAGTTTACCCATCATGCCGTACAAAGATCGTAATGTCCGTGATTGCGCAATTCGGCTCGGTCCAGGCATCATACAATGGCAAGCGAATGAAATACGCCACTCCATTTCTCGTGGTAACTTTTGCGACCCTAGCCGTAACAGCCGTCTACGTCGTGCGGCGCGGCTTCAGCGCGCGCGACGAACCGAATGCGGCTGAGGCATTTCTTGCTCGCCAGTTGCGTCACATTGCAGTGCCTCGCCGAGCGCGTCAAATGGCGAACCCGGTAGCCGCCAGCCCGGAAGTGCTTGCGGATGCCATGGCGCACTTCGCGGATCATTGCGCGATTTGCCACGGTAATGATGGAAGCGGGAACGCCGCCATTGGAAAGAGTCTGTATCCGAAGCCCCCGGATATGCGGCAACGAGACACCCAGAATCTCAGCGACGGCGAGCTTTACTACATCATCCACAATGGCGTGCGGTTTACGGGTATGCCCGCGTTTGGTCCGAACAACGCCGGGGAGGATGAGGATAGTTGGAAACTCGTTCGCCTCATCCGGCATCTTCCTGAAATGACGGACGAGGAAGTGGCGCGAATGAAGGACATGAACCCGAAGAGTCCCGCAGACCTGCAAGAAGAAGACGAAATCCAGCGATTTCTCGAGGGCGAAAGTGAACCTTCAGGGGAAACGCAGAAACATCACCATTAAGGAGACATATGCTGAAAAAGGCTATTACGTTTTTGCTGACGGTCTCGTTCCTGGCCGGCGCCCTTCTCGCGCACGGCAACGCGACTCATCTGATGGGTACCGTGACGGCGGTAAGCAAGGACACCGTCACCATTCAGGACAAGGAAGGAAAATCCGTCGTCGTGATGCTGGAGAAGGCTACGAAATACTTCAAGACGAAGAAGCCGGTGACCATCGATGAACTGAAGATCGGCACGCGCGTCGTGATCGATGCCCAGATGAATGAAAAAATGAAAATGTATTCTGCGGAGGAGATTCAAATCGGAACGGCGGCAACGGCTGCAGCTGCGAAGAAATAAGTTAGGAAGAGCCTCTCCCTCTGGGAGAGGCTCACGCACGACAGCAGCGGGCTGGCGCGTCGAGTGAGGGTTTCAAGATTTGACAAATCCCTGCGACCCTCACCGGCGCTCTTATGGCGCCGCCTTCGGCCGCTCCCAGCGGCCGGCCTTTCCCAGAGGGAGAGGCATCAGGAGTCTGATTCTATTTGCCCGGTAGATGTTCCAGGTCGCGGTTGTTTTCGTTGCAAATGAATTCGAGCAACTCGGTATTAATTGATAGACGCACTTCTTCGGTGACGGTCCACGGCTTTGTATAAGCCTTGGAATCATCGATTGTGATTTGAATATCCATGTGCCCGAAATCTTTCCGCCGAAAACGTTCGATGACGTGCAGAGCATCCGTGGATGGCTTCCCGGACTGATCTAACCACGCTTTTCCATTGAAACCTCTGGTGTCGACTACCAAAGTGTCGCCGTCCCATTTCCCTGTGGAGTAACCGAGCCATGTGGGAGTGAAGTCCTCTGCTAATTCGCGGCCATCCAGAAAGATCTGCCGCCATAGAGTGGAGGCCTCGTAGATGATGACGATGAATCCTGGCGTCTGGATAAGTTTCCACGGCGGAGGAGCCGCGTTGATCCTGGGCACACCTGCCGGAAGACACTGCGCAGTCGGGTCCTCTCTCGAATACGAACCGTTTTTGCGCTCATCGAACAGCGCTTTCGCCCAAGCCTGGAACGGAACTTCCTCGGGTTTCAGGTCCGCCGCGAGATTCTGAACGTACCTGCCTCTGGGTTCCCAGATTCCCGACAGGTCTGGGCGGCCATCCGCCAGCCGCGGCGCCGGCGCTGCGAGATTCGGCTTACCGTCGGACGTGCGCGGGATTGCTCGAGCGGGGACCTTCAGCCACTGGGCGCCCGCAGGCCGGCATATCAAGGAAAGCACGATCAAACCAAGGGGCAACACATTTCTCGATCTCAGCAGCATTTTCATTACAGCCTCCGGTGGCGTCGATTATAGTGCTTCAGCCGGAAGGCCCACACAACTCGCCTCTCATGACGTCCTGCGTTGCCGTTTCGACGTCGAGTTCCTGCATTCGATTCAAGCCTAACCGGTCCATCCACGCCTTCGGCAGAACTAAATGCGAAGCTGCAGTATCCACTAGCGCATCGCACCGCAAATTCTTTACCGGCTGTCCGACATTTTCGATCGTCACTGAAGCAATAATTCTACCCACGGGAACCCTCATGGTCCGAAGATTAGCACGCAAGGCATCGTGAACGCTCAATGGCCGCAAGCCTGTCGCGCCCTCAGTTCGGTGGCAATTCCGGCGCCAAGTTCGACGACATTGCGCGTTTGTTCGATAGCTTTGTCCTCGTGCCGAGTGAAATGGAGGTCCAGCGGCACGTCGGCGTCTTGCTCGTGAAAAGGAACCAGTATGCGCCGCACGGCTGTTCGAGCGGCTCAAGCCCGAGAGGGATGCAGCAATGGAGCAAATAAATGAAGACAAACGCTATCGGACCTTGATGTACTTTCGCAAGTTTTGGGCGCCGACGTCGGCCGCAAAAATGGAGCCCATGCTATCGGCTGCAATGCCCGACGCGGATGTTCCACGAATCACTTTGTCCAGGTCGGCCGGATCGGGAATGAACGCCTTGAGTGAGCCGTTGATGGCGTTTCCAATGATGATGCCTCGCAACTCACCTTTTTTGGCGGATGGATCGCGAAACGAAGCGCCCACATAAATTGTGTCGTCCTTGCCGACAAAAACCGAGCTTGGCTGGCCGAATTGTTTCCAGGCGGCGATGAACTTGCCCTCCTGGTCGAACACCTGAATCCGTTCGTTCTTGCGGTCGGCGACGTAGACCCAACCGCGGGAACCGCCGACAAAGATATCGTGGGGCTCATCGAAATCTCCGGGCGCGGATCCCTTCCGTCCCCAGGCCTTGATGAAGTGGCCATCCTTCGAAAACTTTACCACTCGCCCGGCGCCGGACTTATTCGGATCGTGACCATCGGACACGAAGATGTCACCATTGGCTGCCACCGCCACGCCGGTTGGCCGATCGAACCCATCCGCACCGGTTCCGGCCACGCCTTGCTTGCCAAGCATCATCAGCACCTTGCCGTCGGGGCTCAACTTCAGGACTTCCTGGCCCATGACGGCTCCGGCCGCATTTCGGGCAGACATCCCGAGGACTGTCTGCTGGTCGTTGACGTCAGTTACCCACAGGCTCCCATTTGCGTCGACCGTGAAGCCGTGGGGATAGGCAAACAGTCCCGCGCCAAAACTCTTCAGAAGTTTGCCTGACGGATCGAATTCCAAAATCGGCGGATTCGCAGGGCCGCGCCCGATACACGTTGCCGAGCCCGGCGGCACCACGTTGAAGCAGCGATGAAAGACCCAGATGTTGCCTTTCTCGTCGACGTGGACGCGGATGACTTCTCCCCATTTGCCTCCGTTCATCGTCTTCGGCAGGCTTGGCCAGCCCTCGACGAGACGATACGGATTTGGGAGTTCCGTCGGTTTCGGGTATTGGGTTTGTTGCGCGCGCGCGGCCGCGCCAAACACGAATATCGACGCGAGCGCAGTCACGATACAGAGTTTCGTTTGCCGGTTCATGAGCGAAGCATTTTATAGCCACAAAAAGGCACAAGAAAGCACAAAGATGGCGAAATAAATGGGAACCATTTGGACTTTTGTGCCTTTTTGTGGCTATTCCCTTGTAAAATTCCGCTAGCTTGCTCGAGAGGAAGGAGACTTCAGATGAAGCGATCGATATCGAAGTGGATGCTGCGCGTTTCTATGGTGGCTGTCGTGATGTTCGCAACTCAGCCTCTACAGGCGGAACTCGTCGAGAAGGCAAAGAAGGTAGGCGGAACCACGGTCCATTATAAGGTGGTCCTTCCAAACGGTTATGATCCGGCAAAAGCATATCCGGCGATCCTCGCCTTCGGTGGCGGACCGCAGACAATGAACACGGTCGACAACATCCTGAATCGCAACTTCCGACCGGAAGCTGAGAAACGGGGATACATCGTCGTGGCTCCCGCCGCTCCGGACGACGATTTGTTTTTCGAAGAGGGAGCGCGCATCTTTCCCGAGTTTTTGAAGGCGATTCAGGCGGATTACAAAATCCAAGGTAACAAGTTTCACATTGCCGGCCCATCCAATGGCGGCATTGCGGCATTTCACGTCGCGGCAGCCAACCCGCAATATTTCTTATCGGTTACTGCCTTCCCTGGATACATGTGGGAGCCCAGCCCTGCCAAGCTTCAGGCGATCTCGAAGATGTGCGTCTTCATGTATGTTGGAGAATTAGACCAGTACAGGTGGCACGATGAGATGAAAGAGGAAGCCGAGTTTCTTCGCGCTAAAGGGACCGTCGCGCGTTATACCGTCGAGAAGGGCCAACCCCATCGCCTGGATACGCTCGCGGGGACAAATGCCGCGCGCTTGTTCGATGGATTCGAAGAGACTAAAAAGGGCTGCAGCAGCAGGTAAAGCATGGTGAGAGTACGCAAGCAATCTATTTTGCGGCGTTTCCTTTCGAGCGGCGCAGTTGCGGTCGCGATTGTAGCCTCGGCCTTTGTCTCGTTCCCAGCCGAGGGACAGGACTCACAGCCACCCAGCGCCTCCGACATTGCGGATGGGATGAGGCTTTACCAACAGAAAGGCAATTGCCAGGCGTGTCATGGCTGGGCGGGTGATGGACGGAAAACCGACAGCCAGATGCCCGATGGCGCGAACTTGCGCGACACCAAGCTCAATCGCGCGGGACTGGTGACGACGATCAAATGCGGCCGCCTCAATTCCCAAATGCCGGCTTTCGACAAGTTTGCTTATTCCGATGGGCGATGCTATGGCAAGAAGGAAGCCGACTTGAAGGCGTACCCGACACGCATGCCCGATCCTCCAGCAACGCTGCAGCAGCGCGAGATCGACCTGATTGTCGACTTTCTGATGGCGAAGATCGTCGGAAAAGGCCAGATGGATCACGCCAAATGTGTCGAGTTTTGGGGGTCCGAGACCGACGCGTGCAAAGAATTCCCCAAGTAAGAAGGAGGTTCACCATATGCGGCACGGCTTCGCGTTCGCGCTTGCGACGGCGGTTCTCCTCGTTGTGCCGATAGAGGCCGCGGCGCGCCCGCCGGCCCAACAGGCGGCCCAACCGCCGGCCCAACCGGCGTCGGGTTTACCCCGGACGCCGGACGCCAAACCTAACCTGCAAGGTATCTGGCAAGTGCTCAACACCGCCGCCTGGGACATTCTGGATCATTCAGCTCGGCTCGGCGTGCCTGCAGGCCAGGGCGTGGTCGAGGGCAACGAGCTTCCTTACCGGCCGGAGGCACTCTCAAAGAAGCGGCAGAATTTCGAGAACCGGGCGACCGCCGATCCGGATTCGAAAGGGTATCTGCTGGGGGTGCCGCGCATCATGTATATGCCGTTTCCGTTTCAAATTTTCCAGACGCCCGATTACGTCGGGATGACTTTCGAGTACGGCGGCGCCTATCGGACCATCTATACGAACGGAACTCCACATCTCAAGGGACCTCTGAATTTTTGGATGGGAGACTCGCGTGGCCATTGGGAGGGAGACACACTTGTTGTGGACGTCGTCCATTTCACAGATGAAACGTGGTTCGATCGCGCCGGGAATTTTCACAGCGAAGGACTACACTTGGTCGAACGCTTCACGCTGGCCGATCCCGATCACATTAACTACGAAGTGACGATTGAAGACCCGGCGGTGTTCACCAGACCCTGGAAGATGAGTATGCCGCTCTACCGTCGCAAGGAGCGGAATGTGCAGCTGCTGGAGTACGATCCTGGATTACTGTCCGATCAGGATCAGGCAGAAAGGGAACGGAAGAAGACGAATTAGACAGTGGAGGATCCACATGAAGGATCGATACGTACTCGTGGTGATCGCACTGATCGTCATCATTACATCATCGTGGGCAGCCGCCCAACAACCAACTCCGGGCACCGTGGGAGGCTGTCCAACGGAGCCGCTGGCCTTTCATCTGTGTGCTCTCGACAAGGCGAAAACGTTCAATCCGCCGCGCACGCCGAGTGGAAAGCCCAACCTGCAGGGCCATTACCGCGCCAGGCTGGCGCAGTCGTATTCGTTTGAAGGAGTATCGGGATCCGAACCACAGTTCGGCGCCAAAATCATGCCGTGGAGCTTGTCGCCGCCGATGATCGTCGATCCGCCCGATCGGAAAATTCCATATCAGCCCTGGGCGGCTTCGATCGGCAGAGTCGGTGAGAACTACTACAAGTACCTCGATCCGCGCACAGGGTGCGCGCAGGCCGGCGTACCGCGCGTCGTTCAGCAGGACCCCAATCAGATCCTACAGCCGCCGACCGACGATTACATCCTGTGGCTCTTCGAAGACCATCACATGCAGCGCGTCATTAACATGAATCAGCGCCCGCCGCTCGGAGATTCCATCAAACTGTACAACGGATACTCCCGCGGGCACTGGGATGGAAACACGCTGGTGATCGACGTTACCAACCTCAATGGATACGACTGGCTTGATGACGCCGGGAACTTCCATACGGACGCTGCGCATATCGTCGAACGCCTGACTCTGTTCGATCCGGACACGATCCACTATCAAGTCACGCTCGAGGATCCGAAAGCCTACACTCGCCCATGGACGATCGTGTGGGCTCTGGTGCGTCAGAAGCAATCCGGATTCGAGTTGATGGAAGAACCGTGCCGCGAGGGCGAACACGATGCGAAACGTATTATCCGGGAGTTGGGCGTCAAGTATTACTTCGGCGAGAGCTGGCGCGGTCACTAGCCCGGAACGATCCGGTGCGCCTGCTCGACCTCTTCCATGCCGACAAGCCGGTGATCGGTGTGCTTCACGCTCCGGCGCTGCCCGGCTCGCCACAAAATACTCTCGATTTTGACGCGATTTTGAATTGGGTCCTCACGGATGCGGACGCCCTGGCCGGCGGCGGAATCCATGGCATGATTCTCGAAAATTTCGGCGATGTTCCTTTTTATCCGCAGCGTGTGCCGCCGCACACGGTGGCTTTCATGACCGCGTTGGGCCGCGAGATCCGGCGGCGTTTCAACTTGCCGTTAGGGATCAACGTCCTGCGCAATGACGCCCGAGCGGCACTCGCTGTCGCCGCCGCCGTCGACGCTCAGTTCATCCGTGTGAACATCCACACCGGCGCAAGAGTCACCGACCAGGGTCTGATCCAGGGAAGAGCGCACGAAACTTTCCGTTACCGTAAATTGCTGGGTTGTGATGCCGGAATTTTCGCCGACGTCGATGTGAAACATTCAGCGCCTTTAGCGGCGCGCGAATTGAGGGTCGAAGTCGAGGAGGTTGTATCGCGCGGCTGCGCGGATACCATCATTGTTACGGGCTCGGCCACCGGCACTCCCGCCGCACTCGAAGACCTGAAGACCGCCAAAGCCGCTGCACGCGAGGTACCCGTTATCGCGGGCAGCGGAGTCGATTCGACGAACGTCACCGCCATTCTGAAAATCGCCGATGGTCTCATCGTCGGCACGGCGCTCAAACGCGACGCTGTGACGACCAATCCGGTTGACGGCCAGCGCGTACGGAGATTCATGGAGGCTGTTCGTGGTGTACGATAGTGCTAAAGACAGACCTGAGCAGGAGGAGCTATGCGTTCGTTGATGCTTGCGGCAGCCGTGGTGGCAATTGTTGTCCCGATTTATGGACAAGGACAGGCACAGACCCACAACGTGCAGGTCACGTTCGACGACTGGACTGTGCCGACACCGAACTCGTTTCCTCACGACCCGGCATTCGGTGCCGGCAATACCTTGTGGTACAGCGGGCAAGGATCGAACAAGCTCGGGCGCGTCGACATGACATCCGGTCAATTTCGCGAGTTCGATCTTCCCCGAGGCCATGGTCCGCACGGCCTGGTTGCGGATCGCGACGGCAACATCTGGTACACGGCAAACGCGGCGGGCGCGATTGCGAAGCTCGATCCCAAGACCGGCCAGGTAGCCGAATACAAAATGCCCGACCCCGCCGCGCACGATCCCCATACGCCGATCTTTGCGCAGGATGGAACGTTATGGTTCACGGTCCAGAGCGGCAACTTCATCGGCAAACTCGACCCGACGACCGGGGCCGTGATGCTGCAAAAGCCCTTGAGTCCGCGCGCGCTCCCATACGGGATCAAGGTGAACTCGAAGGGCATTCCTTTCTTCGATCTGTTCGCCACCAACAAGATTGGAAGTATCGATCCAAAGACAATGCAGATTACCGAGTACCCGCTGCCCAATCCTCAAGCCCGGCCGCGGCGGATTGCAATCGATGCGAATGACATTATCTGGTACACGGATTACACTCGCGGCTATCTCGGACGCTTGGACCCTCAGACGAAACAGGTGAAGGAATATGCGTCGCCCGGCGGAGCACATTCCTGGCCGTACGGCATTACGACGACGTCCGACGGCGCGGTTTGGTACAGCGAATCCGGAGTGGAACCGAACACGCTGGTGCGCTTCGACCCCCACGCGGAGACCTTCCAGAAGTGGGATATCCCATCCGGAGGCGGAGTCGTCCGCCACATGGTCACTGCGCCAAACGGCGATCTTCTGCTCGCCTACAGCGGCATCAATAAGGTTGGCCGCGTGCGCGTGCATTGAGCGTGGGGGCGGTTATTTGCCGATCATGTGCGAAAAGTCTCTTTCGTTTTCGCAGATCGCTTCGATGAGATCCGTGTCTGGAAGGAATTGCCACCCTGCCAGTTTGACTGTCCAAGGCCGGCTATACGCCGACGGATCGTCGATGGTGAGTTCCACGTCCATATGGCCGAAGTTGGGGCGCCGCAACCGTTCAATGAAGTGCGTCTTTTCGGTTTGGGGATGGCCGTTCATATCCAGCCAACCTTTGTCATTCACGCCGGTGGTCTCGACGACCAGGGTGTCGCCCTCCCATCTGCCCACCGAGTAACCAAAAAAGGCAGGCTGGCCAACCTCGGGTAGAGGCCGCCCATCCATCAAAATCTGGCGGTACTGGTGATACGACTCGAAAAGGATCCCAATTACCCCAGGACTCTGGATGATCCTGCGGGGCGTCTGATGCGTATCGAAATCCGCTACGCCGTGTCCGAGGCATCGCTCGGAGGGATGGCCCTTCTGCAGGTTTACTTTGCGTTCCTCATAGAGCTGTTTCGCCCACGGCAACATGGGGATGTCGAGTCCTCCCGCGCTGAGGTCTTGAAAGAATCGGGCGTTGCTCCTCGTGGCCCATATGCCGGAAAAATCCGGTTTTCCGTCCGGCGTCCTCGGCGCCGGGGCCGACAGGTTCGGTTTTCCGTCCGGCGTTCGCGGAATCCCGGGCGTGGGATAGTTCAGCCATTGTGCGGAGAGTGGGATCGACGTCGAGACAAGGACAATCAAAGCCAAAATAAGTCGAGTAATGGCCATGCTAGCCTCCCGGTTAGAGCAAAGTTTATTACAGCCTTCAATTCAGCGCGAACACGAACAGGTAACTGGCGTCCTGATATTTATCGAATTTCACCGGATGCAGATGACGCCCACCGGCTTGTACTGCGAGATACTGCTTGGCCCCGATCGCATACGTCACCGGCGCGCCCTTCAGCGGAGTGCCCACGTTGAAGCGCCAGAGTTCTTCGAGCGTATCGTCATTGTAGGCCACGACCCAACCATCCTGCAGCGCCGTGAACAGCACCCCGCCGGCCGTGTCAGTCGCGCCCGATCGAACTTCGATGTCCGTGACGGCTTTGGCGATGACCTTATGGTTGTTCGTGTCGAAGGCTGTGATCGATCCGTAATACAGATCGCTGTTGTATGTACGTTTCTCACTGTTCTTCGGGTCGAGGCCGCCGTTCGGCGAGAGGAAGGCATATGCTGCGCCGTTTTGTGAGAAGCAGCCCTCGATACCCACGCCGTAGGCGATGTGCTTGACGGGATTATAGGCGGTCGGTTGGTGGGCGATGCCGCCGTGCCAGGTCGGGCAAGTCCGCTTCTCTGGATCGCCGCGCAGGGCTCGCGCTATTGGGTTGTAGACCTGCACGTCCAGCTTCGGATTGTATTCGACCGGCTTGCCGCTCTCCGGATCGAGACCCTTGGTCCAGTTCAAATCGTTGACGTACTGAGCACCTTTGATGAACTTTCCGTTCGTACGATCCAAAGAATAGAAGAACCCGTTGCGGCCGAAATGAGCGACGACCTTGCGGTTTTGACCGCCGATGACTGTGTCATAGAGCATGTGAACGCCGACCTCGTCGTAATCCCACGAATCATTCGGCGTGTATTGGAAATGCCATGCGAGTTTTCCGGTATCGATGTTGATGGCCACAGCTGAATCCGTGTAGAGGTTGTCGCCCGGACGCGACTGGGGATCGTATTGAGGCACGGGATTACCCGTGCCCCAGATGCTTAGCCTTGTTACAGGATCGTAAGAACCCGTCTGCCAAATTCCGCCGCCGCCGGTCTTCCAGGCGTTGTTCTTGTCCTTCCACGTCTCGCTGCCGGGATCGCCGGGCTTCGGTATCACGTACCATCGCCAAAGCTCCTTGCCCGTTTTTGCTTCGAGTGCCGTAACCCAGCCTCGCGTTCCAGCATCACCCGCGCCGTTTGCAATAAGGACTTTGTCTTCGACCGCCATCGGCGCCGTCACAAATCGTTCTTTCGTGCCGAACTCGTTGGTGGCGGCCACCATCTTGTCCCACAGGATTTCGCCGGTGTCGCGTTTAATTGCGATCACGCGGCCGTCGGGCAGATTCGCGATCACCAAGTCTTCCCACAACGCGACACCGCGAGTGCGCGGAAAGTTACCCTGGTGTTTGACTCCCGGATCGGTAACCCATACAAGTTGGCCGCGGTTCGGATCACGGGCATCGATTTTGTAGATGGTGCCCCAGCCGTCGGACGTGTACATGAAACCGTTGTCGATGAGCGGATTCAATTCATTTTCGGGACCGTTCTGTCCGACGTCCTGCAGGCCGCCCAGCGCCAACGCCCATACCATCCGGAGGTTCTTAACGTTCTCCCGGTTGATCTGAGAGAGCTTCGAATATCGTGTCGCGCCGAAATCGCCGTTCATCATCAACCAGTTTTGTGGCTCATTCTGCGCGTTGAGTAACCGGTCCTTGTTGACCGTCATGTTGTACTGCGCCGTCAGCGTCGCAGCAGCGAGTGCCAGCGCCAACACACCCAGAGTCGCGAGTTTTAAAGGTTTCCCCACAAAATGTCGCATGATGATCTCCTTTTTGGTATCGCCGTCACGTTACACGAATCGCCCGCCGCGCAGCCACTATTTTTTGTCCAGGATCGGAGGAGCTATTGGAGGGGGCCGCCGGTGGCGGGTAAGCTGCTCGTAGGCGTATGCAAATCGGATCAACGGCCCTTCGCTCCAGGGCCGTCCCAAGAACTGAAAGCCCATCGGCAGATTTTCTCCGACGAAACCCATCGGCACAACGACAACCGGCCACTGTGTCGCTGAACCGATAAACGTGAGCTGGCCTTGCGGCGTCTGGCCGCGGTCACCGTTGATTTTCGGCGGAAATGTCCAGACCGGAAACACTAGGGCGTCGACACGAGCGACGTCCATCGCAGCGCTGAACGCCTCGCGATACCTCTGTTCGTCCTTGCGGCCTTGGACGGTCGCTGGATCTTCATCGGGTGTCTTGGTAACCGCCGCAACCTCAGCGACGCGTGCAGCATGTAACGCATGCACACCCTTACCGGCAGGCGCATCCCGCAACTCCGCGACCGTCTTCACCGGGAAATGGGGTCCTTCGTAAGCGAAAAATCTTTCCCAATCGGCTTTGTACTGCGCCGCAGTCTGCGGCGGACGCGGAAATTTCTCGAAGCCTGGCACCTTGAACTCATCGACGATTTCCGCGCCTGCCCCGCGAAGATCCGCGATGGCTGTTTCAAACAGCTCAATCACGCGCGGGTCGGCTCCGTCTTGAAGTTTGAAGACCTGGCGCAAGACACCAATGCGAGCGTCTTTCAATCCGGCCCTGTCCAGAAACGCGGTGTACGTAGGAGGGATTCGGGCTTCTGCGTCTGCCGTGCGCGGATCGGCCGGATCCTCTCCTACGATCACGTCCAGAAGCCGTGCGGCGTCTTCGACCGTGCGAGTCATCGGGCCGGGCGTGTCCCTCTGGCTGTCGAGCGGAGCCATTCCGGTGCGGCTCACCAGTCCGACCGTCGGACGAATGCCGACCAGATTGTTGATCGACGAGGGCGCCCGCACGCTGCCGCCAGTATCGGTACCGATACCGACCGTGCCGAAGTTCGCTGCAATCGCAACGCCTGTGCCGCCGCTGGAGCCTCCGCTCGCATACGCCGTGTTGTAAGGGTTGCGCGTGAAACCGGGCAAAACCGAATTGATCGTGTCGGCCAGACCCATCGCGAGTTCCGAAAGTGATGACTTTGCGAGAATGATCGCACCCGCAAGGTGCAGCCGCTGCACAATGAATGCATCTCGCCCGGGGATGAAATCTTTAAACAACGCGACGCCCGAGCTCGTAGGCATGTCGCTCGTATCGATGTTGTCTTTGATGATGATTGGGATGCCGTGAAGCCGGCCAGTAAGTTTTCCGGTGGATTTGAGCGCGGCATCAAGGTTTGCGGCATCAGCAACTGCGTTGGGATTGACCGTGATCAACGCATTGAGATAAGGCCCACGCTTGTCGTAGGCCGCAATCCGCTCGAGGTAGGCTTCGGTCACTTCGCGCGCCGTCGTTTTGCCCTCGAGATAAGCGGCGTGAAGCTGAGCGATGGTGATTTCTTCAACTGGAAACATACCGCCGCTACAGTTAAACCCTACTTCTCTCCCAGCAGCACTCGTCCTTCGTTAATCGCCGGCACTGTCGAGCGGATGATGTTCCAGCCTTCTTTGACTCGTCTCGCGATGTCATTGCCCGTATTCGCTGATATCGCACACGCGACCTTGTGTGTTTTGCAGGCGGCCAAGACCTTCTGCAATCCCGCCTCGACCTCAGGCGAACCCGGACGAACACCCATTGAGCGTGTCAGATCGCTGGCCTGGCCGACGAAAAGCGCGCCCACGCCCGGTGTGGACGCGATGGTATCGAGGTTCTGCAGGCCTTCGACCGATTCGATCATGAGGATCGCCAGCAGGTCGCCTTCGGGATTCAGCGGCCACAGCGCAGGACCGGAACCGCGGATGCCGTTGGGCTCGAAATATGGCGAGCCTTTCAGTTGCGGGTAGCGCATGCTCTTGACGGCAATCAGCGCCTGCTCCCTTGTATCGACTCCGTTGAAGATGACTCCGTGCAGTCCGATGTCCAGCGCCTGTTTGACAACCCACTGCGATTGATCCGCCTCCGGCGGAAAACGAGCGAACAAGGCGACGTTCGGCTGCAGGTTGCCCTTCTTGAGCACCATCGCCTTGTCTGTCATTCCCATCAGGAACAAATGAAGCGCGGGAAAATCCAGAGGGTTGTGCTCCATGTCCGCGTAGATGAAATCGACCGGCGCGCGCGCCACCTCACGCGCGTACACGAGCGATAGATCGCCGGTATTGAGGCCATAGACGGTTTTTCCTTCCGCCAGTTTCGCTATCACCGGGTTGATGTGCAGCGGCTTTTGTTGTTTGGCATTGTATGCTCTCCTTACTGTGCGAAATCGGCATGAGTTTGCGAAGACCTGTCAGCGCGACCCGGCCGCGCATGTGCACCTAACCGCGCTTCGAAATCCCACAGCTCCGATTCAACCCAGGCATTATTACACCCCAACCCGCTTGCGGCGTCAGGGTTTGTATCGCCGAAGCCGCGGGATTTCATCAAAATCCGCATCGCTGGTATAGAGCAGAAGGTTTTTCCGGATGGCGACTGCCGCGATCAGACAGTCTGACGGTGGTATGGTCATTCCTTTCCATCGCAGGCGTGCGAAAAGATGTGCCGCTTCGGTAAAGTCGGCCGGCTCTTCCGGTATGGATTCCCAGAGAGCCATTTGTTTTTCCACTTTCGCAAACGCTTTTTCATCTCGACTGCCCTGGAGCACCTCTTGCCGGATCTGACCACACACCAAAATGCGCGCGCCATGGATCAGAAAATTCAGCCTCTCGACTGCTTCGTCTTCTCCATTGAAATAATCCACCCAGACAGAACTGTCGACCAAGACCTCAGCGTGTTCGGCCATGCCTTTTCAGTTTCCTGAGTTCGAGCCGTTCGGCTTCTTTCCAACTCACATTGACGAG
>MNKP01000034.1 GCA_001920875.1 Acidobacteria bacterium 13_1_20CM_2_55_15
CAAAATAAATGCGGCCGCCACCGTTGGACGGGCGGATTGTCGTTTCGGGCCGAACCTATGTCAAGTCAATGAGTCCTCCGGATTGTTCTGGACATCGAGTCGGAAAAAATTTTCATACTCCTTGCAATCTTTACGCCTACAGACTACATCTTGACGTCCGCAGACTACACTCACGCGAAGCGGTCTGAAGTACAGAAGCCAGGATTAGTCCTGGGACCGGTCGCGACATCAAGGAAGATGGGGGTCCGAGCCAACGGCTTCTGGTGTTGATGTATGGCAACGACTTTGAACGTCCTGGTCATTGAGGATTCCGAAGAAGACACCTTACTAATGGTAAGGGAGCTGACCAAAGCGGGATATTCGGTCAAGTTCGAGCAAGCCCACAGCGCGGCTACGCTTGCCGCAGCTCTCGCCAAAGGTGGATGGGATATCATCTTCGGCGACTTTACCCTCCCTGGCTTTAGCGGAACTGCAGCGCTGGCGCAAGTCCGTAAGTATGACTCGGAAGTTCCCTTCATCTTCACCTCCGGGACGATTGGAGAAGACACGGCTGTAGCCGCCATGAGGACAGGTGCTGATGACTATGTCATGAAAAACAACTTGAAGCGCCTCGTCCCAGCCGTTGAACGTGCGCTCCGGGAAGTTTCAGGCCGCCGGGCTCGCCGGCGAGCCGAGGAACGCGTCATCTATCTCGCCTACCATGACGCTGTTACGGATTTGCCTAACCGCTACCTGCTTCAAGACCGCCTTAAACAAGCCATATTCAGCGCCCGCCGGGCGCGCGAACCGGTCGCATTGCTGGTGATGGATCTCAATGGCTTCAAGGCAATCAATGATTCTCTTGGCCACCACGCGGGCGACTGTGTTTTGCAACGGGTTGCTGCGCGTCTGAGCGGAGTTATACGCGAGGCTGACACGCTGGCGCGCCTCGGCGGGGACGAGTTTGCGTTTATACTGCCCCGGACGGACGGTGAAGGGGGAATGGTAGCCGCCCGCAAGTTTCTCCACTCCTTGAAGGAACCGATCCTGTTTGAAGAAAGTTCGTTAATGGTCACCGGCAGCATTGGGATAGCGTGGTTCCCCGAGCATGGCGCGACCGGAGAAGCGCTGCTCCAAAAGGCGGATATTGCGATGTATGCGGCGAAAGCCAGAAAACTGGATTGCGCGATCTATACGGCCGACCGCGATCAACAGGCCCATAGGCGCCTCAATATCATGACGGAACTGCGCGAAGGAATCGAACGCGAGGAATTTTTCTACGAATATCAACCTGTCGTCGACCTGAAAACGGGTCGGGTCATTTGTCTCGAAGCGCTCGCCCGGTGGCGGCATCCGCGGCAAGGCTTGTTGCTGCCGGAGATGTTCATCGGAGTTGCCGAACAAACAGGACTGATCGAACCTCTCACTGCCCGGCTCCTTGAAAAAGCGCTCGATGACTGGAAACGATGGTACTCGCGCCTACGAATCCCGGTTTTCGTGAATCTCTCGCCACGCAATTTGCAGGATCCGGAATTTCCCGATCGAACCAAAGATCTCCTTAAGAGCCGCGAAATTCCGTCTTCGATGCTCGGGTTCGAGATCACAGAGAACTTCGTCATGTCCGATCCTTTGCGTGTCGCGAACTATTTGGCCCGACTGCACGACATGGGCACACCGCTGGCGATTGACGATTTCGGTACCGGATACTCCTCCCTGAGTTATCTTCGGCAGCTGCCGGTAGATATCCTGAAGATCGACCGTTCGTTTGTCATGGACTTGGCTGACGGAGACGATGCGATCGTCAAATGCGCCGTCGATCTCGGCCATAACCTTGGCCTGTCGGTAGTTGCCGAAGGCGTCGAGTCGGCGCGCGTTCAGGATCGCCTCAGGCGATTGGGTTGTGACCTCGCGCAGGGATTTTTTCTGGCCAGGCCGAGTGCCGCTCCCGAGACTCTTTGTTGGCTTGAACAACGGAGGGAGAAAGCGCCTACGGGGACCCGATGGGAACTTTAGACTTCGAGCAAATCCTCAAAACCGCCGGTCAGATCACCCAGTATTGGTTGGGTGTTAGTCAGCCGCCGAAACAAGAGCGCATCTGACGATGAAAACAGACTTCGAACGGCTCGTCGAAGGACGATTCCGGGATCTGCTGGAATCGGCTCCAGACGCGATGGTCATCGTCAATCAAACGGGCGAGATTGTTCTGGTGAACTCACAAACGGAAAAACTCTTTGGATTCCCACGTGAGGAATTAGTCGGCCACAAGGTCGAGGTGCTGATCCCCCACCGCTTTCGCGGGCTGCATCCTTTACACCGCGACCGTTTTTTTGCCGATCCGAAGGTCCGGCCCATGGGGGTCGGACTGCAGTTATTTGGCTTGCGCAGGGACGGCACCGAGTTTCCGATCGAGATCAGCCTGAGCCCCATCCAGACCGATGAAGGCATGCTGGTTTCCAGTGCCATCCGCGACGTCAGCGATCGTCAGCGAGTCGAGCGCGAGCTCCATCAGACCAATGCGGAACTCCGAACCGCCATTCGCGAGCTGGAATCCTTCTCCTATTCGATCTCGCATGATCTGCGCGCTCCCGTTCGCGCAATAAGTGGATTCGCGCGAATCGTGCTGGAAGATTACGGCGAAATGCTTCCGCCGCCGGGTCAGGATCAACTGAGACGGATTCACGAAGGCGCGATCAAAATGGGCCAACTCATTGATGGCCTGCTCGCCTTCGCGAAAATGAGCCGTCAACCGCTTAATAAATATGCTGTGCGGCCGGTATCTCTCGTCCGCCGGGCCTTGGAGGATTTACACGCCGAACAGACCGAGAGGAACATCGAAGTCTCCGTGGATGATTTACCACTGTGCGAGGCGGATCCCGTATTGCTTCAACAGGTCTTCGCAAACTTACTTTCCAATGCGTTGAAATACTCCAGGGAGAAAGATCCCGCTCTGATCAAAGTGGGTTGCCGGCGAAGCGAGCCCATACCGGTATATTTCGTCCAGGACAACGGCGCCGGCTTCGATATGCAGTATGCCGACCAGCTCTTCGGCGTCTTTCAACGTCTCCACCGGGGCGACCAGTTTGAGGGAAACGGTGTTGGTCTGGCAATTGCCCAACGCATCATTCACCGCCACGGCGGCCGGATGTGGGCCGAGGCGGAACTCGATAAAGGAGCCACTTTTTACTTCACTCTCGAGGGCGGCACTGCCCAGGCGTTATAAGGAATCAGTGCGTCATCGAGTAGATGACAAAGTCGATTCCAAGGCGGAAAGCTTCAATCGAGGGTTTGAGCGGGTACTCGCCGCGATCGATGTAGTCCCAGAAATTCTCGAGGTCATTGTTGTAACACGCGATGATCCCCACGTTGCCGTCTTTGTTGAGTAACGCATAGAAAATGGGGTCGCCGTCCACCAGATAAGGCGACGTGACGTTCAGCGCGTCGATATCGAAGAATGTGTGAAAGATTTCGTGATCGATCGTCAACCGCACCAACTCGCGATCGGGGAACGCGCGATGCAAATCGCGCTTCAGAGTTGCCAGATCCCGAGCTCCATCAAAGTCGTCCATTACAACGAAGCCGCCGCGATCGACATATTCGCGCAAGTTCCGGACTTCAGCCTCGGTTAATGCCAATTCCCCGGGTTCGGACACGACTGCAAACGGGTAGTTGAAAACCTCTGGGCTTCCCAATTCCACGATCCGGTAGGACACGTTCCTCACATCGATGTTGGTCGCTTCCGAAACGACCTGCGCGAAATGCTGATCGGAGCTCGGGTAGTTGTGCGCCCACCCGGTCCCGCCGAATTTCCCCCACGCCGTGTATTTCCAACGCGCAACGACGAGCTCCGTCGGCGGCGGCTCGTTTTGGAAAAAGAAACCCCGAAAACGTTGGCCATAGACCAAGGCGGCGCTTCCAAGAATCAACCCAATGATGACTAGTGTTATTAGCCGCTTCGGTTTATGTTTGTGCACCACGGAGGCGCTATGAAAATGACCTTTCATGATCAACTGGTCACGACACGTGACCGGAAACACAGCAAGGATCATCTATTCTTTCAGCTTTGGGCGCAAGGCAAACTGACGAAGAAGCAAACCGCGATCTATTGCGCGCAGCATTACCACTACGTGACCGAGTATCTGAATTGGATGGCCTACGAAGCGTCTCAGATTCCCATCCGAGATGTGAAGGCTTACTTGTTTGAAAATCTCGGAGATGAAGAGAATCCGGAGGACCGGCATCTGGACATGTTGAGAGATTACGTACAGGCCACTGGTTCCAGCCGCGAAAGCGTCCAGGATTCGGTGGTCCTCGCCGCAACCGAGGGCCTGCAGAACTGGGGCTGGCGGCTGGTCTATCAAACACCATGGCAAGCAGCCCTGGCGGGCATGTTCATCGGCCTGGAGTCGCAGTTCTTGGATATCTGTAAAAAAATTGTTCCCGCGCTGCACGAACACTATGGCTTCGCGGCGGGCGGCCGGCAGGTCCGCTTTTTCGAGGAACATGTAGGCGCGGACGAAATCCACGGCGCGAGAGGTTTCGAGATCGTTGAGAAATATTGCAATACGCCCGAGCTACAGGCTTCTGCTCTGAAGGCCGTCGAAGCCGCGACGATTCGCCGCTGGCGCTATATGAACGGCATTTACTGGTTTGCTGTGCACGGCAAAGAAGACGATACCCCCATACTCTAGCGGGCTTACTTCGAGGGGAATTGAACTCGCGGGCTTCTGCCGACCTGTTCGTACCGGAAACCGTCTGCAGCTCGATCCAACTTCCGAACGTAGAGCCCCAGCGGCGGCTTGGTTCGCGCGGGGCTTCCCCTGACCACAACACGATCTCCGGCTTTCAGCGTATCCTTTGTCATCCCGACTTCCACAAGCTCGGAAAGATTGTCCAGCTCGAGCGTCCAGCGCTCGCTGTTGACGTTAACTACGATAAATGGATGTGGGTTGACGAAATGATACTCCGCGACGACCCCTTCGATGGTCACCTCTCGGCCGTTGTCGTAAACACCAGCGATCGAATGATGCATCGCAAGCGCGAGAATCAAGGATAGAACCCCGGGATTCATGTGCGAAATTTTACCGCACAAATTCCGTGCAACCCAATTCATAAAGTTCTCGTATGGTGAAAGGAGTGACGGAAACAGACGTGGATCTGGTTAACGGCGCGCTGGCCGGCTCTGAGCGCGCCTTTCGAGAGCTCGTGCAGCGATACGAACGGCCGGTCTTTTCCGTGATACTTCGAGTGGTTCGCGATCCTTCGCGCGCGGAGGAACTGGCGCAGGACACCTTCGTAAAAGCGTTTCTAAAACTCGACACTTATGCGCCGGAAAGAAAATTTTCGAGTTGGCTCCTGGCGATTGCCCACCATGCGGCGATCGATGAGGTACGGCGGGCCAATGTCCGGACGACGCCCCTCGAGGAGGCGCCGCAGGATTGCCTCGCCGGGAAATGCGATCAAGACTCGCCATACCGCGTCACGGAACGGCGGGAGCTGGCGAAGGTCCTGGAGGAGGCTGTTCACCACCTGCGCCCGGAGTACGCCGAAGTGATCGCGTTGAGATATGAACAGGACCTTACACTCGAAGACGTCGCGGAAATCACGGGCTTGCCGGCTGGAACCGTTAAGAGCTTCTTGCATCGGGCGCGCAAGGATCTTGCCGAGTACTTGCGAAGACGCGGTTGGAACAGCAAATCATGACTGAAAAGCAGCACGAACCGGGCGACGACCTCCTGCGGGCGCTCGAGATCTTGAATGCGGCGGATGCCAGCGGTGACGACGATCCCGAAATCGAAGCGGCATTGCGGACATTGGTTCGTCTGCTTCCCAGCGCATCACCTCGGCAGGATTTCTCAGGCCGCGTGATTGCCTCTGTTCAACAAGCGCCTCTATCGCCGGGAAGGCGGAAGCTTCGTTCGCGGCGGCGCGCCATCATCACCAGTCTTACGGGTGCGGCTGCGGCTGCGGTAACCGGCACGCTATTGTGGACAACGGGATTCCTACGGATCCCGGTCGCGGAGATATTCCTCCTTGTTGTTCAGAGCGGGACGCTCGCGGTCCGCTCCGTCACTTTTATGTTGGATATGTTGAGATTTGTGGACCGTGCCGCGCGAGTTCTTACGGCCGTTCTCACTTCACGAGAAATGTTGAGCGTGGTCGGAACCGCGGCCTTTCTGAGCGTCCTCAGTGTGGCCGCGCTCAAGCGCCTGGTGTCCTCATCTCAGCCCTTAAGGCAAAGGGAGTCCATGAAATGTTAATACATCAACCCGAGTGCAAATGGATGCTGGCTTTGGTTCTGATCCTTGCGGAGATACCGCTGTTCGGACAGAGTCAAAATCTCAGCATGGATGAACTGAGAACACGGATTGAGCAGCGATACACAGTGCTGCCGATCCAAAACGGCATCGTTTTGTCGCCCAAAAATCGAGACGGGATCGCCTCTGTCGAGATTTCCGGAAATACGGTCGCCGTCAACGGCGCTGAAGTCACGGGTGCCGAATTACGCACGCGGCTTGGCGACGACGCGGAGCTGATTCTACAGCTTTCCTACCTCATGCCGTCCGAACGCCAGAGGCTCTTTACCGTCGCTGGAAGTTCGAACTCTTCGCAGGTTTCCCCGCGCCCGGGTAGGCGGGAAGTTCGGCCGCGACGAGGCCGCCGGAAAGACGATGTCATCCGGTTTTTGGGCAACGTTACGGTTAGCCGGGACGAGATTCTGAACGGAGATGTCGTCGTCTTCGGAGGTAACGCCCAGATCGACGGCGAAGTCAACGGCGATACAGTCGTGCTGGGAGGCGATCTCAAGCTCGGTCCTGAGTCCAATATTACGGGAGATGCCGTCGTGGTCGGCGGTACGCTCTCGCGGGACCCCGGCGCCACGATTGGAGGCGACGTTCAGGAAGTGCGCGTCGGCGCCGGCGCCAGACTCGGCGAAATTTTGAGGAATCGCGGAATATTCCGGAGCGGCATGCTGCCCTTCTTTGGCGCTGCACAGACGCTGGTGCGAGTCGGAATGCTCATTCTGTTCGCCTGTATTGTAATGCTTGCGGGCGGAGGGCTCGCCACCCGAATCGGCGACCGTGCCGCTGCCGAACCGGTGAGAGCCGGACTGATCGGTCTGCTCGCCGAGCTTTTGTTTGTGCCGGCATTGGTCATGACGGTGGTGCTACTGATTATCACAATCCTCGGAATCCCCCTTCTACTTCTAATGCCGTTTGCCGTCCTTGCTGTTCTCATCGTATTCCTGATCGGGTTTACCGGCGTTGCTGCTCGAGTCGGTCAATTCATCGGTCCTCGACTCGGATGGACAAACACCGGCCCCTATCTCACAACCATTTTGGGAATCGTCGCTCTACTACTCCCCCTTCTGGTGGCAAGACTTGTAGGAGTCTTCGGACTGAATTTCATTGCCCTTCCCTTACTGGCCGCCGGAGTGCTGATCGAGTATGTAGCGTGGACGGTAGGATTCGGCGCCGCAGCCCTGACGTATTTCAAGCCGCCGGTTGCTCCCATAAATCCCCAGCCCTCGCCAGCAGCAGGCACTCCGCCGCCAATGGGGTAATACGTGCGCTCCACTCCCGGAGGTGAACATTCCCCTCCTCGCAGAGCAGGGGTGGCCGCGACACAATAAGATTTCGCGAAGCCACCTTATTGGAGCGGACGGGGTGGTCAGCTCGGCAAAAACGCGGCCGTGCCGGTCTTCAATTGAGGCTTCGCCCTGTCGGGCTCGCGGTTCGCGCCACCCCGTCTGCGCCGCTTTGGTGGCTCCCGGCATTTTTTAATGGCGCCGCCACCTCTCCTCTGCGAGGAGGGGAATGTTGCGCGTCATTTGGTCTCATCCTGAACTCCAACGAAAAGGAAGCGTTATTCTACGCGGTTCGGCCGTCCGATTCGCGTATCCACCCCCAAGGAATAATGGACGAGAAAGTCATTACTCGGAAATTCCACTCCCATGGCGCGCCGGACATTTTCTTCAAATTCGATGACGCGCGCCTCATGTAGTTGCCACGGCGGGTGAGTGACTTTCGCCGTGATCAACTGCCCGCGGACGGTCGAATAGAGACGGAATCGGGCGGTCAGAAAAACATCCAGCAGGGATGGGGCAGTAATCGGATCTTGCTTTGCAATTCGGATTCTTGCCTTTGCTTGCCGGCCTCTCTCGCTGAAATACACATTCTCACGGGCACCAATATCCACGCTCATTTCTGCGCGAAAGTAAGGCAGGCCAAATACAGCACGCGCTCCCACGACAGCGAGCAACTGGGCGGCATCCAGCGAAAAGAACCAAATGCCAGGACCGTCCGGACCGCTGACGTACGTCCTGAGATTCATTTCCGGAAATGCGAATCCGAGTCTATGCGGAAACAATGGTGGCCGCAGGCCGGTCAGTAGGAACGGTGTGAGGCTAACCCAAGCTTTGCCCTCGAATGTATCGGCCTGTAGTTGCCGAGGAAGCCGGCTTCTGAGGAGCGCGGGATCGCAAGACCAATGAAGGAACGCGATCTCGTGCCACCGCTGGAGCATCACGGCAAACATGATCAGCCGCCGTCACCTGCGTCTTCGTCGGAGCCGGCCAAAGGTGCGTCATCCTCGATATTATCGAGGTAGCCGGCAGGCAGAGACACCTTTTGAGTTCCGGTGGCCTTTCCGCGCACTACCCGCATAGCAGAAGGAGGAAACGGTTGGGACCGATCGACATCCGAGAACAATTGTTCCAACTGGCACACCCTTTCGACGCGCATCAATGCCGCGCGGATGTTCGAGCTGACACGAAAACCTTTGGTGTACCAGGACGCGTGGCGCCGAAAGGAATGCATGGCCAATCGCTCGCCGAACCAGTCCGCCAGTATGCGTGCGTGCCGGAACATGATTTCAAGAACTACTTCAAACTTCGGGGGATCCAACGGCTCACGGCCATTGAATACGTCTGCAAGGTCGCGAAACAGCCATGGACGGCCTAAACAGCCGCGTCCGACAATGACGCCATCACAGCGGGTCTGCCGCATCATGCGAAGAGCATCTTCGGCTTCCCAGATGTCGCCATTGCCTAGAACCGGAATTTTCACGGCCTGCTTCAGTTCGGCAATCGCGTCCCATGAAGCGTGGCCGTGATAGAGTTGAGCCGCCGTTCGCGCATGTAATCCGACAGCGGCGCAGCCCTCATCCTCGGCGACCCGTCCGGCCGTCAGAAAAGTCAAATACTCCAGATTGATTCCCATTCGGAATTTGATTGTGACCGGCACCGCTTGGGCATTCTGCACAGCCGCCCGCACGATATTTCGGAGCAAACTCGGCTTCAAGGGAATGGCAGCGCCGCCGCCTCGCCGGGTCACCTTGGGAACCGGGCAGCCGAAGTTCATGTCCAGGTGATCGACACGGCCTTCATTAAC
>MNKP01000165.1 GCA_001920875.1 Acidobacteria bacterium 13_1_20CM_2_55_15
TCGTAGACCAGTCCGGCCACGCCGCCCGACAGCGCCCCAATTCCCGCGCCTTTGCCGCCACCGGCCAGGCCACCAATGGCTGCACCTGCGCCTGCGCTGCCTCCGACGATCAGAACTTCTTTTTCCAACGAACGTTTTTTCTTGGGCTCAGCTTGTGCTGGGGCCGAAGTGGGTGCCGGCCGCCGTTCGACGATCCGCGGCTGCGACTGGACGAATTGCTGTTTGGACAACTTGGAATCGGATAACTCGAGAGGAGTGATCGTGATCCCTTCGCGCATGTACACCTGGTGATTGCCGATGGGTTGGTGCGGAATCACTAACTGGACTCTTCGGCCGTCATCCAATGTTGTCGGGATAATAGTAGCTTTGACTTTTCCGTCTTCGGTACTGATCTCATCGACATAGCCGCCGGAAAGCCCATATTTCTGCTCGATGGCTTTTGGATCGACGTCTGCGTTCGCTTTGCTGCAAGCGGCAACGCTCAATAGGGCCGTCAGCATCAATGCCAGCATAGCTCTCATAGACACCTTTCCCTCCTATGCAATAGAGAGAAGATGCAACGGCACTTCCGTTAGCGGGGGGTGCTGTAAGTGATGCGATTCACTAGATAAAGAGAACGTTGGGGAAGGCGTCGCCACTGTTTGGTTCCTATCCGGCAGGGAAGTTCTCCCAGGAAATCGCGCTAGAATGGCTCTCATGCTGGCTGTTCAGTTGGATAAGAGGCGTGTCTATGTCCGTGATGTCCGGCGGCCCAAAAGGCCCGAGGGATACGCTCTGATTCGGCTGTTGGTTGGCGGAATTTGTAACACCGATCTCGAGCTCCAGCGCGGATATTATGGTTTTTCTGGTATTCCCGGACACGAATTTGTCGGAGAAGTTGTCGAAGCGGATCACGCAAACCTGCTGGGCCGCAGAGTTGTCGGCGAGATCAACTTGGCGTGCCGCCAATGCGAGTGGTGCCAAAGAGGACTAGGGCGGCATTGCCCGAAACGAACCGTTCTTGGAATCGTGCGGTACCCCGGCGCGTTTCGGGAATTGCTGACGTTGCCTGAGGTGAATCTGCATGTGGTTCCCAATTCGATTTCCAATGAGGAAGCTGTTTTCGTTGAGCCGCTCGCGGCGACATGTGAGATTCTCGATCAGGCGACCATTCCAGAGGGAGCGGGTATTGCCGTACTTGGTGATGGCAAACTCGGGCTGCTCATCGCACAAGTCCTGACTGCGCGTTGTATGAACGTCCATCTTTATGGCCGGCATCCAAATAAATTGAAGATTGCCGCTCGCGCCGGCGTGGAAACGTTCCTAGCCACGAAGCGGCTTCCCTCTTCCGCCTACGATTGGGTTGTCGAGGCGGCGGGTTCGCCGCATGGATTAAGTCAGGCGATCCGGATGGTCCGGCCGCGAGGATCGGTCTTCATGAAATCCACTATTCATGGAACCCCTTCACTCGACACGGCACGTGTCATCGTCAACGAAATCGCTCTCATTGGATCGCGGTGCGGCCGTTTTGAACCAGCGCTGAATTTGTTGCGAGCGAGGAGCATCAAAGTACTTGACATGATTTCCGACAGCTTTCCTCTCTCCCAGGCCCCGCGCGCCTTTCAGCGAGCCGCGGAACGCGGCATTCTGAAAGTGGTGTTGAACGCTGGCTGAATTGTCGGCTATATTGTCAACCGTTTTGATCCGAGAAACTCGCGCAGGAGTGAATTGTGGCGCAAGCAGCAGCTTCAACCAAAAGAGGATTAGGAACAACCGAGCGCCGCGACTTGTGGTGGGTGGAACCACTCGCGGTGGGTTTGGGTTTGTTGGGCTTCATTACTTATGCGACCTGGGCGGCTTTTCAGGGAAATCATTATTCCTTCGGGCCCTACATATCTCCGTTCTATTCTCCGGAAGTATTTGGTGATTCGCAACACAGCTGGTTCGGGCCGGTCCCCGCATGGTGGCCTGCATTTTTGCCATTTTCCCCGGCGCTTCTGATCCTGTGGGCGCCCGGCGGATTCCGCCTCACCTGCTACTACTACCGCGGAAGCTATTACAAAGCACTATGGGCCGATCCTCCAGCATGCGCCGTAGGCGAGCCTCGCGGCGGCTATCGCGGCGAGCGATCGTTTCCGCTGATCATTCAGAATGTTCATCGATATTTTCTTTATCTCGCTGTCCTTTTCTTGTTTTTCCTTGCCTACGATGTCTGGAAGGCTCTCTGGTTCACGGATGCAGCAGGAGCCGTGCACTTCGGAATTGGAGTCGGCACAATCGTTCTGGCGGTCAATGTGATATTGCTTGGAAGTTATGCGCTGGGTTGCCACTCGATGCGCCATCTGATCGGTGGACGCCACGACGAATTGAAGAATGCGATCTTCGGACGGAATTGCTACAACTGCGTCACCGTGCTCAATCGTAATCATATGCGCTGGGCATGGTTCAGCTTATTCTGGGTTGCCTTTTCCGACGTGTACGTTCGGCTTTGCTCCATGGGTGTCTGGACGGACTGGAGAATCATTTAATGCCGGAGTACCAGAAATTCGAACACGACGTGCTTGTTATTGGCGCCGGAGGCGCCGGACTGCGGGCGGCGATCGAAGCATCGGCCGCCGGAGTCACTGTGGGGCTGGTCTGCAAATCCCTTCTCGGAAAAGCGCACACGGTCATGGCCGAGGGCGGCATCGCGGCAGCGCTGGGCACGGTCAACTCGGCCGACAATTGGAAAGTTCATTTCGCGGATACGATGCGCGGGGGCCAATACCTGAACGTCTGGCGTATGGCCGAAATCCACGCGAAAGAGGCCCCGACGTGCGTCCGTGAGCTGGAAGCGTGGGGCGCCGTTTTCGACCGGACTCCAGAGGGAGATATTCTTCAACGAAACTTTGGAGGCCACCGATATCCGCGACTGGCCCATGTTGGCGACCGCACGGGTCTGGAAATGATCCGCACGCTTCAGGATCACGGTGTCCATCAGGGAATCGACGTTCACATGGAGTGCACCATCCTCTCATTACTCAAAGATGCAGACCGCGTCGTCGGAGCTTTCGGATATGACCGGCAGCGCGGGCGTTTCCTGTTGTTTCATGCACGCGCGGTCGTTCTAGCAACAGGCGGAGTAGGGCGCGCCTACAAGATCACAAGTAACAGTTGGGAGTATACCGGTGATGGCCACGCGCTGGCATACAATGCGGGCGCGGATCTCATGGATATGGAGTTCGTGCAATTCCATCCCACCGGAATGATTTGGCCCCCGAGCGTTGCGGGTATCCTGGTCACCGAAGGCGTGCGCGGAGAAGGCGGCGTTCTGCGAAACAGTAAGGGCCGGCGTTTTATGTTTGATGATATTCCGGAAGCTTATCGGCATCAGACAGCCGACAACGAAGAAGAAGGCTGGAAATACTGCCAGGGTGACAAGCAAGCGCGCCGCCCTCCGGAACTTCTGACGCGAGATCATGTCGCACGTTGCATCGTCCGCGAAATCAAGGAAGGCCGGGGAGGTCCGCACGGCGGTGTTTTCCTCGACATCTCCTGGATCAAAGAAAAAATCCCGAACGCTCCGGACCACATCAAGAAAAAGCTGCCGAGTATGTACCATCAATTCAAGCAGCTCGCCGATGTCGACATTACCACAACTCCGATGGAGGTTGGACCGACGATGCACTACATCATGGGCGGCATCCGTGTTCATCCGGAGACTCAGATGTCTACTGTTCCCGGCTTGTTCGCTGCCGGTGAATGCGGTTGTGGACTCCATGGAGCAAACCGTCTCGGCGGTAATTCCCTGTCAGATCTGCTCGTCTTCGGAAAACGCGCCGGAAAGTTTGCTGCAGCTTTCGCAAAGGAGCATCCGGCAGGAAGCATCAATACAGATCAGGTGGACAGCATCGCACGGCGAGCCTTGGAGCCATTCGAAAGGGGAACGCGTTCGACTGATACCCAGGGTCCGTATCAAATACAACATGAGCTGCAGGCAAAAATGCAGGAGCTTGTCGGGATCGTGCGGACCGAACCGGAAATGTTGATGGCGCTGGAGGAAATCGGAAAATTTCAAAAACGCGCGCGCGAAGTCGCCGTGCACGGGAATCGCGAATACAACAGTGGTTGGCATACCGCGCTTGATCTGCCTAATCTGCTTACGGTCTCGGAAGCCATCACGCGATCGGCACGGGAGCGCCGTGAAAGCCGGGGGGGTCATTTCCGGGAAGATTATCCGAACAAGGACAAGGCTTTCGGTGAGTTCAATGTCATCGTGCGCCGTGGTCCAGCCGCCGAAATGAAGGTCGTGCGGGAGAATATTCCGCCGCTGCCGGCGGAATTGAAGCAGATTATCGAGGAGCAGCAAAAGTAATGGCGTCGGCAACCTTTTCCATTTGGCGTGGGACTGCGGAGCAAGGGAAGTTTTTCAACTACACGACCGAAATTTCCGAAGGAATGGTCGTCCTCGATGCTGTCCACAAAATCCAGGCCGAACAGGCCAACGACCTGGCGGTTCGTTGGAACTGTAAGGCCGGCAAATGCGGCTCGTGTTCAGCCGAGATCAATGGGATGCCGCGGCTGATGTGTATGACGAGACTCAACCAGCTTCCATTGGAGCGGCCGGTGACAATCGAGCCCATGAAGAGCTTTCCATTGATCAAGGATCTGGTGACCGACGTGTCGTGGAATTTTCGCGTCAAAAAACAGATCAAACAATTCAAGCCGCGTCCGCCCGATGTCCCCGATGGAAGCTGGCGTATGCAACAAGAGGACGTGGATCGGGTCCAAGAATTTCGAAAATGCATTGAATGTTTCTTGTGTCAGGACGTCTGTCACGTATTGCGCGAACACCACAAGCACGAGGAGTTCATTGGGCCGCGCTTTTTTGTTTACGTGGCGGCGCTCGAGATGCATCCGCTCGATATGGAGAATCGGGTTGAAGAACTTGCGAAAGCAAAAGGAATCGGCTATTGCAATATCACAAAGTGTTGCACGAAAGTGTGCCCGGAAAGCATTACGATTACCGACAACGCCATCATTCCGCTGAAGGAACGGGTCGTAGATGAATTTTATGATCCAATCAAGAGATTGTTTCGAAGACTTCGGCGTTAAGGAATTCGGGGGCTCCTATGGAATTTGAACTGAAGAAACTTTCGAAGGCTGCGATTCCGGCCGCGCTGGGCCGCGCGGAGCGGTATCGTTTGCTCAACGAACCCGCGTTGGCGGAAAGCATTTGCCAGGATATCCTCGTGGTCGAACCGGACAACCGTCAGGCGATTGCGCTTCTGATTCTCGCCTTATCCGATCAGTTCATCGAGAACATCGTAGATAATCTCGACCATGCCTGGTCTCTGTTGTCGCGCCTTAACGACGAATACCTGCAGGCTTACTATCAAGGCATCCTTTTCGAACGCCAGGCGCGCGTATACATGCGGCGGGCCGCTCCGGGATCGCACTTTTCCGCGTACGATCTTTTCCGTGAAGCAATGCGCTTATATGAAAAGGCCGAAAGGGTCCGGCCGCACGGGAATGATGAAGCCCTGCTGCGGTGGAATACATGCGCGCGAGCGATCATGGCCGGCCGCCTTGAGGAACGCCCTCTCGACGATTTCCGTCCGATGCTGGAGTAGTTACGCTACCTTGCGCTTCCCATAACGCGCCCTACGTTCCCCCTCTCGAAATTCTTCGATTAAGAAAATAAGGGACGCCAAATGGCGGCGTCCCTTTTGGGAGGAGGAAGGGGGACCCTAACTCTTCGATCGCCACCAAAACGCGGCCTTGGCGGGCTTTCGAGCATTCTTCACGGTTACTTCCCGCACAGCAGCGGCGATCTTTTCGCCGTTTTGCTCGCGGTATTGAACAGAGACGCGAGTGCCGGCGGGCAAATTTCCGTTCCGCTGTGTTTGAGAGTCCAACGTGAAGCTCTCCTGCTTCGCCTTACGGCGAACTTTTTTGGTGATCACCAGTTGGTTCGCGTCGATCGAAGTGATCGTACCCTGGGTGAAATGCGTTGCGGGTTGGATTGTTTTCGCCTGGGGAACGGCGGGCGGGTCTGAATTCGCCTTGGAGTGCTGGCCGTTGAGAGCCACGGCATAAAGGGTCGCGGCGACACCAGCAATCAAAACGAATCGCTGAAATATAAATTTCATTGCAATTTCCTTCGTGGCGCCAATCATAGGTAGGAATTACATCCGGATGGGATTAAGGCGTGATTAACAGGAAATTAAATGAAATTAATCATTGCCTCTCCCTCCGGGAGAGGCCGCAGCGAAGCGCGAGCCCGTTTAGGGCGAAGCCTCAAGAAAAGGGGCGGCGGGTGAGGGTGTCAGGATTTGGAAAGACCTGTGACCCTCACCCGGCGCGTCAGCCCGCGGGCTGACGCGCCGCCCTCTCCCAGAGGGAGAGGGGAAGCCGGACGGTGAACCGCGTCCCGAGACCGGGAGTGCTTTCGACCTGAATCGATCCGCGATGTTGATCTACCGCCCACTTGACGAGACTCAAGCCCAGGCCGGCGCCGTCAGCGCGATTGCTGCGTGAGGGATCGGCGCGATAAAACCGTTCAAAAATGTGGGGGACATCGTCCGGCGAGATCCCTATGCCGTCATCTGCGATATCGAGAATCGCGGAGGAGTCAGCGCGAGAAAGCTTGATTTGAACGTGCCCTCCGGTGGGCGTAAATTTGATCGCGTTATCTGCGAGGTTAAGAATGATACGCTCGACCCAGGCTGCGTCTCCTCGAAGTATCACATCAGAATCGCATTTGCATGAGATAGAAACATCCTTCGAGGCAGCCACGGGCTCGAGCTGTTCGGCCAGGGATTCCGTCATGCTCGAGATATTCACCGGCTCGTGTGCGATGGCGACATCGCCCGATTCGGCGCGGGCAAGAGTCAGCAGTTGATTGATCATACGGGTTAGTTTTTCGAATTCTTCCAGTTGACTTGCCAGTACACGGCGATATTGTTCAGCGGAGTTCGCCTGCATCAGAGCCACTTCGGCTTCCCCTCGCAGCACGGCAAGCGGTGTGCGCAATTCGTGCGAAATGCTGGCAGTGAATTGCTTCATTTCCGCTACTGCCTTTTCCAGCCTCGCCAGCGTGTCGTTGAATTGAGAGGCAAGTTGATCGAGTTCGTCGTTGGTGCCGCGCACTGGCAGGCGGCGATCAAGACTCGAGACGGCAATCTGACCTGCCGCCTTGCCCAGGGCCGCAACGGGTTCCAGGGCTTTACCAGCCATGAACCACGCCGCAAGCGCTGCAAGAAGCACTCCGGAGGGTAGCAACCACGCAAGCGCCTTGATGAAAGAAGTCAGCGTGTCTTCCATTGGCTGCAGCGATGTTCCGACCACAAGCAGGTAAACTCCGCCCTCGGCGGCCAGCGCTTCATTCCGTAAGCGAAGCTTGCCTTGATCGGTCTGAAGATCGATCAACGAAGGGGGTGCCTGGATGTAACGTGAAAGGTCTTCCGCCGAATACTCAACACCCAATGCCCGCAGCTCATCGGATTCGGCGAGCAAAGTTCCGTTGCGGATTTCATATACCTGGTAATACCGGGTGGCAGTATTGATGAACGACACTTCGTCGGGATCGGTTGGATCGTACGCGAAAACCGGCTGACCTTCCTCGAAGCGTAGATAGCCTCGCAGTCCCGAGGTCCTGTCGATCAACTCTTGAGTTAGAGCCTGGTCCAAACCGACACTGAGAACGCGGTAGTACACAAGGGCAAATCCGGTCAGTAGCACGCTGACGGTAATGGAGTAAAAAAGCGTCAGTTTGGTCCGTAGAGTAAGCGGTTTCATTGAGGACGGTCGCTTAACATATAGCCGACACCTCGTATCGTGTGAATCAGCTGCGGATCGAAGCCTTTGTCGATTTTGTTACGAAGTGAGTTGATATGTACATCGACGACATTGCTGATGCTGTCGAAATGGATGTCCCATACATGTTCAACGATCATCGTGCGCGTCACGGCGCGATGCGCATTACGGAGAAGAAACTCGAGAAGCGCGTACTCCTTCATCTTGAGGTCAATGATCTGCCCGGCACGCCGTACCTGACGCGATGCCGTATCCAGTTCCAGATCGGCGACCCGGAGCCGCGGAGTTTCCTGGGTGCCCCGCCGGAGCAAAGCGCGGATCCGGGCGGAAAGCTCAGCGAAAGCAAATGGCTTGATCAGATAATCATCGGCGCCTGCATCAAGGCCGGCGACTTTGTCGTCCACAGCGCCTTTGGCCGTCAGTACGAGGACTGGCAAATTGCGTTTTTTGGACCGGATTTCTCGCAACACTTCCAGCCCGGCGAGCTTTGGTAACATGAGATCGAGGATAAGGAGGTCGTAGTCGAATGCGGCGGCATTCACGAGGGCTTCTTGTCCATCATGGACCATGTCAACGGCATAACCCTCCTGTTGGAGACCTTTTTTGATAAAGTTCGCAACTTTCTTTTCGTCTTCGACAACCAGAATTCGCATCGCGTGAGGTTCTCAATATACGATCCCATTATAGGACGCGACGCGCCGCTGAAAAGTTACGCTGCTTCTCGGGTCTCTCCACGATGTTCGACGTAAACGACTGATTGTCTCGCTTCCGTAACTCTGGCCAGACTATAGGCTCCAGTGCCGAGCAGAATGTCGCGAACAGCGATATCGTAATATGTAAATTGGAATTGGCCTTGCCTCGGGCTGGTAGAGTGCCGTTTCAAAATTCCAATAGACTTGCGGCGGTCGAAGCCGTGAATAGATTCAAATTGCGGAGGATCACCCTCTCCCTCTGGGAGAGGGCAGGGTGAGGGTTTCAAGATTTGACGAGACTTGCGGCCCTCACCCGGCGCCCCTTCAATTGATGGCCCGCCCTCTCCCAGAGGGAGAGGGATTTTTTTAAAAAACTTGTACTAAAAGGGGGGTGTTCTTTGTCGTCAGCTTTTCCTGTAACCAACTTCCTTGATGGATGCGTCAACAATCTTTGTTTAGCTCCAGTTATTGCACCTAAAGTACAGATCGTATTGCATTTGGCCTTTGGCAAACCGAGTGCCTTTAGCGGGCGGGTTCACGAGGGAGGTAGAAATGAAAACACTGATCATCGGCTTGGTCATCACGATTGTTTTTCTGGCGACGTGCTGGGTCAACGCGATGCAGCGCGCCTGGTAATCAGTGGGGCAGGGGATGCCCCACTGAACAGTCCCCGTTCTGCTCTTTCTCCGCTAGCGTTCGCCCCAACTGAGCAACACCTCCGGTCACTTCGGGCCAATTGATGGTTTGCCGGAAGAAGTTTGGGATGGTTCGGCCTCGGGCATCGGCTCGAAAACCAATGGGTCCCAAAACATTCATTACTTTCAGACCTCCACCATAATTAACCGTGAAGAACGGTCGCGGTCGTGTAGGACATGAGCTGGACCGGTTGCGGTTCCGCCGATGGGTAAAGCTCCACACTTTGCGCAGCTAGCGTGGCGGTGAAGACGCCGACCGCAAGGATGACAAGTGCGGACCGCATTAATATCTTGGATGCCATCAGTCTCCTCCTTATAGAAACCTCTTCCTCCGAAGGTGCAGGTGTCATTCCAGCATCTATTCCTTAATCGCAAGTAATTCACGAAGAATCGGTTAAAAGAGCTTTGGCAGACGCCATGGATCGCCACTCGTAACCGCTCGACGGAAATTTTTACCTTCTGCTGCTTCGCAGGTGTGGCGTGGGTTTCAGACGATTGAACCCCCTTGAACCGTGAACAAGCGAATGATAAAGTCGCATCGCCTCATGGATCGACATCGGACCATATTTATTTTCATTTTTGCGCTCGTGTTTCTTCTTGTGCGCGACGTATATCCGGCGCAGAAGTCGCTTAAGGTCGATGTCGAGCTCGTGATGGTCAATGTCGCGGTGACGGATTCGGATAACCGGCCGGTCACCGATTTGAAAGCCGAAAATTTTCAAATCTTCGAAGACAAGGTGGAGCAGCAGATTCGCTACTTCTCCATGGAAGCGGCGCCGATGACCTTAGGCATCGTTTTTGACATCAGCCATAGCATGCAAAAGAAACTCGACTTCGCCAAGGATGCCGCCATGAAGTTCCTCGAAAAGGGAACGCCTGACGACGAATACTTTCTTGTCGAATTTTCGACCCGTGCAAAGCTTGCCGAAGGATTCACCAGTGATATCCGGCGCCTGCGCGATCGGTTGTCGCTCACGCCGGCCCAAGGTGCGACTGCCCTATACGACGCTGTGTACCTTGGAATCTCCAAACTGAAGAGCGGTCAGCATCCGAAAAAAGCGCTCCTGCTGATTACCGATGGCGAAGACAATCACAGCCGTTATAGCCGTGGTGATCTTCGAGAAATCGTCCGGGAGTCGGATGCGCAGATTTATGTGATCGATCTGGGACGTGCTTTGATTGGGGATCTGGCGGAAATGACGGGAGGGCATTTGTATCGGGTCACCGTGAACGATTTGGAAGAGACGTGCGAAAAAATCGCTCTCGAATTGAAGAATCAATATGTCATTGGATATGAATCCACCAATCGCGATAAGGACGGGAAGTTCCGTAAGCTCCGCGTCAAGGTCACACCGCCTCCGGGCATGACCAGGCTCAATGTCCGCGCTCGTAACGGATATTTTGCGGCGCACCCCTGATTTCTTGTACTTCAGAAATCAGGGGTGCGCCCCCGAATTATTTCTGCGGTGCCGGTAATGGTTTGCGCGGCAGCTTTTCGTTACGGTTCGCCGTCAGATAGACGAACGAAGCGACGACAACGGCGTTTTTCATCATATCGGGCGCCTGGATCCGTTCGTACACATCCATGTTCGAGTGGTGCGTTCGGCTGCCGTACTCTACAGGGTCCTGAATGAACTGAAAACCAGGCAGACCCACGGCATCAAATGAAAGATGATCCGTTCCACCCGTATTGCGAATAGCTAACGTGGTCATGCCCAGATTTTTGAACGGCTGCATCCAGGCTTGAAAAATCGGCACAACCGCTTCGTTGCCCTGGAGGAAGACCCCTCGAATCGCACCGGTGCCGTTATCGACGTTGAAATAACCGGAAAATTTCGCGTGATCCGGTTTGAGTTTCATATCCGCGCGATCGGCAAAGTGCTGCGTCACGTAAGCGCGCGATCCGAGAATGCCTTCCTCTTCGCCGGTCCATAGGGCAAGGCGAACCGTGCGGCGCATCTTGAGGTGTGTCGCTTTTAGAATTCGGATGGCTTCGAGCATAACCGCCGAGCCTGCCGCATTATCGGTAGCGCCGGTTCCGGAATGCCAGGAATCGAAATGTGCGCCGAGCATGACGAGTTCGTCGGCTTTGTCGGTTCCGGGAATTTCGCCGATGATGTTGAACGAATTCAAATCATCATCGTAGAACTTGTTCTGGATATTCATTTCGATTCGAACCGGAATCTTCTTGTCCAGCATTCTCCAGATCCGGCCATAGTGCTCCACGGCCATAACGACTTGCGCTGGAACGGGCGGATCGTTCGCATTCCGGCCACCGCCACCCTGAACGAATACGGTGCCGCCGCTGCCTTGTCCGGCTTCGATGGTGGCGATCACACCCTCATCCAGAAAAAACTTCAGGCGCCGTTGATTGAAATTCTGAGGATTGTTTCCACGGCCTGCGCCAGGTGCGGCGCCACGTTGTCCAGGCCCGCCGCCACGTGGAGGCTGGACCGGTTGATTCGAGAGGTTGGTCAAATCCTCGTCGGTGAACCTGCGTCCGGGGGCCTGGAACTCGGCCGGAACGTCGCGCATTGCCGTAATCATGACGAACTTCCCGCGGAGTTGTCCGCGGAACTTTTCAAAGTCTTCATCGTTATTAATGATGGCAGTACCAACATCCGCTTCCACCGCGCCGTCCGTGCCCGGAGTCCAGGCTTTGGGATAAGCAATTAATGGGAAACTCGTGTCCGGCGAGACCGCTCGCGCATTAAATCTTTCATTTGACCAACCGCGTCCGAAGGGTCCCCACGATTCAAGATTCACATTCGCAAGCTCCCACTCCATGAGCTTTTTCTTTGTCCATTCTGCCGCGGCCTTGATTTGAGGCGAGCCGGTCAGGCGAGGCCCATAAACGTCCGTGAGATAGCTCAGCGTTTCCATCACCTGTGATCGATTGAGACCCTCGTCCTTGATTCGGTATATCCCATCGAGGTCTACCGGCTCCTGGGATATCTGCGCCAGAATTGGGACTGCCACCAACAAGACAAAAGAAGCTCCGATGATTCGTAAACGAGTCATATATTCTCCGCTTAGCCTCGAGTGTGCCGATTATACCCAAGTCTTTGTAGCGCAGCACGGGCTGCGTAGTAACCGCACATCCCGTGAACCCCCGCCGCCGGCGGAGTCGACGATGAACAGATGAAAAGATTGTCTACTGGAGTCGAATACGGACTGATACGAAGCGACGGCCGCGCGACGGTTTGCAGTATGTTCTGAATCCCGCCGGTGATATCGCCACCGATATAGTTTGGATTGTAGTTCTCAAAATCGAGAGGCGTCATCGTGTGCCGGGAGATAACGCAATCGCGAAAGCCCGGCGCGAAGCGTTCAATCTGGGACTCGATACGTTCGGTCATGTCCACTTTCGAACCCCGCGGTACATGGCAGTACGCCCAGGCCGTATGTTTACCTTGCGGAGCGCGAGATGCGTCAAATAGGCTCTGTTGCGCAAGGAGGACATACGGCCTTTCTGGACACCTGCCTTTCGCGACAGCTTCCTCGCCGGCGGCAATCTCTTCTGCGGAGCCGCCAAGGTGGAGCGTGCCCGCGCGCCGGCACGCGTCAGCCTTCCATGGGATTGGTGAATTCAAAGCCCAATCCATTTTGAACACGCCCGGGCCGTACTGGTATTTGTGAAGTTCCCATCGATAGCTTGGCGGAAATTGTTCTCCGGACAGCTGCAGCAGCTGTTGCGGCGTTACATCCAGAAGTATGGCGCGTGCCGAGGGCAGTTGGCCGAGCCGAGTGATCGGAGTTCCGGTCACGATGCGGCCGCCGAGAGATGTCAAGTGAGCGGCCAGGGCGTCGGACAGTTTTTGAGACCCTCCCTTCGGCATCGGCCATCCTCCCGAATGCCCCAGCATTCCCAGCAGGAGCCCGGCTGCTGCAGTGGGTCTGTGGTCGAGCGGCATGTTGGAATGAGCGGCAATGCCGGCAAACAGCCCGCGAGCATGGCTCGCTTTGAAATGCCGGTCAATGAATTTTTGCGCAGACTGAACGGCTTTCATTCCGAAGCGCATCAGAGCCCATGGATGACGTGGCAGATGCGCAGGCGGCGCGAGAATTTCGGGGATTAATTTGACCGAATTTCGGACGAGGGGAGCAAAAACTTTCGCGTATGCATGCGCATCGGGACCCAGCGTTGCGCAGGTTCGTTCTATAGTGAGTTCGAGAACAGCGGCCGTGCCATCATCGAATGGGTGAGCCAATGCCGCCGGCGGTTGAATCCATTCCAGACCATGCTTTGCAAGTGGAAGCGTATTGAAGAATGGTGAGGCTAGTGCGAGAGGATGAATGGCCGAGCAAACGTCGTGAGTGAAACCGGGAAGCGTCAACTCCGCCGAGCGCGCTCCGCCCCCCACCGTGTCTCGCGCTTCGAAGACGCAAACGGAGCATCCGGCGCGGGCCATTTCAATACCCGCGGCAAGACCGTTCGGGCCCGACCCGACGACGACTGCGTCAAACTCCATCGGCGTATTGTATACGCGGCGCCAATTGCTGCGGCTGCCGCTCCAATTGCGGCAGCGCCTAGCCAGGCGCGGTGAGTCGTCAGAGCTGCCAGCTCCGGCGACGGCTCTGCCGGTCAAAGCGGCCGTGAGCCCCAAAATCGCCGGGCAGCGCGTTCTATAAATTGTGTGCTTTTCCGACGCCTGCAGAGGCGCCCGTGATTACGACGATGGGGTGACTGGGCATACAAGGATATGGCCAATTCGTTTTCCTGGGCGCTGTCGCGGCGGTCTATTGACCGCCGACATCTCCAAATTGCTGGCTTGTCGCCGATCATTGACCACCACTAAAGTGCAATTTTCCATGGAAGCTCGAAATGCTAAAGTTTTTCCGGACAGATTATGGTGAAAAGCAGCCAGCGGCGGCAGTTGCAGCCAACCAAATGGCGGGCGCCGGGGCTTGCGTGTGTCGCTATCGTTGTGTCGGTCTCAATCACGTGGTTGAGGCTTTCCGCAGATTCTCCTGTCAAGGACCAACCGATGGCAACACAATTCCAGTTTGCCCGGATGCAGTATCCCGGCGGCATCCCGGAGTATCTCAAGAATTGGTATACCGACTATCCGGCGATGGACAAACATTTAACAGTGCTCCTTCAGCGTGTAACCGGAATCGACGTCGCGCCTCCAGCTGTTGTTAGTCCGGCCAGCGGCCTTATTTTTAACTATCCCCTGATCTACTCTGTGGAGCCCGAGCAGATGGTGCTTGGCCCTTCAGACATCACGAATTTGCGCGAGTACCTGGCGCGGGGAGGTTTATGGTTTGCCGATGATTTTCACGGCGATGAAGAATTCAATCAATTTCTAGCACAAATCCGGCGAGTACTGCCTTGGGCCTCACCCGTGGAACTCGATACATCGCATCCTCTATTTCATTGCTTTTACGACATCGACGAGATCATTCAAGTGACGAATGACTCGATCGCCAAATGTCCCGAATGCGAACAATGGGAGAACGGTCCATCAGGAAAAATACCGAAGGTGTTTGCCATATTCGATCAGGATGGGCGCATTAGCATTCTCATGGCGTGGAACACAGATCTTGGCGATGGACTCGAGTGGGCTGACGATCCATCATATCCGGCAAGCTATTCAACCTACGCTTTCAAATTCCTCACTAATGCCATCGTTTATACGATGACCCATTAATAATCCGAAGACTTCCAATCGGGAATTCGGCCAGGTTTTTCTACGATCTGCGCCATGGGAATCGATCGTCGTTGAAGACGCAGCCCGTTGCATCCGCCATGCGAATTTCCGCGCCGTCCTGAATTGACGGCGTCCAAATCGCTGAGCCTAACCAGAGTAGAATCAGAGCAGAACCATACTCCTCGAATTTTGAACAACAAAGAGCTTGCTTTGAACCTGTCCCGTCCCTAACTTCGTTTCCGCACCACGAAAGTTTCGCGAAATGAATCGGAATTTCCGAGATGGATCGGACCGGAATGCAAACTGGAAAAACACCAGGGAAGGGGAGGATGGGCAAGAAACATTGGTACAAACTCATAGCCCGCCCGGGCTTTGCAAATATTGTCGCCGGGCGGCTCCGCGAACTCGATCTGGAAGTGTTTGTTCCTGAGCAAAACTTCGTTGGTCCTCAACAACCTCACACGCGGCAACGCCAATCTGCATTGGATGTTTACTGTCGATTTTTGTTGGATGAGCGGCGGCTGCCGGTCATGAGTATTCCGGGCGTTCTCGACATTGCCGGAATCCCGGAACCGACGTCATTCGATGAGAAATTTTCTGTTCTGCAAACGAAGGTTCGCCTTGGCCGGTGAAATTTGCTAGCGCCCCAGCATCAGTCTAGCGTTTCGCAAGAATGCTTGATTATGGCTTGTCCCCTACCTACGATGCCTCGGTTACTGTGAACTTGATCCCATTTGGGGGTTGGATGTCATACCGATGCTTGTGGTTGATCGTTCTTACGCTCGCCGAGGCTTCGAGCGGATTTACACAAACTCTGGCTGATCTTGCCCGAGCCGAACGCGCCCGCAGAGACGTTCTGACCAAAAGCGGCAGCCCGCCCGATACGCCCGCGACGCTTTTGGGACATGAGGCGCTGATAAAGGAAGCTCTTCGCGTTTCGGGCGCACGGCGCCAACTGGAACGGCATCTTGAAACGTCTCTGCCATTGGTAGTGAATGGATCTGTTCCAGACGGTATGCCGGCGCAGGAATATCGACGGATCGTCAACGAGGTCTTCCGGGTAGAACATTTGATGCCGATGATGGAAAAATCCGTTTCCGACACCATCAATGACAGGATCCTCATCGATATCGTCCGGTGGTACCGTTTACCGCTTGGTAAAAAGATTGCGATTGCCGAGGTCGACGCCAATGGCCCTGATGCGCCAGCCCGCCTTCAACACTTCGCTTCGATGCTGCAATCCAGCGCGCCCTCCGCGAACCGTCAGCAATTGGTTGAGGGCCTCAGCGCTACAGCTTTAGGGATTCCTCGGCCATTTCCCGATTTCGAGAAAATATCCGCCGCGGCGACGGAATCGCCTGCTCACGGCAACCCGCTCTGGCTTCTGTTTGTCTATCACTCTCTGAGCGAAGCCGAACTTTCGGCGTATTTGACGTTCTTGAAATCGC
>MNKP01000096.1 GCA_001920875.1 Acidobacteria bacterium 13_1_20CM_2_55_15
CGGCCTGGGCGGCGGTTTGGGCCCAGTCGACAGCTCAACTGAGCGGTACGGTCAGGGATCAGAGCGGCGCGGTGTTGCCGGGAGTCGAGGTGAAGGCGACACAAACGGCCACCGGGCTTGAACGTTCCGTTCTAACCAACGCAACAGGGTCCTATATCTTGCCGAACCTGCCTGTGGGGCCTTACAAGTTAGAGGCGAGCCTCACCGGTTTCCGGACGTTTGCGCAAACAGGAATCGTGCTGCAGGTTGATGCCAATCCCGTTATCAACATCCTGCTGCAGGTCGGCCAGGTTGCCGAGACCGTCGAGGTCCAAGCCGATGCCGCACTCGTCGAAACGCGGAACACGGGTATCGGCCAGGTCATGGATAACGTGCGCGTCATGGAACTGCCGCTGAATGCACGCCAGGTGACGGAATTGATCATTGCTGCCGGCGCTTCCGTTGGTGGCGGAGCGCAGAACACTCCGCGCAACTATCCCACCGACATCATCTCTGTGGCCGGCGGATCGAACGACAGCCTCACATTTTTCTTGGATGGCGGCATCCATAACGATCCGTATGGCAACCAGGCTTTACCATTGCCATTTCCCGACGCAATGCAGGAGTTCAAAGTCGAAACCAGCGCGGTCCCCGCTCAATATGGATATCACGCCGCCGGCGCGGTCAATGTCATAACGAAATCGGGTTCGAACGAGTTTCACGGCAGCCTTTTCGAATTTGTACGGAATAGAATCTTCAACGCGCGGAATACGTTTGCAACAGAACGGGACGGACTGAAGCGCAACCAGTTCGGCGGGGTCATTGGCGGACCCGTCGTACAGAACAAATTGTTTTTCTTCGGCGGACTCCAAACCACGCTCCAGCGTTCGGATCCGAAAGGCAACACCACATTCATGCCGACGCCGCAGATGCTTGCGGGCAATTGGACGACGTACGCTTCAGCGGCCTGTCAAAGCGGCGGGGCGGTGACGCTTAGGGCTCCGTTCGGCACGGGCGGGTTTGCCCCTAACACCATCGATCCGGCTTTGCTTTCAAAGCCTGCCGTGGAGTTGGTCCGGCGTCTGAATGCCACTCCAATCGATGCGTGCGGAAAGATCTTGTTCGGGCGAAAAACGAACGCGGATGAGTGGCTGCCGGTTGCGAAAGTGGATTACCAAATCAGTCCAAAACAGTCTTTGTTCGGGCGTTTTCAAATGGCACGCCTGGATACGCCTAGCGATTATGATGGCCGTACCGTCATCTCCATAGCCAATCCGAATTTTTACCGGCGGATGAAGTCATTCGCTCTGGGGGATACATACTCGATCAGCCCGACGATGATCAGTTCCTTCCGTGGGGAAATTCTTCGCACGACGAACGTCAAGACATTTCCGGACTTCTTCACTTGGGGTGATCTGGGCGTAAAGAACTATTACTATCCTGCGAATTATCCAAAGATGCTGCTCCTTAGTGTGACGGGCTCGCTGAACCTGTTTACGGCGCAGGCAACCCCGGGCATCACGAATTCCACGGTTTATCAATTATCCGAGGACATCACCAATGCCCGAGGCGCACACCAGATCGGATTCGGCGTGAATGTGACGCACCAGATGATGAATTACACGGCAAGCACGAACGCTCCTGGTACGTTTAATTTCACCGGCGTGAACACGGGCACCAGCCTCTCCGACCTGATGACCGGGAGAGCAAACAGCTTTACTCAAAGCCGAATTACAAACGAGTACTTCCGCCAGAATTATTTTGGTCTCTATCTGCAGGACACTTGGAAGGCAACTTCCCGCCTCACAGCGAACGCCGGTGTGAGGTGGGAGCCCTACAGGTCACCATACGATGCTGCCGGTAAAGGCGCTTTTTTCGACAAAACCCGATTTGATCAGGGTATCGTGAGCACCATTTATCCGAACGCGCCGGCGGGAATTTACTTCCAGGGAGAAGGCGGCATTCCAGATACCAACGCTTGGCAAGCAAACAACTGGAAACGTTTTGCACCGCGCGTGGGACTTGCGTGGGATCCGAAAGGCGATGGCATGACCGTCATTCGGGCGGCTTACGGAATCTTTTTCGATTTCCCGCACCTGCACCAGTACGGAGGAAAACGGGACACGGCGCCGAAGGGCGCCAGCATTGTTGTCAACAGCCCGTCGCTTGATGATCCGTGGGCGAGCCAGCCCGGAGGCAATCCTTTCCCAATCGCTCTCGACAAGAACAGCCCATTCCCGTTAACCGGCGTTTACACAGTATTCCCCTGGAATTTGAAAAAGCCCTATCTCAACCAGTGGAATCTCAGCATTCAGCATCAGTTTGGGGCGAATTGGCTGGTCACAGGAAACTATATCGGCAACAACATTATTCATATGTTGTACCGGTACGAAGCCAATCCGGCCATCTACATCTTTAACGGCACAAATACCTGCAGGCTGCCTAATGGCGTCACACTTACAGGGCCGCTGGGCGGCACCGAGTGTTCTACGATCGGAAACACCAATCAACGGCGCGTTCTGTATCTGCAGAATCCGGCAATTGGCCAATACTATTCTAATATCGTTATGGGCGACGACGGGAACACTCGCGGCTACAACGGACTGGTGCTTTCGGTCCAGCGCAGGCGCGCGAAAGGAATAACCGTCCAGGGAAATTACACCTTCTCGCATTGTATCGATGATGGCTACAACGACGTCATTCAGACGACTGGCGGGCAAATTCAATCACGGCGCGGCGTGAATCGCGGAAATTGCGAACTGGACCGCCGTCACAATTTCAATATGTCCGCTGTCTATGAAACACCGCGATTTGCAAACACGGCGCTGCGCGTTCTGGGCAGTGGCTGGCAGATCTCAGGGATCGTTCGCGCTGTGACGGGGGCATATTTCAGCGTGGCAACAGGAACCGATATCGCACTCAGCGGGACCCCGAGCACACCAGGCAACACCGGAGTCGACCAAAGGCCGAATCAGATTCTGGCCAATCCATACCTTCCGAACAAGGGGGTAAATGGCTGGTTGAATCCCGCCGCGTTTGCTCAGCCTGCACCAGGTACATACGGGAACGCTGGACCACGAAACGTTCAAGGTCCTGGAAGCATCGTTTTCAATACAGGTCTAACACGTTCGTTCGCCATTCGGGAGAAACAGTCTCTCCAAATTCGCGCTGAGGCCTTCAACGTAGCGAACCACGCCAACTACTGCGCGCCACCGTTCCAGGGGATCGTGCCGGCAATCCGGTGTCCCGACGATACCCGTAACAGCCCAACGTTCGGGAAGATCTTGAGCGCCTCGGACGGACGCATCATGCAAATGGCGTTGAAGTATGTGTTCTGATACATAGCTGCTGCAAATTGCTGCTCAATTCTGTTGCTGGCCTTCCAGCCCAGTGGTTTTGCCGACCGAGCAGAGGAGCTTCACCAACTTTACAAGAAAAAAACTGGCTGAAAAAATCCCGACTGCAAGAAGAAGTTGGAGTGGGATCAGGGACGTGTCCACTAAATTCATCAAAAGTGCAATGTAATGATTCATCATGCCGCTTATTATTTCACTGATTTATCCAGCATGTGAACCGCTCGGATGAATTAGCTATTCCGAACCCGGGCAGCCCCCCACCAAGGTGCTATTGCCGCTCGTCCCGCAGCGTGATTGTGAGGCGAGGAGGAATCCGATTATGAAGAGAGTCGCAGCGAGTATTTCGAATGCTTGATGCCTGCGATCGGCGAACAAGAGGTTGCGGAGTTGTTCGCTGGCAGACGCTTCGTTGTTCTGGAAGGACCTCCGGGCACCGGCAAGACTCGCATGGCGGTGAAACTGATCGCCTCTGTTTACGAAGGTCGCGGAACGTCGATCCAGTTTCACCCGAACACAACATACGAAAGTTTCATCGGTGGACTCGCGCCGTCAGAGATGGATGGCGATGTCGGTTTTCGATTCCGGCCGGCAATGGGTGCGTTGATGAAAGCTGCTGTTGCGGCTGAGAACCTGAAACCAAAGCCCTGCCTTGCCTATCCTTGCGTCCGGAGCATACTCAGTAAATACTGAAAGTGCGTAGGAGTGACCAGAAGCGTAGCGCTTTTAGCAAGAACGTCAGGTTCGGTGTTGCCGAGCGCGACTGTGAAGAGAAAATCCTTAACCTCGTTCGATAATTTCGTAGGTGTTTTCATCGTCGATCGCTTAGCCACAATGTTATTCACACGTTCGCAGCGGCAAGCCGGCGGTTCATCTGGCGGAGCAGGGTTCCGGATTCCAACGCGACGTGTCGGAAACCTTCTTGAAATGGGAGCTAACGACCCAGGTCTCGCTGAGATATTGCGGATCCCGGATCTCGGATATGAGTGTGAGCAACGTATCGCCGTTTGGCCCCGCCATCAGATGATAGTACTCGGCGAGGTTTGTGTTCGCGCTATAGGGGACACCGTTCTTGCGGGAATATCCCGCCCGCAACTGAGTGGTGATGACCTTCAAATCCCCTTTTCGCGGCTCCCCGCGACCCGTGATGGCAGACTCCCACTGAGCCGTGGAGTAACCTTGCCAGGTGGGTTCAGATGCCCGCCCTTCCTGTGGGCCAAAATGGAAAACCCGGGTTTGAGTGCCGGCGGTCAACTCCATTTTCAGTGTGTTGTCGTCCTGCCAGGAAATGCGCAGATATCCAGGTAGCCGCATGACGCCCACGGCGCCGTAGCCCTTGCATTGTTCGCCGGCGGCCTCGTCCTTTGCAGGATCCCACGCATTCGCGGTTCGAAACGCTTCGACCGTGCCGGGAACGCCGTCATAGTCACCTTTTCGGGGTGTGACCATGCGGTACTTCCAATCTTCGGTGATGACGGAAACCCACGTTCCCGTAATATCGAATGGGGCAGTTGCTTTTGCCGTTTGAGGAGCCTGTGCGCCACGCTGCCCGCGCTGCGCATGAGTGCTGACGGGGAAGATCAGGCAAAGAGCCACTGCCAGAAGCGCGCTTTGCCTCCGAACAATTTCGTATTTCATGGTGCTATCGAGAAAAACTAGTCGACTTTTTCGCCTTCGCGGTTGCCCCATGTGAGGCCGTCGGTTGTTCGCTTCAAGGTCACCATTCTCAACCTGTGCTCGCCCTCCGTGCGCGTGGGGTTGCCCGAAACGGTGACGGGATCGCCGACCTTAAGCGTGTTCCTGTCGATTCCATTTCCTGCCAGTTGACCGCCGCCTGCCCATTCAATGGACCACCGCTCTCCGTCGGCCGTTTCGACGTGAACGAAGGAATGCGGATTACGGAACAAAAACTGGACCATTTTCCCTTCGATCTTCACTTGCTTCCCTAAATCGTAGGTGCTTGCGAAGGAATGATGAGCGTACGCCGTCATGCCGAACAGCAAGGCGCCCGCCAGGACCAAAACTGCCGCTTTCACTTTCACGATGCTCCTCCTAAAAGATGTCGATACTTTCCCTTTAGCGTCGGGCCCACCGGCCAGCCACAGTTGGTACACCTGCTTCGCAGGCCTCCTTTATGGCTATTGGCCGGTCCCCCCACGCCTAGCGTACCTACCGTTTTTGTGTGAGGCTGCGATAAACCGCCTCGATAAATGCATCGGGTGAACCATACCGGCCGTCATAATCGAGTGTGGGTCTGGCGGCCTTGATTTGTTGTAGCGTCTTGTCGTTTTTAATCATATCTTGGATGCGATCGCGAATCTTGACAACCATATTTCGATAATTGGCAACATCCCCTTCGTCGCATAGCCGTCCGTGGCCCGGAATGATGTATGTGCCTCCCTGTGACCGGAATTGGGGAATCGCAATCTCCAGGATTTTATTCAGCGCGTCGATGCTGCCCTGAATACTGCCGCCCTTGGCGACATCAATTACCGGATAGCTTGTGATCGAAAACACATCCCCCGCGCTGATGACGTCGGAATAGCGAAAATACACAATCGTGTCGCCATCGGTGTGAGCTGCGGGCGTGTGAAACAATTGGATGCCCTCGCCGTTAAAAAACCCGTTCCACTTGTATGAGGGCGTGTAGTAGGTCTCGGCGGGCCAGGCAACCTCCGGGACCTTAGTTTCCGTCATCCGATTGAGGACTGTTTCAAAAGCCCAGACCTCCGCAGTCTCGCCCGAACCGCCGGGGCCGCGCGCAACGTTTCCACCGGTAAAGGTAACGCCGGCTTTGGCGATTTTGGCATTACCGCCCGTGTGATCGGAGTCGATGCTGGTATTGATAATGTAACGGATGGGCTTAACGGGAGCCGGTGAAGCAATGATGGTGTTGATTGCCGGGCTCGACCATCCCCAATGATTGAAAGCTCCCGATCCAGCTCCTCCGGGACAACGCAGCCCGACGCAGGGACTCGGGGGGTATGGCGTACCCGCTACCGTGATCGCGAGCTGCTTGACGGCGGCCAGAACTCTATCCGTCATCTGCTCCGATCCCGTGTCCACCAACAACGTGCCGTCGTAGCCTGCCGAAACTGTAATGTTGGCGCCGGCGCCAACGAGCATGTAGATGTTGCCTTGCACCGGGAGGATGTGTAGATCCCCATCGCCGCGATTCGGATTCTGCTGGGCGTAGGCGGAACAAAGGGAGCCCAACATCAAAGCAATCGAAAATTTAAACGCTGTTATCCGCATCGTTACCCCGCTAAAATGCCCTCGGCGTCGGCTTCAGCGGCGCCACTTTCATGTTCTTCATTTTCTCCCGGTACTCCGGATACATGGTTTCCGCGCCGCCCCGGGTTGCTTCGTAGGGCAATCCTTCCTGTTCCGAGAACTCCTTGAGCCACGGATTCTTTCCCGGGAGGAAGTGCGGAATCTTGTCCGAGATGTTCTCGTTCACGATCGTGCAAGGGAAATATTCTAACTCCGTGTGCGGCTCCCACTGATAGGTTACCGACTGAATGAACGGCTCTTCCAGATAGTGGGGATCCTCGATGTAGGTGGTGATCGTCAGATAATCTCCGTGGCGCGAGATCCATTCCGTCGCCGTGGCCTGATCGCTCATCATTGGGCCGTTGCGCCGGATATAGGACTCCTTCAGGTGAGTGGTGGTAATGACCAGATCATTTCCTTCAAAGTGCGCCGTCGAGAAACCCTCCCAGGTGTGAGGCGCGTAGTCCGGAGGATGCGGACGTCCATCCATGTAAATCGCGCGGTCTAACGACCGCACATACTGGACGTGATACGCCACGAGTTCACGGGATACGGGATCGACTTCTTTCGTGATCCGCATTGCACCCTGAGCGCGCCACTGATAGGGAACCGGATGTGGCCTGCACTGCAGATCCTGGACGCTCCATTCACCGGCGTCGAACGTTTCGGCCCTCAAGCGGCCCGCCTCATTCAGCGGCATGCCCAAATAATCACCAAGCGCGGGACCGGTGCTCCGTTCCATCCGGTTTTGCCAATTGCGTACAACCCATTCTCCGGCAATATCGGTCGATTGTGTCAAAACCTGTTCCACGCCGGCTCCGGTGCCGGCCTGCAGCCCACGCTCGATAGCAGCTCCCTGTTGAGCGAATCCAGGAACCCCGAATAACAGTGTCAGTAGGAGAAATAAAACCATCTCTGCCTCCGGTGGAAGTATCCAATTCCCTATGCTTTAATTGCAAGCTAATCAAGAATGATGCCAATGTTTGCTACCATGCGTAGTTTTTCAAGTCAAGCGGATGAATCGGCCCTCTCGCTCAGGGAGAGGGCGCGCGCCGAAGGCGCGCGGGTGAGGGTCTCAGGATTTGATCACACTGCGACCCTCACCGGGCTTTTCTGCCTGCTATTGGCTTTAACCCCCTCCGCTAACGCCGAGACCGTCGCCAAGGCCGGCAGATTCGGCGGGATCACTATCCGGTACAAGATCGTTCTGCCCAATGCTTACGATCCCGCTCGAGCGTATCCGGCGATCCTGGCGTTTGCCGGCGGCCGTCAGAATCTGGATGCCGTCAACAATATGCTCGAGCGAAACTGGCTTCCGGAAGCTGAAGCGCGTGGGTACATCATTGTGAGCCCGATCGCGCCACCCAATCATTTCTTTTTCGAACAGGGAGCAGATGCGATCTTTCCTGAATTCCTGGATCAGATTCTGCGTGACTACAAGGTGAAGGGCGGAAAGCTGCATATCGCAGGCGCATCAAACGGCGGGCTGAGCGCATTCCACATCGCTGCGATGTATCCGCATTACTTCGTATCGGTCACAGGCTTCCCCGGGTATTTACCCGACGAAAGCGAGTCGAAGATGAATGCTCTGAAGCCTTTGTGCATTTACATGCATGTCGGCGAAAGAGACGTGGAGTGGCTCACGCCCGTTCAGCGGCAATCGGAACTGCTCGACCAGAAAGGATTGCGCGTCCACTTTACAATCGAGCCCGGCGAGGGGCATGGAATTCAAACCCTCTCCGGAGAGGGAGCGCGCCGGTTGTTCGATCAGATCGAACAAGCGTCGCGAGGTTGCAATTAGGCGTTGCGGCTGGTCTTCAGAAGTTCAATCGCCTCTTGGGAAAATCGCCGACTATATTGGGTGTGCTGACGCTTGCGCCTTGCGTCATCGTCGCAATGAGCGACGTGATATTCAGCGGAGTCCCCGACATCCGTGTTAGGATTCCGCCCAATTGCCAGCGCTCCACCAGCCGCTGGATAAAATTAGGCGCATTGTTCAATAGCAGGTGGTTCGGACCGAACGGCAACTCCCAGGTACCGTTACCTTCTCGCGCGCACGGCCGCTAGCGCTAGAGTAGCTTGACGCCCCGGACAAAGTTGGCCCAGATGTCATCGAAGATTCATCTCATATCGGGCACGCCAGCAGGCAAATTGGCCAAAACACACAAATCCTTATTTCAAGAGCTTGAAACGCAGGGTGACGAACTCCGCGATACAGCCAGCCTCCTTCTGGTAGGACGGCCGCGCCGGGCGCTGACGCCGGCACAGCGGGAGTTCAAAGACTTATCTAAAGGTGGAGTCGATTAGCGGTTTAAAGGCTATGTCCAAGCATATCGGACAGCCGAAACCGATATCGATCAAGTGATGAGACCGTGGTTATCCGGCGAAAAGATTCGAGCCTGTGGCTCGATCGACAGGCTTGGATCGCAAGACGGTGCGACGGTTGATCCGATTGGGCGATCAAGCAAGCCTCAAGCCCGGCGATGCGTGCCCCGACGAAGCTACGCTTCGCAGGATTCGAGACTCCGTCACCGATTAATCGCTATCCGGTGAGTTTCCGTGGAGCCGGCCGCATGGCTGAATTTGCAAAAGCAACGCTGCTGGGGAGTTTGCAGTGTTGAATTCGAAAAGGCAGCACTGCAGCCGCAAAAGCAGTGTTGAATCTGAAAAAGCAACACTGCTGCGGCAAAAGCAGTCTTGGATTTGAAAAATTACCACTGCTGCAGCAAATGCAGCGTTGAATTTGAAAAAGCAACGCTGCTGCGCCAAAAGCAGTCTTGGATTTCAAAAAGCAACACTGCTGCCGTAAATGCAGCATTGCTTTTGAAAAAGTAACACTGCTGGGGCAAAAGCAGTCTTGGATTCGAAAAACGAGCACTACTGCCGCAGATGCAGCGCTGCACTTGAAAAAGCAACACTGTTGCCGCGGTTGACCTACCTGTGCTCCGCTCCGAATTTGCTTGCCAAAATCAGCGACGCATTGAAGTATTTGTCGTGCATAAGAGGATGAGGAGATGAAGTTATGAAGAAGTGTTCGCTTCATTTGATCGTGACCGCGATGACGGTTTTTGCCTTACTGGTTGTGATGACGGCACCTGCTGCGGCACAGGGCCGCGGAGCACAGTCTCGGAAACCAAAGCCTACGGTCGGAGCCTGGTGGTATAAAGGCGACCCTCAGCCTCCCGGTCCTCATCCGGACCTGACGGGAGTGTGGTTTGGCGGTCCAATGAATGACATTGGAAGGGATCTCTTGCCCGGCCAGCAGCTCGTTCTCACACTTTATGGCGCCGAGCGGTATAAAAAAATCGACCATGCCAAGGATCCCAACGCCCAGTGCCTGCCGCCCGGTCCCACAAGAATGGTCGCCCGGGCCCATCCGACCATGATCGTCCAACGTCCGGACGTTGTGGCCGTGCTGAGCGAGTCCGAGCATATCTTTCGATTGATCTACACCGATGGCCGCAGCCATCCCTCAGACGCGACGGACAATCCGGCTTGGTTTGGGTATTCGGTCGGAAAATGGGAAGGAGACACGCTCGTCGTCGACACGGTCGGCATCAATGATCGCACGTGGTTGGACGGAGCCGGCCACGAACACAGCGACAAGTTGCACATGACGGAGCGGTTCAGACTAGCCGATCCGGATACATTCGAGTTCATCGTGACTTATGACGATCCGGTATATTTCGTAAAGCCGTTCACGTCAAAGAAAGTTCTCAAGCGCCAGATCGGTGACTACATCCTCGATCACGCATGCCTCGAGAACGAAAAGGATCTCATTAAACTCAGGCCGACAATCGGCGATGAGGGCCGGTAGCGTTCAAGCAGTGGTCCGCGAAGCGCGGCACTGCGCGGTGGTTCGCATTACTCACTGGCTCACCACCGTCAGTTTCGGAGGCTTGCTCGTTAGCGGGTTTGCCATTCTCCTCGCCCATCCGCGTCTATATTGGGGTGAAACCGGCGCCGTGGGAACAGATTCAATCATCGACCTGCCGCTTCCGTTCGTGCTGACAGGCCAATCCGGTTGGGGCCGGTATTTACATTTCCTCTCGGCCTGGGTTTGCGTGTTGACCGGTCTGGTCTATGCACTGTACGGACTCAGCTCCCAACATTTCCGCAACGATTTGCTGCCGGCTCGAGCCGATCTATCCTGGACCTGTTTGTCGCGGGTCGTTTCAAACCATCTGCACCTGAAGCTCGCAACAGCTGAAGCATTTGCATCCTACAACGTGCTTCAGCGGTTCACCTATCTAATGGTGGTCTTCGTTCTGTTTCCTCTGATGATCTGGACTGGCCTCGCCATGTCGCCCGCGATCACTTCTGTATTTCCGGTTCTGGTGAACCTCCTCGGCGGGCAGCAATCTGCGCGAACCATTCACTTCGTCGTCGCCGGTTTTCTTGTTCTCTTTCTTGTTGTGCATGTGTCCATGGTTTGTGCTGGCGGTTTTCGAAGCCGCGTCAGGGCGATGATTACCGGCTACACTACGTCAATAAAGGTAAGAGCATGAAAGACCGTCTCACTCGACGTAAATGGATCACTACTGGATTGGCGGCTGCAGGCGCTTCGGGGTTGGTCGCCGCTGCCCGCCTGGCCGATCGATATGGCTTGATCCCGCCGGATCACGGCGGTATTTACGGCGCGGGCGAAACGCTAACCTATGCCACGCAGCGGCTCCTGATGTCTTATCATTCGCTTGCGCGCGAATTCGACCGCAGCCGGATCTCAAAAGTAATCCCGGTAAATGGCCCGCCACCCGAGAATGAGACCTACGAGCTTTTTCGGGAACACGACTTTGAGGATTGGCGGCTTGTGGTGGATGGTCTGGTCGCACGTCCGTCGGCGTTCTCCCTTGCGGAACTGAAAGCGTTTCCGTCCAGAACCCAGATCACCCATCAAGCGTGCGAAGAAGGCTGGTCCTTCATCGCGGAATGGACGGGCGTGCCGCTGTCCTATGTTTTGAATCTGGCGGGTGTTCGCCCGCAGGCACGGTACGTCGTCTTTCTTCCGTTGGACCCATTCTGGGATAGCTTGGATATGCCCGACGCCTGGCACCCGCAAACCTTACTCGCTTATGCCATGAATGGAGAAGACCTTCCTGCTCCTCACGGCGCGCCCGTTCGTTTACGCGTCGCGCGCCAGCTCGGGTACAAAAGTATCAAGTATCTTGCCCGAATC
>MNKP01000078.1 GCA_001920875.1 Acidobacteria bacterium 13_1_20CM_2_55_15
ATCGCCATCAATGTTCACGAGCTTCCGCTTACCGTTCGCTCGCGATGCCAGATCTACCAGTTCGCGCCTCTTACACTTGCCGAAATGCGGCAGCACGGCATAACCGATGAACTCGTTCTCCGCTGGTCGCGCGGTAGTATTGGCAGGGCGCGAAGCTTGGATATAGCCCAACTGAAGCGCGAGCGCCAAATGGTTCTAAACCTACTGGAGGATTCGGTCGATGCCAAGGAGGACACCTTTCAGACACTGCTGGGCATCAGCGCGGAGCTTGGCCGAGCGAAGCAGGATTTTGAGGACCGTATGGCAATTTTGGCGATACTTATAGCCGACACTGTCTACGTCAAGGAAGGAGTGCCCGGCAAGCTTGTCAATATCGACCTGAGTGACAGACTTACCAAACTCGCCGACCGTACTACGGTGCACGAACTCATTCGAATGGCTGAATTTTTGCGGTTCGTGGAGTCCAGTCTGAAAAGCAATGTTAACCGGCAGATGCTGACCGACGTACTCGTCTTGACCGGCAGCAACATTCTGAATGGACTTTCCTAGCGAAAGCCGTTAAAATTCGTGGTACTTAAGTCAGTTCTAGATTTTAATAAGCGAACCTGCGCAAACCTCCGAACTCCTGTTCATTTGCGGCACGTTTTTGGTGAGGAAGATAATGTCAAATCGAAAACTGATCCGGCCGAGCCTTGCTGAGATCAAAGAACAGTTAACAGTGAGGCAGCCGCGAAACCGGCGGCCCGCACCCAGCGATCAGACGAACGCCGAAAATTTTTATTATGTCAAGCAAATGCAGAACAAGACCCCTATGGTTGTTGTTCTGCAGGACGGCGAAACCATCAAAGGTGTGATTGACTGGTACGATAAGAACTCGATCAGGGTAAATCGGTCACCGGAGCCGAACCTCCTCGTCCTAAAGCATTACATCAAGTACATGTATAAGGAAAACGAGGACAAGGACGTCGACTAACCGCAACTCGCCGGTTTCCCTCATGCGTCCTACGATCGGGATCACCGCCGGCGATCCAGCCGGAATTGGTCTTGAAGTCGTTCTTAAATCGATATCAACCACTCTGCCACTTGCCCGATGGGTACTTTTCGCAGATCGCTTTGTGTTTGAGCGCAACTGCGTGCTGTTTGCTGCCGGAATGAAACACAAGTCGATCGGCAGCACCTCCGAGGTGACCGATGAACCTGTGCTGTTTGTCCGCGAGGTTGGTGGTGACACCTCCGATATCGGGTTCGGAAACTGTAGTCGCGACTCCGGAGAGCGCGCCCTTGCATATCTGAAAACCGCGGGAGAGGAGGCCCTTTCGGGGTCGATTCAAGCTGTAGTCACTGCGCCGGTCAGCAAAGAGGCCATTGGGGGCGGCTTTCACGGCCAAACGGATTTCCTTGCCGAAATGGCGGGCTGTCAACAGTTTGGAATGGCTTTCTTCGCGCCTACCTTTAAGGTTGTTCTTGCAACCATTCATCTTTCCTTGCGGGACGCTCTCGGGCTGATTTCCACCGATCATTATGTTCGGCTGATTCGGTTTGTTGATTCAGAGCTTCGCCGCTTCAAGTTCCTCAATCAGCGGATTGCGGTTGCCGCGATCAATCCACATGCCGGAGAAGGCGGAATCTTTGGAAGAGAAGACATCGACGTTCTCGCGCCGGCTGTGAAACAATGCGCTTCCGAAGGCATTGCCGTCTCAGGACCTCATCCGGCCGACAGCCTCTATTTCCGCGCGCACGCCGGCGAGTTTGACGTTGTGATTGCCCCATACCATGATCAAGGCTTGATTCCGGTGAAGCTGATTGCTCATGGACAAGCGGTGAACGTCACCCTCGGGTTGCCTTACGTGCGCACTTCACCCGATCACGGGACCGCGTTTTCCATAGCGGGTAAAGGCCAGGCCGATCCGGCAGGCATGACGGCGGCAATGGAATGTGCTGTGGACCTCGTGAATCGGTTGAAATAGCCACAAAAAGGCACAAAAGATCTTTGTGATTTTTGTGCCTTTTTGTGGCTATTCTTTTCTGCAGTCGCTGCAGAGTCCATAGATCTGCAGCTTGTGATCGTGGACCTTGAATCCGAGCTGTCCTGACGCTTCGTCCTGCAGGGCTTCAATTTCCGGCTTGTAAAATTCAATGGACTTGCCGCACTGCATGCAGATCATGTGATCGTGATGTTGATGATTGTAAAGATGTTCGTAACGCGTCATGCCGTCGGCCAAGTCGATCTCCCGGGCGAGTCCACAATCGGCGAGAATTTTCATGGTCCGGTACACGGTTGTATAGCCGACGCGCGGGTCGTTCTGGCGAACAACGCGGCAAATATCCTCAACGCTACGATGGCCTTCGTGTTCTAAAAAAATGTCCAGGATGAGCTGACGGTGCGGGGTGAGCTTCAGCTTATGCTCCTGCAAGTATTCCATAAAGACCTGCATTTCCGGAGCAAAGGCTTTCATGGACTCGGCTGACCCGGCGGAAGCAATTTCACGACGTCGTTGTAGAGCACGATTACCGTCAGCATCAGAAGAAAGACGAAACTCGCCTGCACAATGCGTTCTTTCATACGCAAGCTGAGATCGTGTCCCATCAACGACTCGATAACCAGAAGCAAAATCACACCGCCATCGAGAATCGGTATCGGCAAGATATTCAGGATTCCTAGATTCAAGCTGATAACGGCCATGAAGGTCAGCAACGTGTCGAGTCCCGCTTCATAGGCCTGCCCGGAAACAGCGACGATTCCCACAGGTCCATCGAGTTGCCTGAGCGACGCTTGACGCTTAATCAATCTTCCGATGACCTGGAAAATCAGCACCGCGTTCTCTTTATTCGTCTCGATGGATTTCTGTAATGCGCCTAATAGACCGAGCTTCATGTGGACGGTCGGAAACGGCACATCGATTCCGATCATCTTGCGTCCATCTCTCAGGACCGGCGTGACATCAAGTACGATCTCCTGGCGTTGATTTTCATTGCGAACAACGGTAATCGGAAAGGTCTTTTCGGTCGTCTCCTGGATCGCCTGCTGAATCGTTCGTCCGCTGTTGCGGAGATCGACTCCATTCACGCGGATGATTTCATCGCCGGGTTTGACCCCAGCCGCCATTGCCGGTGAATTCGGTTGCACGGCCCGCACTACCGTCCGGATGACCGGCAGCATGCCGGCATAGCCCGCCTCCTCGCGTCCGCGCCGCTCCGGAGTGATGGTAGTTTGTATCCGGCGCCCGGCCCGCTCAATGACGATCGGCAGGGTACGCCCCGGACTCGTCAAAAAATCATTCTGCACGGCCTGCCAGTCAGGCTTCTCCTTGTCGTCGAGCGAAACGACAAGGTCGCCCGGCTGCAAACCCGCTTTTTCTGCCGGAGAGCCTGGTTCAACAATCCCGATCACCGCCTGGCCGAGGACGAATTCCGGAACGTCGGTTCCATAAAGATACAGGCCCATGACCAAGCCAATTGCCAGGAAGACATTCATGGCCGGGCCGGCGGCTGCTACGAGAAATCGTTGCCACTTCGGCTTGGATAAAAATTCGTACGCTTCTCCGGTAATGGTGTCGCTGGGCGTTTCGCCGGCCATTTTCACATACCCGCCCAAAAGAAACGCACTGATGCGATAGTCCGTCTCTCCTATCGCGAAACCGACGAGGCGCGGACCGAACCCTACGGAGAAGGTCTCCACTTTGATCTTGAAAAACTTCGCGACAAGGAAATGCCCCAGTTCATGGATGACAATGATGACGGAGAGCACTATGAGCGCGATGACGATGTTGGAAGCGATGCTGCCGATCATTCTCCTCCCTACGCTAGAACTTCGTCCATTCTAGCATGGTGCACGTCAGTGGCCCTTCGCCTAAGATAGCCATTGCAGAGCGTACTTTCGTGCCCAGGTGTCGGCTTCGATAATAGTTTCAAGGCGATCCGCCTTGTTGGGTTTATGCGCTTCCAGGGTGCCGGCAATCAACTTGGGAATATCCGAAAACGAAATCTTTCTATTTAAGAATGCTTCTACTGCAATCTCGTCGGCGGCATTAAGAACGGCAGGAGCTGTACCTCCTGCCTCGATCGCCCGGTATGCCAGGGAGATGCAGGGGAACTTCCTTCGATCCGGCTGCATGAAATCCAGCCGCGACACCAAATTCCAATCCAAAGGCGGTACGGGCGAAGAAAGGCGCTCTGGATAGGTAAGCGCGTATTGAATCGGCTGCCGCATATCGGCCGTGCCGAGTTGACCGACGACGGAACCGTCCACAAACTCCACCATGGAATGCATCAGGGATTGCGGATGGACCATGATGTCGATCTTCTCCGCCGGAATATCGAACAGCCACCGCGCCTCGATCACTTCCAGTCCTTTGTTCATCAGGGTCGCGGAATCCACCGTAATCCGCTTTCCCATTTTCCAGGTTGGGTGTTTCAACGCTTCCTCGGGGGTAATCGAGGAAAACCGATCATGAGGCGTATCCCGAAACGGCCCTCCCGACGCGGTAAGGATCAACCGCCGCACTTCCGCTCGCTGGCCGGAACGCAGGCACTGATCCAGTGCGCTGTGCTCGCTGTCGACCGGAATGATTCGCGCCCCCGTGCTGGCAGCCGTTTTTCGGAGTAATTCACCGGCAATGACCATGGCTTCTTTATTTGCAAGCGCCACCGTTTTGCCTGAAGCGACAGCCGTGTACGTCGGTTGTATCCCCGCGGCACCTACGGCAGCCGAGACGACAATATCGACATCAGCGGCTGAAGTAATTTTTCGAAGGCCCGACTCGCCGGTGACGATCTCCGGTATCGAGACCTTCAACTCGCGGCAACGCTGCCGAAACTCGTCGACCCGCCCGGCGTCGCCGATTGCGACAACGGCTGGATGAAATTCGGCCGCCTGCTCCGCCAGCTGCCTGGCCGCAGAGTTGGCGGCTAAAGCGAAGATCTGGAAACGATGCGACAGATGCTCGACGACACGAAGCGTATTTTGGCCGATGGAGCCCGTCGAGCCGATGAGTGTCAGACGTTTCATGGAACCAGCAACCAGTAGAATACGGGAGCCGCAAAAAAAAGACTGTCCAAGCGGTCCAGTATGCCCCCATGCCCGGGAAGAACAGAAGAAGAATCCTTAACCCCGGCGCTTCTCTTGAGCATCGATTCCGCCAGATCTCCGCATTGGCCGGCGACTGCTGTCACAGCCGAAATCCATATCAAATCCAGCCGCATCCCTCCCAACAGCCATCTTCCTCCGATGACACCTGCCACAACGGATCCGATGAAACCTGCAATCGCCCCTTCGACAGTCTTCTTTGGACTGATGGTAGGTGCTAACGGGCGCCTACCGAGAGCGCGGCCAGCATAGTAGGCCGCGCTGTCTCCAATCCAAATGATCGCAAAGAGTAACAGCACTTCTCTTCGGGGCATGAAAATCGTGAAACCAAGCGTGAGCGGGCAATAAAGGATACTACCCAACCCCATAGCCACACGGACCAGTGCGTCCTCCGCTGATGCAGTCAGCATTTCGATGGTCATCAGCGTAATCGCGGCAAAGACAGCAGCACCCAACACCCAAACCGGACCGCCGAGAAAAGACATGGATACGCCGCCGACTGCGGCCAGAAACCATCGCCCCGGCCTACCTATACTCCTCTTTACACCCAGGGAAAAAAATTCTTCAGCGGCCAGTATCGAGACGACGCCAATGATTGCCGCAAAAATCACGTTCGCGGCAAAAATTGTGATGAGGACGACCAGGGGAATCGCAACGACGGCCGTCAGAACTCTCCAGACAGGGTGGGGGTCCCCGGACTTCGTTAACGTGGTGACCTCAATGTTCAATTGTCATTTGGGCGGGCTCCAGTCCGCCATAACGGCGTTCCCGCTTCTGGTAGGCGATGATGGCTTCGTAAAGATGCCGCTTTTCAAAGTCCGGCCACAAGGTCTCGGTCACCCAAATCTCGGCATAAGCGATCTGCCACAAGAGAAAATTACTGACTCGCAATTCGCCGCTGGTTCGAATCAACAGATCGGGATCCGGCTGGCCGGCAGTGTAAAGATACTGAGCGAAATGCTCTTCGGTGATGCCGCCGTGATCGGCTGCGGCCTTTCCACCATTGCGCAGGAGACGATTAACGGCATCGACAATTTCGGCGCGGCCGCCATAATTCAGAGCAACATTGAAAATCATTCCGCTATTGCGGCTCGTTTTGGTAATGGCCTTGTCCAGTTCGGCCTGAACCGAAACATCAAGTTCGTCGGTCCGTCCGATCGTGCGAAATCGGATATTGTTTTGATGAATGTTTTCGAGCTCCTTGTTCAGGTATTCCTTCAGGAGTTGCATCAGCGTCGAAACTTCGCTGCGGGGACGCTTCCAGTTTTCGACTGAAAATGCGTAAAGAGTCAGGACAGGTATGCCGAGTTCAGCCGAACCTTCGACCACCTCGCGAACAGCGCTAATACCGGCACGATGCCCGGCAACGCGCGGCAAGCCGCGCTTGCGAGCCCAGCGGCCGTTGCCATCCATAATAATCGCGACATGCGCCGGTAAAGCGCTTCGATCGATCTGAGGAAGAAGATCAGATGCGTTCGTCGCCATATAACTTTTCATTTTATCACGCGGCGATTAGCAATTTGCAATACAAAGTGCTTTAATATTCAACCCTCATCAGGTGCAAACCATGCGCAGGCAACGAAGGCCCGGCCAACCGCCGGTCGCGAGCCGCGAAGAGTTCTGGCATCTGTTCTGCACGCCTGCGGCCCTGCCCGATTTCCAACAGGGTTCCGGCAATCGTGCGGACCATGTATTGAAGAAAGCCGCTGCCACGAATCCGGAAGATCCATTCTGTCCCGGACCGGTCCCAGCATGCCTCATGGATGGTCCGGATTCGGTCCCCGATCTCGGTCGCCGCCGCACAAAAAGAAGTGAAATCATGATCCCCCAGAAAATAGCCTGTACCGCGGTCCAGTGCGCCTTCGCATAGTGGATAGCGGAATGCGTAAACATACCGGCATAGAAACGGGCTCACAACAGTACCGCGCCAGAGCCGATATTCGTACGTCTTCGAACGCGCCGATCGCCGCGCATGAAATTCCGGGCCGACTTCCTCCACGGTGAGGACGCGAATTTCACACGGCAGCAACGCATTTGCGCCCCGCAAGACCGCGGTTGTGTCCATTGTTCGAATTGTTTCGACATTTGCGACTTGGCCGTGCGCATGAACACCCGCGTCAGTACGGCCTGAACCTGTGACGGTGACCTCGTGATTGAAAAGCGTCTGAAGGGCTTGCTCGAGCTCGCCCTGAATCGTGCGCAGCTCCGGCTGAATCTGCCAACCGTGAAAGTCCGTTCCGTCATAAGCAAGCGTCAACTTGAGGTTTCGCATTCGATCGGTTATAGCATGTGCTTGGGCTTGGGAGCCATGCCGGCGATCAGCGCAACAATCATCACTTTTAACGAAGCAGACCGCATTGCGGAAGCCATCGGCAGTCTGTCCTGTTGCGATGAGATCATAGTGGTGGATTCCGGAAGCACCGATCAGACTCGAGAGATTGCGCTTGCGCGCGGAGCTCGGGTCATCGAGTGTCCATGGAAGGGATATTCCAGACAGAAAAATTTCGCAGCAGAACAGGCGCAGAGTGATTGGATCTTGAGCATCGACGCCGATGAAAGGCTGAGCATGGAACTGGCGGATGAGATTGTTTACTGGAAGAAAAGCGCGGCTGAAGGTTCAGGATTTGAAAAGGCCTGTGACCCTCACCCGGCGCGCCAGCTCCGCGAAGCGCGAGCCCGCGCGAAGCGCAAGCGCGATAGCGCGCAGCCTCAAGAATTGGGCGAAGCCTCAAGAAACGACTGTCGCGCCGCCCTCTCCCAGGGCGAGACGGCCGTCTCCATGCCTCGGCGGGTCTTCTATCTCGGCCGCTGGATTAAGCATTCGGGATGGTATCCGGATCGCAAAATTCGCTTGTACGACCGGCGCGTTTGCCGCTGGGAAGGCGACTTCGTCCACGAATGGTTGAAGGTTGATGGTGCGGTGAGCGCCTTCAAAGGGGACCTTCTCCACTTCCCTTACCGGGACTGGAACGATCACGCCGCCCGCATCGCCCGCTATAGCGAGCTTGCCGCGCGTGCCGCGCGTTCAAGCGGACGGCGAGGAAATATTGGCAGACTTCTGCTGGCACCTCCTCTCGTATTTCTCAAAGCCTTTTTGCTTCGGGCAGGCTTTCTTGACGGGTGGCGCGGTCTGGCAATCGCCTACATGGGCGCCCGCTATGTTTTCCAAAAGGAGTTCCGTATACTGCGCTGATGGCTTTAGCGATCGCCGTGGTTTTCGGAGTCGTCATTGGCAGCTTTTTAAATGTAGTTATTCGTCGCCTTCCGGAGGGCAACTCGATCATCAGGCCGCGGTCCCATTGTCCGAATTGTAAGCGGCTCATTCGCTGGTATGACAACGTGCCGATTCTGAGTTACTTTCTACTGGGAGGCCGCTGCCGGCAGTGCAACAGAAAGATTTCCATAAGATATCCTCTCGTTGAGGCACTCAGCGGCATCGTCGGTCTCTTGATGTATGACAAGTTCGGATTAGGCATCGAATGGGTCATCTTTTTCTCGTTCTCTGCAGCATTGATTGTGCTCGCTTTCATCGATCTCGATCATCGGATTCTACCGGATCCGATTACACTGAATGGGATCTGGGTCGGCATTCTCGCCAGTGTTTATCTCGCGCAACCTAGTTCTCTGGCGGTGCGCCTGTTACGTACTATCGGCCTCGAGACGACGAACTCCCGGGTAATAGCGCTGACGGCAAGTCTTCTCGGAGTCTTTATTGGCGGAGGGTTGCTGTGGGGAGTAGGCGAAGCATACTTTCGCCTGCGCGGCATCGAAGGAATGGGATTTGGTGACGTCAAGATGATGGCCATGGTGGGTGCCTTGTTGGGCGCCCCCCTAGCACTTTTAACGATCCTGATTGGATCGCTCCTTGGAGTCGTTATCGGACTGCTCTACATTCGCGTTGCAGGTAAATCTCGCCAATATGAGCTGCCGTTCGGAACCTTCCTAGCAGCAGCAGGAATCGTCGTGGTCCTCTATGGCGACGAATTCATTAATTGGTACATCGACCGCATCATTCAGCCGAGCCTATGAATCCAATACTGAGCGAGCGCGTCACGGACAAAATGCCGAGTGGTCTAATTGTGGTCGATCGCCAAGGCAGGATCGTTGCACACAACCCGGCGAGCGAACGGATTTTCGAAGGCACATTGACCCGCAACTCCCGTTTGCGGGACTTGGTCCGAGAGGCTGAAACACTGGAGGGCTTGCTCCGGCGCTGTCTCGAATATGGGGAAGCATTTACGCGACTCGAATTTAATGTGCCGAACCAGGCCGGTATCGACAAATTGATCGGAATCAACCTGTCGCCCATTACCGATTCGGACGGAATGGCCGAGGGCGCCATCTGCCTCTTATCGGACCTTACCGAAATCGTTGAACTCCAAAACCAAATCAAGCTTAAGGAAAATTTCGCCGCCCTCGGTGAAATGTCGGCCGGCATCGCTCATGAATTCAAGAACTCTCTGGCAACGATCTTGGGATACGCCCAACTGTCGACCGAGGAGACGAATGTCGTCACACTCCACAACTATGCACTTGAGATTCATAAAGAGTCACAGGCTCTTTCGCGCATGGTGACAGACTTCTTGAACTTCGCGCATCCGGTGTATACATCGATGCATGATGTCGATCTGACCGATTTGTTGGCAAATGCCATTGCCGATGTTCGAAACCTGCGTCCCGGCCCTTATGAGGTGCGGTTCGCGGGCGGCAGCAAAGCGGTGACTGCCTGCGATCCGATTTTGATGCGTCAATCCTTCCTCAATCTGCTGATCAACGCGGTCGAAGCATTGAATGATTCCAAGGGCGCGATATCGGTATCCGTCGTAAAGGAGCGAGGTTACATTCGGATCTTGATCGAAGACGATGGACGAGGCATCCCCCACAATGTGATCTCGAAGATATTTCTGCCCTTCTTTACGACCAAAACGCACGGCACGGGCCTCGGCTTATCGTTGGTACAAAAGATCGTGCTGGCACATAACGGCCGAATCGAGGTTCAAAGCGCCGAAGGCGAAGGTACGCGCTTCACGATAACTCTCCCAAAGCTAATAACTGCTCTGTGAAAGGCGTAGGTCTCAACTGTAGCGGCGGTCTATGACGTCTATGACCGCCGGCTATGTCGAAATGCTGGACGTCGGCGCTCATTGGGCGGCGATACAGTTACGGTGTTGATTTCAGCATGACACCGTTTTAATGTTTCGCTTGCCCGCCCTTTTTCCAGCCCCAACCGGATTACCCGTTGCCGAATCGTGGATTCACACTGATTGAAGTAGTGATCACTTCCGCCGTTGTGGCGTGTGGATTGGCTGCCGTAGCCTCGATGTTTTCTCTCGCCGTCCGGGCCGATATAGCCAATCGACAGGCAGCAGTGGCGGCTGCTTTGCTGTACGACAAGATGGAGCAGTTTCGATCGACGCCATTAAATGATCCGCTCTGGGCCGATGGAGCGGATGATATTACCTACGATACGAAATACATGCGCGTCTGGCAGGTACGCGGCGGCGCGCTGAGAACTGTCACCATTACGATATATGCCGAAAATGCATCAAATCGCAAACAGAGCGAGTTGATCCGAGCCACCACTCTTGTAAGCGGCACGTTCTGATGATTAATCGGTCGCGCGGTTTCTCCCTAATTGAATTGCTGTTGGCGCTGGCAACGACTCTTGCCCTCAGCGCGATGATGTTTCATCTTTTTCAGCACAACGAACGTGTCGTCCGAGATCGGACTCTCGTTATGGACATGCAGCAGACTGCGCGAGTCGTGGCTTCGCAGATTGCCGACGAGATTCGGATGGCTGGCCAGGGAGTACCCGTGCACAGCTCGAAGTTTGATACCGCGATGGTGGAATCGATGGCTGTCGTTCTCCCGGCGTCGACGAACAGCCGCATCGACTTCCGCGCGGGACTCTCTGACGCTGAGAGCGCGGTGACCGGCGTGCCGCCGCTTGATGTGACCCTGAACCTGCAAAGCACTGTTTCCGTCAATGACGGATCGGCCTTCTCGGCGGCTTTGGGTACCACATTGCCCTCCGGCAAGTTCATCTATCTCTGGGGCGCGGCTTCTAACTCCACCTGGACCTGGGTGCGGGCGGAACTAAATGCCGTCACCTCCGCAAGCTTGACTATAACCCCGCGGCAAACTTCGAACACGAACAACACAATCCGTTTCATCCGCCTTCCGACGGTCACGCTCGAGGAAGCTGTATCGATTTATCTGAGCGGCAACAGTGTCCGTCGCGCAACCGCCACTGACATGAGCAACCCGGCAAGCCCTCAGTGGTCCGCTGCAAACGAGATCGGGAAGAACTTCACTGCTCTGAACTTCACTTACTTCGACTCATCCGGCAACGTTGTCGCCCCGACTTCACTGGCAAATCGTATTTCAATCGCACGGGTCGATGTTCAATTGACGGTTCAAACAGCCGACAGACTCAGCACCGGCAGACAGCCGACGCATTCATTAAAGCTGAGGACAATTCCCAGAAATCTGCAGCTACGCTCAGCAAACTGATATTATCCGAGTGTGAAAATTCTCCTTGTAGAAGACAAGGACAGCTTGCGACAGATGCTGTCCACGGCAATAAAACGGGCGGGTTATCAAGTGGATGAAGCGGCGGACGGCAACATCGCGGCCGAAAAAATCCGCAAACAGCCGTACCAGCTTGTGATCACCGATCTGCGGCTGCCCACACTCTCGGGTCTGGAGATTCTCAAAATACAAAAAGAGACCGACGCGACAATTCCCGTCCTGCTCATGACTGCGTTCGGAACCATCGAAGAAGCAGTCGAAGCCATGAAACAGGGCGCCTTCGATTTTGTGCCGAAGCCCATCGATATTTCGCACCTTCTCCTGTTGATCAATCGTGCCGTTGAGCAGCGCCGGCTGATGCTGGAAAACATCCTATTGAGAGAAGAATTCCAACGAGCATACGGCATTCCCAAGATCATAGGGGACAGCGCCGCCATCCAAACAGTCAGTCAATCCATTCAACGGGTGGCCCCGACCGATGCTACCGTTCTGCTCACCGGTGAGAGCGGTACCGGCAAGGAAGTATTTTCGCGTGCGATTCATCAGCTTAGCCCAAGGCGAGACAAGCCCTTCGTGACCGTGAATTGTGCTGCCATTCCTCACACCTTGATCGAGAACGAGCTGTTTGGGCATGAAAAGGGATCCTATACGGGCGCCTTCAGCCGCAAAGCGGGAAAATTCGAGCTCGCCGATCTCGGAACTATTTTTCTCGATGAGATCGGTGAGCTTCACCTGTCGGTGCAGGCCAAGGTGCTTCGGGTCATCGAGGAACAGTCGTTCGAGCGGATTGGCGGTCTAGAGACAATTCGCGTTGCTACACGCGTGGTGGCGGCTACGAACCGGAACCTTCAAGATCTCGTGGCCAAGAAGGAATTCCGCGAGGATTTATTCTTTCGTCTCTCGGTGTTTCCGATTCACATTCCACCGTTGCGCGAGCGGATTTCGGATGTCCGGCTGCTCGCCCAATTTTTCGTCGAAAAGTTTTCCAAGGACCTTCACCGCCAGTCGCTGCAGCTCAGTCCCGAGGCCGCAGGAGCCTTGGAACAATATTCATGGCCTGGAAACGTTCGCGAGCTTCAAAATACAATCGAACGCGCAGTCATTCTCTCAGACGGCAAGACCATCCGGCCGGAAGATTTGAATTTCGCTTTTCAGGGCCGAAAGCGTTCGGAAGACTTTGTTCATTTTCTCGATCTTTCCGGATCCTTGTCCGATGTTTCCAACCGCGCAGCCTGCGTTGCAGAAAAGGCCAAGATCAAACAGGTACTGGATCTCAGCAATTGGAATAAAACCCAGGCGGCCGAGACGTTGAACGTCTCCTACAAGACGCTCCTGAATAAGGTCAAAGAATACGAACTGGAGTGAAGCCGGGAATGGTTAGGCTCACTCCCCTCCTGAGTTAGGAGGGGACTTATGGGCAAAGCCCCAATGCAGGGCCGCGATTCCGCCGCTGAGATTCTTGTAGCCCGTTTCCGCAAATTCCGCTCTCCGCAGCAATTCCAAAACATGTTCCTGATCGGGAAACCTTCGGACCGAATCCGGTAAGTACTGATAGGCGGTACTGTCGCCCGAAATCACTCCCCCGAGGCATGGCAGAATGGCTCTGAAGTAGAAGTCGAAGATCTGGTCGAATACCGGTAGGACGGGTTTGGAAAACTCGAGAATCACCGCGGCCCCGTGCGGCTTGAGAACACGGTTAATTTCGCATAAACCCCGATAAGGATCCTCCAGGTTCCGCAGCCCAAATGCCATCGTTACCGCGTCGAACGAGGTATTTGGAAAGGGCAAATCAAGCGCATCAGCTTCAACAACGCGAATGGCGCTTCTGCCGAACTTTCCTCTTGCGCGCGTCAGCATCGGATGGCAAAAGTCGGACGCGATAATCTGAGTTTGCAAATGCTGTTGTAATGCAATGGCCAGGTCCCCTGTACCGCTGCATAGGTCGAGGCACGTTGGAGGTGTGGGACCGGCCAAATCGCGGACTTTTCGAGCCGCTGCGTTTCGCCAGCGACGATCGACAGAGAGGGAGAGAAAATGATTGAGGAAATCGTAGCGATGGGCGATTCCAGCAAACATCTGCTGGACACGACGGCTATCCGGGCCCGAATAATCTCTTTCCGTCATTCAGGATTCCCTTTACCACCTCGCGCACAATTTCAAAAGGCACCTCGGCTGTGATTTCCACACTTCCAATCGTGCGCGGCAGGACAAAATGAATCGCGCCATTGCGGACCTTCTTGTCATGCTGTATAGCACCGAGCACGTCTTTGCTGCTGACTCCGTCCAACGCCGGCAACCGCCCGATCGAAGAAATCGCGTTTTCGATCCGATGAACGTCCCAGTCGTTGATCTTTTCAAGCGCGCGGCCGATACGAGCAGCGGCCACCATTCCATAACCGACGGCCTCCCCGTGTTTAATTCGCCGGTACAGGGCCGCTGCTTCCAGCGCGTGGCCAACAGTGTGGCCGAAATTGAGAATCCGTCGCAGGTCGCTCTCTTTCTCGTCCGACATGACCACTTCTGCTTTAATGGCCGCACATCGTGCGACAAGACGCTCGACAGCCTCCGGATCGCGCTTTTTCAGCATCGATGTGTTCCGTTCGAACTCCTCGAACAACGCGGGGTCTCCAATGACGCCGTACTTCAGTGCCTCGTACAGACCGCTGGCGTATTCCCGTTCCGGCAGCATTTGCAGAATGAGAGGATCAGAAAGCACAAGTCGCGGCTGGTAAAACGTTCCGATGAGATTCTTCGCAACACGATGATTGACGCCCGTCTTGCCTCCGATGCTGGAATCGACTTGTGCTAAAAGCGTCGTTGGAATCTGGACAACCGCGATTCCGCGCATGTAAATCGAAGCGACAAACCCCGCGACATCCCCAACAACGCCTCCCCCAAAGGCGATCACGGTGGATTGCCGCGTCAGCTTTAGCTGGACCATCCGATCGAGCAGGCGGGAAACGGTCGTCAAACTCTTCGCACGCTCACCATCGGGAATGGACACGACTGGAAATCGTTTCTTCAGACTTTTCCCAACGGCTTTGAGAATACGAGGTTGTGAAATAACGAGAAACGGTTCACAAAGGCCGGCCCGGCTGAGATGTTTTTCAAGATCATCCGACACGCCAGTCCCGACGAGAATATCGTAGGAACTGCGATTCAACCGGACTGGAATGCACTGCATGGTTGGAAACCCTCTCCCTTTGGGAGAGGTCGGCGCGACAGCCAGCGGGCTGGCGCGCCGGGTGAGGGTTGCAGGTCTCGGTCAAATCTTGAGACCCTCACCCTTTCTTGAGGCTTCGCCCTATCAGGCTCGCGCTTCGCGCCCTCTCCCAGAGGGAGAGGGAGTCGCACCTAATTCATCGCTTCTCTGCAACCTGCCGCCGCGCTTTGCTGGCCAAATCCTTGGCTTCAGGAATCAAATCGATCGCCTTCAGCACCTGTGGATCATCTTCAAGCAAAACCTTCGCCGCGTCGGAGACGCCGAATTTGTTGTAGAAGATTTCGTATTTGATCGACCGTCTGATGAAATCCCTGTTGTCGTCGAAATCCTTATCGTTGAACTGAACTCCGCGCTTTTGAACGTGCTGTTTGAACTGGTCAATCATTGCGTCGGAAACCTGGAAAGACCGATCAACTGGGGGATTCTTCGCCAGGAAATCTCGCACAAACGTATAGAAGGCGAACTTGCTCACCAGCATTGTCTGGAACTCGTTCACCTTCGGTTCTTCAACGACGTAGTCGGGTGCTATGCCGCCCCCTCCATAAACAATCCGGCCGATGTCGGAATGCTTGATATCGTCCTTTTTCGGCGGGACGGTTTCACGGTGGTTATAGTAGTCAAATTGCGAAATTTGAGAGTAGTCGCGCTGGATCAAACGGCCGCTCGGCGTGTACCACTTCTGTGTCGTGAGTGCGAGGCCCGCGTTTTTACTGAGCGGATAAACCGACTGTACCAGCCCCTTCCCAAAACTGGTTTGGCCGACGATAAGCGCGCGATCATGGTCCTGGAGGGCACCTGCCACAATTTCGGAAGCGCTTGCGCTCTGTGGATTGATCAACACGACCAGAGGAAACAAATTTTCCGTATTTAGCTTCTGGGACGCGTAGGGCCGATTGGATCCTCGCGTCCGTCCGCGTGTTTCGACGATTAACTGTCCCTTCTGCAGAAAGGTTTCGCACACTTCGATTGCTTCCTGAAGAAGACCACCCGGATTATTACGAAGATCGAACACGAGGCCGTCCATATTCTTCACATCAAGCTTCCGGAGCGCGTCGCGCAGTTCCTGGCCTGTCGTCTCGGCAAAGCTCTCGAGTTTGACGTACCCAACACGGGGCCGGATCATGTACGAATTATTGATCGTGAACTTGGCGATTTCGTCGCGAATGGGGCTCATCTCGATCGGTTCCTCAACCCCTGGACGCACAACGCGGATCTTCACCGCAGTGCCGCGAGGACCCTTCAGCTTGGAGACGACCTCATTCAGGTCCATGCCCTGTGTCGGTTCACCGTTGACGTGGCTGATGACGTCGCCTACACGAAGTCCAACCTTTTCGGCCGGTGACCCGAGGAACGGCGGCGACACGACCGTAACCTTTCCAAACCGGGTCGTAACCGTAATACCCAGACCGTAGTACTTGCCGCGCTGGTCTTCCCTCAAGGAATTGAATGCCTTGGGATCGAAAAACTTGGAGTGAGGATCCAGCGTGCGCAGCATCCCGTCTATGGCTCCGTACACCGCTTTATCGGCATCGACGTCCGTCGCGAAGTTTTCCTCGACAAGGCCCAACAATGCTGAGAAATGCTTAACAGCCGCATCCACATCGTCTTCGCCTTTCGTCGTGGCTCGAACCTGGCCACCAAGTACGCCGCCAAGAACGGCAGAGATCACCAGCATCAGGACCAGGCAAAAAATCGCGCGCGACGGTCGAAATCTCATTGAGTCATCTCCCTTGTAAAAAACAGTCAAAGCATTATAGCAGAAGCGCCTGTGAACTGTAGTGGTCTGCGAAGGTGGATTAAATTGAAAATTTCGGAAGATCCACCCTCTCCGTCTGGGAGAGGGGCAGGGTGAGGTCTCCAGATTCGAATAGAGGCTTCGCCCTATCGGGCTCGCGCTTCCGCGCGACCCTCACCCGCGCGCCAGCCCCGCGAAGCGCGAGCCCGTCAGGGCGAAGCCTCAATAAACGGCTGCCGCGCCGTCCTCGTCCCCGAGGGAGAGGGAACGCTCTTCAACTTATCCATACCTTCGACGACCGTCACCGTTCAGCCAGCCGATCGCCCTACAGTATCAGACGGCCCGACGGGCGCCAACGTCGGCAATAAAGTAACCCCCGCCGCTTTCGACTGATGCTATCATTATCGCAATTGCAGGAGGTTCCATGGGTCAGCTTGGTTTTTCTGAGATGTTGTTGATTTTCATTGTTGCCCTTTTGGTCTTCGGACCGAAGAAGCTGCCTGAACTCGGAAAATCTCTGGGAAAGGGTATCCGGGAGTTCAAAAAGGCGACAGAGGAGCTCAAATCGAGTTGGGAAGATCAGGTCAAGGACATCGCAACGCCCCTGAATGAAGTCAAGAACGACATTCACAACATGGGACAGGACATGAAATCCGACTTCTACCAGTCGCTCGAGACAACAGCCGAAAAACCGCAAGAACCTTCGCATTCCACTGCCGTAGCCTCCCATCCGAGTGAACCCGCGGTTTCGAAAGAACACGCGTAATGCCCGTCGACACAGATCGTCAGCGAGAAGAAGAACAAGAAGAATTACATGGCCAGATGTCGTTCCTCGATCACCTCGAGGAACTGCGCAAACGGATCATTCACAGCCTGATTTCAATTGGTGTTGCCCTGGGCGTTTGCTGGACGTTCGCCGATGCGTTGTTTCGTACCGTCGCCGCTCCGATTTACAAAGCCGGCGTCAGCTCTCTGGTGGTTTCCTCGCCGACGGAAGGCTTCAACCTCGAATTGAAATTGGCACTGATGGCAGCCGTGTTTCTGGCATCGCCATTTGTGCTGGGCCAGGTATGGCTTTTTATCGCGCCGGGCCTGTATAAACACGAGCGCAAGTACGCGTTACCCTTCATCTTCTTTTCATCGCTGCTGTTCATCGTGGGTGGTCTCTTCGGTTATTTCGTGGCCTTCCCGTTCGCTCTCCAGTTCCTGCTCGAGTGGGAAAAGAACATGGGAGTGACGGCGCTGATCAATGCCAGCCAGTATTTCGACCTGTTCATCATGGTTGAGCTTGGCTTGGCGGTGATTTTCGAAATACCGGCCCTTATTTTTATCCTGGCGCGCATTGGCCTTGTCAGTGGTCCCTTTCTGCTTCGCAATACACGATACGCGATCTTGATCGCCTTCGTTGTCGCCGCGATAATTACCCCCACTACCGATATTCCAAACATGATGATGATGGCCATACCAATGGTTGCGCTATACCTGTTGGGAGTTGTCGTGGCCTATGTCTTCGGTAAGAAGCGAGCGAAAGAACCGGGCGACTAGCGGTTGGCGTTCTGACTCACACGCCGGTCGATCTCGGGAAGGCTGAAATATACAACGTCTCCGACGATCTTCAAGCTGTGGGCACTTACCTTGTCGAGCGTGTCGCAAGCCTCATGCCAGCACGGATAGTCGAAATCAATGAGGTCGGCGGAAGGAATTGCTGCCTTCAAATACGGCACGTGATCGTCGGAGACTTCGATCTGCTCGTTGGGAAATTCCTTCGTGTAGCCCCTCGAATGCGCCGTATCCCAAATTAAGTTTTTCAACCAGCCTGTGGATTGACTCTCCTGGCGGATATTGAGGTTTTTGTCGCCAATCATATCGACAAGAATCATCGCCTTCAGATCATTCAACTTCCGGTCACGGTAGCGGCGGTCGACGTCGTGGCGGCTGCCGTAAACGCTGTCCTCATCGGTCCATTCGACAACGGCTTCTTCGCCATCAAAGAAAACAAATTCGAGAGTATTTTCGAGCTTCAGCCGCTCTGTCGCGCGTGCAAACTCCAGCAACCACGCCGCGCTCGAACCTCCGTCATTGGCTCCGGTGAAAAAAAATCGGTCGAAGACTTTCGTGTCATAGTGGCCCGTAAGTGCGATGATTGTGGGTTTCAATCCGGAACGCATAGCCCGGATGTTCACCATGTGGCGGAATCCCTTTGGTGTACGGGCGTCGAATTCATCCAATTGAGGTTTGAGTCCCGCCTTGGACAGTTCCGAAACGATATAGCTTCGCGCTTTTGCCAGGGCCTCGCTTCCCGCGGGCCGCGGTCCAAAGCCGACAATCGTTCGAAGATCCGTGTCCGCCCGTTGTTCGCTGAACGGCGAGCTTTTCAGAGCTGAAGGCGGTGTACGTTGGAATCCGTAGATCGCTACAACCAAAAGCAGTAATGCAACGCTTGCTTTCATTGTGCGTCAAATTCTCGCACACATTCGACTTAGTGCTATGCTGATTTTGACTCCATTGGAGGTAAATTGCATGAGAGGATTTTCAAAAACCCAGGTAGTCGGATTCTTTTTGACCGGAGCGGCTGTGGGCACGGCGGTTGCGCTGCTATATGCGCCCAAGTCCGGCGTTGAAACCCGCAAGCAGATTCGGCGGTTCTCGAAGAAAGCAGTCCATCAGCTCGATGACTTGCAAAATGACCTTCGGGAGCAGGTCAGCGATGGGTACCAACAGGTGATGGAAGTCTTCGGTGACGCAAAGGAATACGTCCAGGAAGGCAGAAACAAGTTGCAGAAGATGATCCGGACGGCGTAAGGGCTGATGGACGGTAAGGGATTCGAACCCTCGGCCTCGGCGTTGCGAACGCCGCGCTCTCCCAGCTGAGCTAACCGCCCCTGCTGAATTTTCGATTAGAGCATCAGGGTGGCTGAGGTGTCAATGCACCTTCCCTAGCTCATTCCCCTCCTCTGCGGGGGAGGGGAGAGTTGTACATTCCGTCCGAACTGGATTGACGGTCACCGCTTCTGTACGTTTTAGTTATGAATGGATCCGTCGCAGCGATCTTGGGTTTGGGCTTCTCATTAGGTCTGAAGCACGCCACGGAGGCGGATCATCTCGCGGCAATTTCCTCTATTGTTTCGGAGAGGCATTCGGTCTGGCAGTCGGCATCCGTTGGGTTATTGTGGGGTGTGGGACACACCGCCGCGCTCGTTGTCGCCGGCTTCTTCGTGATCGCTGTTGGCATTGCAATTCCCGAGCACGTCGCAAACCTCCTCGAACTGGTCGTCGCGCTGATGATCATCTTTCTGGGAACGCGCCTCCTATACCTGATGCTTCGCAATCGCCCGGATATTCACGTCCACGCACATACACACAATGGAAAGTCTCATATCCATCTTCATTTCCATGACCACTCTCAAACGCACAACGCTGAAACGACACCCAACCACGAGCATAGCGGCCTCTCGGGCTGGCGCCCGGTGCTGGTCGGCGTCGTTCATGGATTAGCCGGCTCGGCCGCCTTAACGCTTCTAGTGCTTTCAGAAGTTGTCCGAAACGGCACGCCAACGTTCGGTTTGGTGTATTTACTCGTGTTCGGGTTTGGTTCCATCGGCGGAATGCTGATCATGACCACCTTAATTGGTCTGCCCATCAGCCTCGGCGCGCGTTTTTTCCAGGGCGCGCTGCTGCCGATGCGCGCGTTCGCCGGCGTGTTGAGTACAATCTTTGGTTTGTTTTACGCGTTCAAAGTTATAGAGAAACTGTCTGCGTTCTGACCGGGCCTCTTGATTCTGTTTTGAACTGGCCTTCCCACCGGGCGATCACGACGGATGCGAGACAATTTCCCAACACGTTCACCGATGTTCGCGCCATGTCCATCAGTTCGTCGATTCCGAGGATGATGAACACAGGCTCGGCGGGAAGATGAAAGGATGCGACGGTACCCAGCAGGATGACGAGCGCTGCTCGGGGCACGCCGGCAACGCCTTTGCTTGTCAGCATCAGTGTGAACACCATCAGAAGCTGCTGGCCGAGACTCATCTGAATGCCCGCAACCTGCGCGACAAAGATGGAAGCGAGTGAAAGGTATAGGGACGAACCATCGAGATTGAAGCTATAGCCGGTCGGAATGACGAAGGCGACGATTTGCCGCGGGACTCCGATACGTTCCATTTGCTCCATGGCGCGAGGAAGAGCGGCCTCCGAGCTCGTCGTTGCGAATGCAATCGATACCGGCTCGACAATCGCTTTCGCAAACTCCCGAATCGGCACTCTCGCAATAACCGCGACAGGAACGAGAACGCAACCGATGAAGATCAGCAAGGCCGCATAGAGCGTGGCCAGCAGTTTGAAAAGGTTGACCAGAACACCCAGCCCCATATGTGCCACTGTGTAGGCTATTGCGGCACCCACTCCGACTGGTGCAAACATCATAACGATGTTCGTGAACTTGAACATCGTTTCCGACAAACTTTCGCAGAACGAAAGAACAGGCTGGCGTTTGCTTTCCTTCACCAAAGCTAGCGCGATCCCGAAGAGAATGCTGAAAACGACGATCTGCAGGACCTGACCCTCCGCAATCGACTTTGCGATATTCTCCGGAAATATGTGGAGGATGATGTCGGATGCGCTTTGCGGGGCCGGCGCAGTTATTTGCGGCGCCGCTGGGGCCGCAGGCAGAGTCACACCAACACCGGCTTTGCTGAAGTTGATCGCCACAACCCCAATCAAGAGTGCGAGTGTTGTGACGATTTCGAAATAGACCAGCGCCTTTAACCCCATTCGTCCGACTTGCCGCAGGCTGGCGTGTCCGGCAATTCCCACAACCAGAGTGGCGAACAACAGCGGCGCAATGATCGTCCTGATGAGATTCAAAAAGATCAGACTCAGCAGCCTGAGGTTGACAGCAACGCCGGGCCAATCATTGCCGACCTCGGCCCCGACAATCATGGCGACGAGAATCCAGGTTGTCAGCGATTTTCGCCGCCAGGCATAACCGACAAATACAAAGATGACGATCCAGCGAATGACGGTCATGATCTGATGCTCGCGTTGTCTGCAGGCATGTTTTTGAGGTGACGCCAAACCCACCAAACAGCGGCAAGAATTGCGATGATCCCGATTACGAAGTCAAAACTATGAAACCACGTCTTCAGAGTATCGTTCTTATCCCACTGTTCGCCCAGGACCTGTCCCACATAAGCCAGGCCGAGGCACCATGGAAGTGAGCCCAGAAAGGTATAGACAACGAATCGAGTCATATTCATCTTTGCGACACCGGCTGGAAAGGCGATAAAAGTCCTGATCACCGGCAACAACCGGCTGCCGAAGACGATCATCTCACCATATCGCGCGAACCACCGATCCGCGAGATCCAGATCGTGCTGCGAAATTAAAACATAACGGCCGTATTTTTCGATCACCGGGCGTCCGCCGTACATGCCGACTCCGTACGCGACGATGGATCCAACAACGCATCCGACAGCACCCGCAACCGAAACCGCCCACAAATTGAATCTCCCCGTGTAAACCAGATAGCCGGAGAACGGCATGATGATTTCTGAAGGCAGAGGGATACATGCCGACTCGATCCCCATCAGCAGTATCACGCCGGGATAACCCAGCGCAGAAATCGTGCCGACGATCAGACCTGACAGTATTTCTATTACCCGGGCGACCAACGTTTCCTCCGTACCGGCGTCGAACTAGTATCCCGGATTTGGAATGACGCAAGCATAAGAAACTACGGCGCGTGACAATCTGTCCAAAAAGTTTTCAAAAAAGTAGTGCGGACCTGTAGACCTTCGGCTACAATGCCGCGCGGTTAATTACTTGTAATGAGAGTAAAGACACTTATCGTTATTTATGTTCTGATTGCTTCTGTTCTGTGGGCACAAGAGGAAAGCATTTTCAAGCTGAATGTGAACGTGGATCTCACCGAAGTCCACGTGAATGTCACTGATGAGAAGGATCGTCCCGTCGGGAATCTAAATAAGGAACACTTCCGCGTTTTCGAGAATCAGTCGGAACAACAGCTTTCTGTATTCAAACACGAAGATCTTCCAATCAGCCTTGGCCTGGTCATTGACAACAGCCGCAGCATGGAGCCCCGCAAACAGCGGCTCGATGCGGCAGCTCTGTCGTTCGTGCGCATGAGTAACCCGGAGGACGAAACGTTCATTGTCCATTTCGATGATGCGGCACGCCTCGATCGGGATTTCACCAACAGCATTCCTGTTCTTGAAGAGACGCTGGCCGCCGTCAAACCTTACGGCCAAACCGCAATCTACGATGCATTGATCCTGGCGCTCGATCACATGCATTATGCGACACGTTCAAAGAAAGCCGTACTGCTGATGACCGACGGAGTCGACAATTCCAGCAAACACACGTTGAACGAAGCAATCGAAGCAACTCAACACGCTCACGTCGCCGTGTATACAGTGGGACTACTCAGCGAATCCGGCGGACAAAAAGCCGAAGACTCTCTTGTGCGAATTGCAGAGGCCAGCGGCGGCCGGGCATTCTTTCCCTTAACCGTCGAAGAAGCACGCGCCGATATGGAGCGCGTGGCGCGGGACCTGCGCGAGCAATACACCCTAGGTTACATCCCGTCCAATCCGTCACGATCAGGCCAATGGCGTTCAGTGCGCGTCGACGTCATTCCGCCCCGAGGGACGCCCCGGACCACGAAGCTTTACGCGACCTATCGTCACGGATACTACGGACCAGCCAATTAAATTTTGGTCAGAATTTCGGGACCGTTTGGCGTAACAGCAACGGTGTGCTCAAAATGCGCGGAGGGTTTTCCATCGGCGGTCACAACGGTCCAACCGTCTTCGAGGACTTTCACCTTGTCGGTTCCCAAATTGATCATCGGCTCGATAGCAAGGACAAACCCCGGTCTGATTTTTGGGCCTTTGCCGTTCTGGACGTAATTCAGAACCGGCGGATCTTCGTGAAGCGAGCGGCCGATGCCGTGGCCGCAAAATTCACGAACGATTCCATAGTTGTTCGCATCCGCGAGCCTTTGAACTGCGGCTGAAATATCGGAGATGAAATTTCCCGGCAGGGCCTGTTCGATTGCACGGTAGAGACACTGCTCCGTGATTTTAACGAGACGCTCGACTTCGGGAGGAATTTCGCCGATGGCGACGGTCATGGCGGAATCACCGTAATAACCATCGTAGATGACGCCGAAATCAAGCCCGACAATGTCACCCTTCTTCAACAAACGTTTCGGCGAAGGAATGCCGTGGACGACTTGATCGTTGACGGAAATGCACAGGCTTGCGGGAAAGCCCCGATAGCCCTTAAAGGCCGGCTTGGCCTTCTTTTTCAGAGTCAGGTCTTCCGCGATTTTGTCGATGTCGGCCGTTGTAGCTCCGTCATGAATGTTCTCGCGGAGCTCCAACAAAATTTCCGCGACAATCTTGCTGGCCCCCCTCATGGTTTCGATTTCTTTAGGGCTCTTCAAATGAATCATCGTAAACATTCTAACAGGTACACGCTATAATGCCGCGAGAAGGTGGGGGAATCGGCGGGGTGGGCCCCACGTCAACCAACATGAAGCTGGACGGAAAAAAAATTCTTATTGTGATTCCTCCCACTCAGTTCAGAGACGAAGAATTCTTCGAACCGAAGAAGATTCTCCAAGATGAAGGGGCGACCATTGTCGTTGCCTCCACCACAGCACGGATATGCCGCGGGATGAAGGGAGGCTCGGCCCAGGCCGATATCTCAATCGCCGATGCAAAGGCCGACGACTATGCGGGTCTGGTGCTCTGCGGCGGCTCGTCAGCACCTGAATTTTTATGGAACGACAAAAAACTTCAGGAACTCGTCACGGCCATCGCGGCTGCCGGCAAGGTCGTCGCCGCGATTTGCCTCGCGACGGTTGTGCTCGCCAAGGCGAAACTCCTCGCCAGCCGCGAAGCGACCGTTTATTTTCTTCCGGAAGCGATCCAGGAATTGGAAGACGCCGGTGCGAAGTACGTCAAGGAAACACTTCTCATCCACAATAACATCATCCTTGCCGAAGGACCGCCGGATTCCCAACGCTTCGGCCAAGCAATCCGCGCCGCTCTGGCGGGATAGACCAATTTGGGCGCGGCGGGCCAGATAACAACCGCAATTTATCTTCGATCGAACCAGAGATTGGATTTTGATTCCGAGATCATGTTCTCCGGCTGCCGGCCCGATTAAAGAGCAGCTGCGAATAGCTCGCGCGAACGGTCGGTCACGGCCTGCTGAAGATTGTTTCCGTGACTGTCGATCGTGACCACCGCAGGAAAGTTCTCAACCTGAAGCTCCCAGACGGCTTCCGGACTGCCGAACTGCTCCAGACGCACGCTCAACACGCGTTGAACGCATTGTGCATAGATTTGAGCCGCGCCGCCAATCGCATGAAGATAGACGCAACCGTTTTCCTGACAGGCCTTCTGCGTCTTTGCTCCCATGCCCCCTTTTCCGATGACTGCCTTCAGGCCGAATCGCTTGATGATGCCGGCTTGATAAGGTTCTTCACGTATCGAGGTCGTCGGTCCGGCCGCAAGAACGCGGTATTGCCCATTTTCTTTCAAAACCACGGGACCGCAATGGTAAATGACACCGTGCCGTATGACGTCGAGCTCTCCTCCGTCGTGCAGATATTTATGCACCGCATCCCGGCCGGTAAAAACGATCCCATCCAGCAGTACGACATCGCCGATTTTCAGCTTACGAATATCGGCTTCGCTCAGAGGCGTGCTCAATCGCACCACGTCCGCTGCAGGTAACGTGAGATCCGGCAGTTCCTCCTGATGCTGGAATTCGTGCGGTGCCTGGTACAGCCATTCAACAACACTTCCATTCACATCCAGGACGACTCCGCGCCGGCGATACGCCCAGCACATGTATGCCACGGAGACAAAGAATGAAGCGGGCAAGCGGTTGAGCTTGTCGATTTTGCAACAGCCGATCGTAAACTTGCCTGAAAATCCCATGGGGCCAATATCCAGGGTATTCGCCTCCCTCATGATTCGCGCTTCCAACTCGGCCAAAGCAGGATCCGGGCTGGAGTCGTCAACGTTCCTCAAGAGCTGGCGCTTCGCGAATTCGTAACCCGACGCGCGGTCGCCGCCGATCGCGACGCCGATGAACCCCGGGCCGCAACCCTTCCCCTGAGCCCTCCAAATCGCGTCGAGAATACACACACGAACGCCTCCGAGATTTCTGTCGACGCGTTTGCCTTGTATCTCAGCGGGAAGGCTATATTGCGCGCTCATGTTCTCGCAACCTCCCCCTTTAAGGATCAGACGAACATGAATATTGGAATCGCGTGTTTGCTCCCAATGAAAGACGGGGCTGCCCGGACCGAGATTATCGCCGGTGTTTTTGCCATCAACGCTGTCCACCGAGTTTTGACGCAAATATCCTCGTAATGTGGCTTCCCTGACGGCATCGCAACAAAGCTCTTCGAGCTCCAGTTGATCCACCCCGCGCGGAGTTTCGAAGTAAAAATT
>MNKP01000152.1 GCA_001920875.1 Acidobacteria bacterium 13_1_20CM_2_55_15
GGTGAGAAATTTTCTGGTAATTCCACTCGTTTTGCTGCTGGCCCAGAAGCCGGTCAAGAAGCCGGATGTCCATGCAGACTTTCAATTCGGCTCGTATCCGTGGTCGCGCCAGGCGGAGGACCTGATGAAGGAAGACCTCGCGCGCGAAATCGTTGTGGCGTACGCGGAAGGCTGGTCGATCGACAAAATCTCCAAGCAATTGAAGGTGTCCACGTCTGACGTCTCAAAAGTATCCGACAAGCTCGAAGACGAGCGCCTCGTTGGGCGCCTCGACGAGTATGATACGCGTCCGCTCCTGCCCGTGATCCGTGAACGCGACTTCGATCGAATGCGAGAACCGCTGCGGAAGCATACGCAGGAATTCACGAAGCTCATCCTGGATAACTGGAAAGATATAGAAACGATGGCCGATTCTCTCGAAGGCGCGAAGGGAATTCCCAAAGGCCGTCTCATGTATGAGACCGTCGTCTCCGGCATCCTGCTGGGCGGCATGATGGACGCGTTTTATGAAGATAAAACGTTAATGCCTCCACCACGCCGGCGCGGCAAATCCGATCGATATTTTGCCTGGCTTGTGGAGAGCAATCTCGAAGCCGCAGGGAAGCTGCGCCGCGAGCTGCGCGAATCCGCGGGCTACCGTGTTGTCACAATCGGGACGGCCCTTCCTGAAGAGAAACTCAACCCCGATGACCTTCGCGGTAAAGACCCGATCTTTGAAGATGCCGACGCGCGTAAATATCGCACTTTCATCGGCCTGTTTTCACGCGACAAGCTCCTGCCGTATTTCAAAAATCGTCGTGAAGAGTTTTTGAAGCTCGGCGGGCTAATGTCCTCCGGCCGCTACATCGCCTTTGCGGAATTTTTCGCGTGGTACTACAACATCATCGCCAACCAGGTCACCGACGCTCTAATCGCGGAGCGCCGAATCACCCCACCCGAGAAGCTCTACACCTACGCCGTCAAAGCGCCGGAACAATAGCTGTTGGCGTGCTTTCGTCGAAAGGAACCGATGAACATGAGAGGAAGGCGCTTGGGAATCGGAGCGGCATTTGCCGTTTTGGCCGCACTGCTCCACGCAGGAGGGGCGGCACAGGGACCGAACAACCGGGCACAGGAGACAGTGATAAACGCCATCAAGGCCGAAGGACTGCGCAGCTCCGAGGCGCCGGTTCTCTTCCACACTCTGACGGACGTGTTCGGGGCGCGCCTGACGGGGTCGCCGGCCCATTTGGAGGCCGCGCGCTGGGCCCTGGAGCGCTTCCGCAGGTGGGGCCTTCAAAATCCACAACTGGAGCCGTTCGAGTTCGGCCGCGGGTGGGAGCTCGAGAAACTCACTGTCGAGATGATCGCGCCCCGTTATATGCCCCTGATAGGGTATGCCGAGGCGTGGTCTCCTCCGACCGCCGGGGTCCTGACGGGCGCGCCGATCTACATTGGCGATAGTACAGCGATCGACATCGCGCGCCTCGACGAGCGCCTGCGCGGCGCAATTGTCCTGACGCACCGGCAGCAGACGGAGTTTTTGCGGACTGACCGGATGCAGCCGTCCGACGGCAACGGACCCGTGCAGACAGGAAACCCGCCACTGCCAGGGCCCTCCAGCGCCACGCCGGCCCTCGAGATGCTCACGCGTCTCAAGGCCCATGCGGCAGGCGTCGCGCTACGGCCGGGAGCCATGGAGCATGGAACCGTGCGCGTGCAGGGCAACCGCGACACGGCCCGCAATGAGGTGCCTTCCGTGGTACTCGCAGCGGAGCATTACAACATGCTTGTTCGTCTGGTCCAGGCCGGTGTGCCCGTCCAGCTCCGCATCGAAGTTGGCGCCCGCTTTTATGAGAACGATCGCAATAGCTACAACGTTCTCGCCGAAATACCTGGCGCTGATCCTGTCTTACGCGACGAGGTGGTGCTCGTGGGAGCTCACCTGGACTCGTGGCACACGGCGACAGGCGCCACGGACAACGCCGATGGCGTCACCGCCGTCATGGAAGCGATGCGGATTCTGGCCTCGGTCAACGCTCGGCCGCGCCGGACAATCCGCGTGGCTCTTTGGGCCGGAGAGGAGCAAGGTTTGCTCGGCGCTCAGTCTTACGTGGACCGGCATCTTCGAGACGAGACCGCGCGGGCCCGGCTCTCGGTCTACCTGAACGACGATCCCGGTACGGGAGCGACCTACGGCTTCTACATGCAGCGGAATGAGGCGGCCAAGCGGATCTTCGACGGTTGGCTCGAGCCGCTGCGCGATATCGGCGTGCGACGGAATGTCATCGAAGGGATCGGGGCCACAGACCATTTGCCGTTCGACGCGGTGGGCATTCCGGCTTTCACCGTGATCAAGGATTTCCGCAACTACGACGTGCGCACACGACACACCAATGCCGATCTGGCGGATGCCGTGAAGGTCGAGGATCTCAGGCAGTCGGCTGTTGTCCTCGCCGTCGTCGCCTGGCAGGCCGCTATGCGCGACCAGCCGATACCGCGCCGCCCCTAGAAGCTTATTCGCCGGTTTACGGGACCCATTTCTAGGCGAGTCGTGTCCGCATGTCCACCCTCAAATAACTGATTTTGAAGTGCTACGTTGAACACTTCAACATTCCCCCCTTTTTCTCTTCAGCGGTCGAGTTTGACGCGTCGGCGGATTAGCTGGGCTTGCCCGTGAGCACGCGGATCATCGGCTCGTAAGCCGACTCCTGCGAGAAACGCCAGCTCGCAACTGTAAGCGCCACGATGGAGAATCCCGCGAGTACGGCGATATCCAAGCCGACGCTGAAGTCCGTAGGCACGGACGCCGGCAGGATGGCGTGCTTGAGAAAATCGACACCATAAGTGTACGGATTGATAATCGCGGCGCGTTTCAGGACTACCGGCAAACTCTCGACCGGGTAGAGCGATCCGCTCAGAAAAAAGACCGGGAAGATGACGAAGTTCATGGCGGCTGCGAAGTTGTCCAGAGTGCGGGAAAACGATGCCGTCAGCATACCTATACCGGCGCAAGCGAATGAAGCGGCGGCCACAGCGGCCGCGAGCAGTGCCCAATTCGTGCCGTTGCCGAAGTGGCCGAGCAGCACCAGAAGGACAATCAGCAGCAGCGCCTGCACGATTGCGGCGAGCGCGGCCGAAACCATCTTCGCCAGCACGATCCACGCATGCGGGAGCGGCGCCACGATCATCATTCGCATCACGCCGGATTCCTTGTCGTAGACGGTGGTGAGCGCGGCCAGCATGGCGCCAAAGAGCGTTGTCATGCCCAAGACGCCTGGAACCAGAAAATCCTGGTAGTTCAGGCCGTGGGCCCGCCCGACCACGGAGTTGAATCCGCCACCGATAACCAACAACCAGATGAGCGGACGCACCATGGCCGCGACGAGCCGCGTGCGTTGCCGGATCATGCGTACCAGCTCACGTTCCAGCACTGCATAGAAGGGCCGCAGTTTCACGATCTCAATTCCTTTCCGGCCGCCACCCAGAGGAAGACGTCGTTGAGATTGGGACGTCGCACCCGCCAGCTGCGAACCTTCGCTCCCAGCTCTGACTGGAGTTGGACCAGCTCGGTGATGTCTTCCTGGCGCCAGCGGAACATCGCGACATCGCCGTCCGCGAGACAGGGTCCCAGTTTGGGCTCCAGCCGCGCAACCAGCCGTTCGATATCCGCGCCTTCGATTTCCAGGATGTGCTTGCCGAGATCATCGACCAGAGCGCGTGGCGCTCCGCATTCGACGAGCCGGCCTTTTCGGATAAACGATACGCGGTCGCAACCGTCGGCCTCCTCCAGATAGTGGGTCGTCAGCAGAACCGTCATCGAGGTGTGCTCGCGCAGCCTTTCGATGAAACGCCAGATGCGGCGCCTGTTCGGAATATCCAGCCCTAGGGTCGGCTCATCGAGAAACAGCACCTTGGGTTGATGCAGAACTCCACGCACGATATCGAGCGCGCGGCGCATTCCACCCGATAGTGCGGCAACCGGTGTGGCGCGATATTGGCCGAGTCCGAACAGTTCGAGCAGTTCGCGCGAGCGTTCCGAGATGGTTCGCGGCGGCAGATTCTGCAGTAGTCCGGCGAAGCGCAGATTTTCGGCGACGGTGAGCGTTCGATCCAGCGCGGATTCTTGAAACACGATCCCAATCGCCTCACGCGCCTTGACGGCGTTGCGGCCGATGTCGAAGCCTGCGACCTCGGCCGAGCCCGCATTGGGCTGAATCAGGGTTGCCAGCATGTGGATGGTGGTCGTTTTGCCTGAGCCGTTCGGACCCAACAGGCCGAAGAACTGTCCGGTACCGATTTCCAGTGTCAGGCCATCTACCGCGAGAACCTCGCCGTAGCGCTTGGTTAGGCCTTCTGCGCGAATCGCAGCGGGAGTGGTGACGATTTGAGGAGCATTCATGCCGAAGGCTGTTTATTGGCGTCGGCAAGTCGCAGCGAGTTCGCGTCATCGCGAAAGAGGAGGGCGTCGGCTGCGCGCTTCACTTGAGGTTTCGCGCTGTCGCGCTCACGCTTCGCGGCGCGTTCAACCGCATCGGTGACGAGCCCATGCAAAGGAGACTTGTCACATACCGGATCCGCATTGGCTGCATCGCCCGTCATCAGGTAGGCCTGGCACCGGCAGCCGCCGTAATCCTTAACCTTCTCCGGACAAGAGCGGCACGGTTCCTTCATCCACGCATCGCCGCGGTAGGTGTTAAAAGCCGGCGAATCGTGCCATATCCAGCGGAGATCGTGATCGCGCACACTCGGGAAGTTCAGTCCGGGGAGCATGCGTGCCGAGTGGCAGGGAAGCGCAACGCCATCGGCGGTGATACATAGGAACACCGCGCCCCAGCCGCTCATGCAGGGTTTCGGCCGAGTCTCGTAGTAATCCGGCACAACGAAATAAATCTTCATCCGGTTTGCGGCGTGCTGGCGGAAGTTGTTCGTGATTTCCTCCGCGCGCTGTAATTGGTCGCGGCTCGGCAGGAGTTTGTCGCGATTGAGCCAGGCCCAGCCGTAGTATTGCGTATTGGCGAGTTCGACGTACTCCGCCTCGAGCTGCTCGGCCATCTCGAGGATCTGCTGTACATGATCGATGTTGAGTTTGTGCAGGACCACGTTGAGCACCATCGGGTAGTCGTATTTCTTGACCAGCCTGGCGACCTTCTGTTTCAGATCGAAGGTGCGAGTGCTGGACAGGAAATCATTCATCTCGCGGGTCGAGTCCTGGAACGAGACCTGGATATGATCGAGCCCACCCTCCTTGAATGCTGCGATTCGCCGCTCATCGAGGCCCACGCCGGAAGTAATCAAGTTCGAGTAATAGCCGAGCCTGCGGGCCTCGGCGACCAAGATTTCCAGGTCAGACCGCATCAACGGTTCTCCTCCCGAAAATCCAAGCTGAGTTGCGCCGAGTTCACGTCCTTGCCTCAAAACGCGCAGCCAGTCCTCAGTCGACATCTCCTCGCCGTAGCTCGCATAGTCGATGGGGTTGTAACAGTACACGCAGTGCAACGGACACCTGTAGCTGACTTCGGCCAACAGCCAGAGCGGCAGATTAACCTTGCTTTGTTCGAATCCAGCCTTTTCCATGAGCGTTTTCCAGAAACTCGATAACGTCGCCCCGCAGATCGGCGCCGGGAAAAGCGCGCTCCAGGTCGGCGACAATCTCGCCCACCCTCGCGGCGCCGTTGACGCGCTTCAGGATCTCGCCTGAGCTGCCGGGCAACTGGACCATTCCTTCCGGATAGAGCAGCACGTGCAGCTGCTGCGCAGGCTCCCATTGGAAGCGGTAATGATGAGCGATTTCGAATATCGTGTCGTCGTTCAAAGGCATGCGCGATCAACCTTAAGCCGCAGAGGGGAATAGCCGCAAAAATTCACAAATATTCCCGACTTCAATTTCAATCTTTGTGCCTACGGTCCGACGCCGTAGGCTAGTTGTATAGTATCGAGCATCGTCCACAGCACGTCGAGCTTGAATTGGAGGATGTCGAGCGCGCTCTCCTGCTCCTCGCGCGTTTTGAAATGCTCGAGCGTGGTCTGGAGACCGTGTTCGACATCCCTTCGCGCCTCGGACAATCGCTTGCGGAAGTATTGATAGCCTTCCGGTTCGATCCACGGGTAATGTTGCGGCCAGTTCTCCAACCGTTTTTTGTGGATCTCGGGCGCGAACAACTCGGTGAGCGACGAGCAGACGGCCTCCTGCCACGTCGCGTGGCGCGCGAAGTTGATATACGCGTCCACTGCGAAACGTACGCCGGGCAGAACATATTTCAAAGACTGCATGTCCTCGCGCTTCAGACCGCAAGCGTCGCCGAGCCGCAGCCACGCTTCGATGCCGCCTTCGTCTGCTTGCGTGCCGTCGTGGTCGATGATGCGGAGAATCCACTGCCGGCGCTGATCGCGGTCAGGCATGTTCGCGAGGATGGACGCATCCTTAAGGGGGATGCTGATCTGGTAGTAATAACGGTTGTATACCCAGCCCTGAACCTGCGTTTTGGTGCATTGGCCGCTGTTCATTGCGATGTGGAAGGGATGGTGGATGTGATAGCGGGTTCCCTTCGCGCGCAATTGTCGCTCGAACTCTTCTTTAGTCCAGGGAGGCTTTACTGGTGGACCCATGACGTCTTCTTAGAGCGTGATCTCCATCCCATCATAGGCCACTTCGATGCCGAGATCTTTCAATTCTCGGTGTTCCGGCGAATCCTCATTCAGGATGGGGTTGGTGTTATTGATGTGAATGAGCACCTTGCGGCTCGCCTTCAGTGGTTTCAGCACTTCGATCATGCCTCCGGCCCCGGCCTGCGGTAGATGCCCGATCTCCCGCGCCCGCTTCTTCGACACACCCAGCCGGATCATTTCGTCGTCGCTCCAGAAAGTGCCGTCCACCATCACGCAGTCTGCGTCCTCGAGGAGAGGCCGAACATGCGGCTCGATCTCCAGAAGGCCGGGAGCATAGAAGACAGACGTTCCGGTCTTGGGATCGGAGATGCGCATGCCGATATTGTCGCCCTGGTGCGGCTGATCGCGACGCGGAGAGTACGGCGGGGGTTTGCTCGCGACAGGGGCCGCCCTAAAGCTTAAGTCACCCGCTCCGATGACACCGAAGTGTTTGCCGGGATCGATCGGCACTCTATGCCAGTGAATCCCGCAGTAGTGCTGAAGGATGTGGAATACAGGGTTCCCGGTGGTGAGATCCTCCCGAGCCATATCGGTCGAATAGATCTCCAACGGCCGGCCCTCTCGCAGCATGAACAAACCAGTCGTGTGATCGATCTGAGCATCCATCAAGACCACTGCGCGTATTGCCGTGTCGCGTACGGTTCGCCCCGGCTGCAATTCAGGAAATGCGCGCAACTGCGCAAGTATATCGGGGGAGGCATTGAACAGAATCCAGTCGGTGTTATTGCCGGAGACTGCTATCGAAGATTGGGTGCGTGCTTGTGCGCGGATTGTTCCTTCCCGCAGTCCAGCACAGTTGAAACAGTTACAATTCCACTGGGGAAAACCGCCGCCGGCCGCTGAACCCAGGACTCTGATCCGCACGGTCTTTTTTTAACGATTTAAAAAGACACGGAAGCCCTTTTTCAGGGCTTCCGGCTCCTACCGATTGGAAATATACAGTGTCGATTCGAAACCGAGGCGAAGCTCAATGTACACTGGCTTGGTCCACATAGGCACCTCCAAGAGACTTGACCTAAAGTCGCATTCAATCGGACTAAGTGGCAATGAGATTACCGCGACCCGATAAGATTTTCAATCCAAATCGCGCGGGGAGGGCGGACATTCCCCTCCTCTGCGAGGAGGGGAATGTCAAAAATTCAGCTTCAAGGTGAACTGCACCTGCCGGCCTTTGTTAACGGTGTTGGTGATCTTTCCGAAAGTGGCCACGGCCAATTGTGTGCCGGGCTTATCAAACTGAGGTGTGTTGAAAAAGTTAATGAATTCCGTGCGATAGTCGAGTGAACGGTCGCCGCCCGCCAGACGGAAGCTTCTACCAAACGCGACATTCCAGTTGGCAGTTCCATCTTTCCGGAAGGTGTTCCAGCCGAGATTGCCCCGGCCTCCGGGGGGAATATTGTTATCGAAATTCCGGCAGTGCAAGTACGGTAGTCCGTCCGTGCCGGGCGGCCTGCAAGTATTGGCGCCCAGTAGCGCGCCAGCGGTATCGGGATTATCAAAGCTTTTTCCCAGCAGCGAAGGATTCAAGATATTGGGACGATCCGCAGTGTTGCCGTCGACGTTGCCATAACCGGGCGCGTCCGATCCGGTATGAAAGTGGAACGTGACGCCGGACTGGAAAAGAGTTGTCCCCGAAATCTGCCATTCTTTGAGCACGGCCGCCGGCCATCTCATGGAGCCCGCAAAAAAAGGCAGGCGATAGACGTAGCTCATGGTGAAAGTCTGCGGGGTATCAAACAGCGCAAAGCCTTTTTGATCTGAGAAGTGATTGCAGTGTTCGCACGTCGGCGTGCCCGTCTCCGGTGGAACCTCGACTCCGGATGCGGTGTTGGTGAAATCTCCACCCAGGTCGATGGCCTTCCCAAAGGTATAAGCCGCGCGGAACGTCAGGCCGTGCGTCAATCTCTTTTCGACGCTGGCTTGAGCGGCGTCGTAGTAGCCGATGCTGTTGCTCTCCACCACATTGATGGCGCCGTAGCGCTGATCGGGACGACGAAGATTGATCGTGGCTACTGTGGTTGGAATGCCTGGAACGACTACCGGACGGTTGTAGACTGCCTGGGTCAATAAATGGAACGACCGGCTCCCCATATAGGCGAGGCGCATCAGCGTTTCGGACGGCAGTGCCCACTCGAGCGACAAACTGTACATGTGGCTATAGGGAGTGACCAGATCCGGGCTCAACAGATACAGGTTCTGTTGAGCGCGCGGAATCGGCTTCATGGCCGGTGCGGCTTCGGCCAGCGCGAGGGCGTCCACCAAACTCGGTGTATTAATTTCCAGCACCTGCACGGAAGGGGGATTGAAGCGTGTGGTTTGGTACGTCACTGGGAAGATGGAGCTGTGAGAGATGCCATAGCCTGATCGCACGGTGAGTCTTCCCCGGCCGGGGTTCCACGCAAACCCAAACCGCGGGCCTAGTGTGTGCTGTGCCGGCATCTTCGGATCCGTGAGGTGATTCACTTCCGTGGGCGAGGTCTCGGCTTCATAGCGCATTCCCATATTGACGCTGAACGTTGGAGAAAAACGGAAATCGTCTTCCACAAACGCGGTGTGTTCCCAATCCCGGAAGCCGCGATAGAGATTCCCGATTGTGATCGTAAACAGATCGGGTGTGCCCAGCAGGAAGTTCTCCATTGCGGTGCGCCCGAAATCCGGATTAAAGTTCAGCGCCCCTCGGTTGTTGTTGCTTTGCAGGTCATTCACCTGCGCCCGGGTAGTGCTCCAGCCGAATTTGAGCGCGTGCCGCCCGATGGTCCGGCTGAGATTGGAAAAGACTTTGAAACGATTCTCGGCCCTCATTCGCGGAAACTGTATTCCAGGACCGATCTCAGCCAGTTCTTGAGTGTTGATTTCGGGCACCGTCGTGAAGCCCAAAGGAGCCAGCAGATCATTAAACTCATGGGTCGGCAATAGAGACGCTCGGATCCGGTCGAAATGAAAGCCGAACTGGCCGAGTGATTGCGGCGAGAAAACGCGGTTGAGTTCGATGTACGCGGACTGGTTTCTCAAATCCGTCTGCGGA
>MNKP01000182.1 GCA_001920875.1 Acidobacteria bacterium 13_1_20CM_2_55_15
GTATTTCGACCAGTCGGTGGTCAGGATTCTTCCGTCACCGCTCAGGCGCCGGAAGGTTGGAGTCCCGGGCATGGGTACGACCATGCTCACCGTCGCGACGTCCACCGAGGCTTCCTCGAGGAACTCGGCAGTGCGCCGGAAGATCCCAGCGTCGTCCTGGTCGAAGCCGAACATGATCCCGAGGTGGACGGCGACGCCATAACGGTGAAGCATGGCGATGAGCCGGCGGTATGCATCGACGCGGTTGTGCCCCTTGTTCGTCGCGTCCAGGCTCTCCTGCGAGATCGACTCGAGGCCCAGGAACAGCGCTTTGCAGCCACTGCGCGCCGCGAGCTCGACGAGCTGCTCATCGCGCGCGGCATTGGCAGTGCACTGGCTGGTCCACCACTTCCCGAGAGGCGCCAGCGCGCGGAAGAGTTCCTTGGCGTAACGCGGATTGGCGCCGATGTTGTCGTCCCAGAAAACCACGGCGCGTGTCGGGCTCGTCGCGACCTCGCGGACGACCTCGTCGATGGGACGATACCGGACGGTCGCCGGCCCGTAGAGGAGCGGGATCGAGCAGTAGTCGCAGCGGTGGGGACAGCCTCGCGTCGCTATCGTGACCGACTTCCCGTACCGGCGTCCCTTGATGAGGTCCCAGCGCGGCGCCGGCATATGGACGAGCGGCGCTTGCCGGCTCGACACGTAAACCTGCTCCAGCTTCCCGCGGCGAGCGTCGTCGAGGACGTGCGGCCAGGTGTCCTCGGCCTCGCCCACGACGACGGCGTCGGCGTGGCGAGCGGCCTCCTCGGGAAGAGCCGTCGCATGCGGTCCTCCGATCACGACCGGCACCCCGCGGCGGCGGAACTGCCGCGCGATGTCGTAGGCATGGAGAGCAGACGGCGTCGGCGCAGTGATCCCCACGAGATCCGCCGGGGCGTCGAACCGCACCCGTTCGACGATCTCGTCCGTGTGCGAGACCTCGTGCTCGGGCGGCGTCAGCGCCGCGATTAGGGGCATGGTGAGCTGAGGGAACTGGATCAACCGGCAAAAGCGGAGGCGCCGCGAGGCGGGTGACTCGGCGGTGATCAGGTGGATGCGCATCAGCCGATCGTACAAGAAAGACAAGAACGCCGCCGGTTAGGAACCGTTGTATCCCTTCGGCGCCCGGAATCCTCCGATTTCGCGAGCCAGCAATTGCGCGAAACGGATCGGCGTTCCGTCTTCCAGATATGGTCCGACAATTTGAATTCCGACAGGCAATCCGCTCTTGCTCAAACCTGCCGGTGCGGTTGTCGCCGGACATCCCGTCAAAGTGGCGGGACTGATATAAGCCAGCATATTCAAGAAAGGTTGTGCTCCGCCTTCCGGAAGCGGGATCATTCGTGTCTCGATGGGCGTTGGATCGTGAGCGAAGGCAGCAGTAAAAGTACTCGGGAGGAGAAACACATCGGTCGACTGAAAGAATTTCTGCCAGAATGCACGATAGGCCAGTCGCCTGAAATTCTGGGCTTGCCATTCGGCGAAACTGCTCAGCGAACCTTTGGCCATGGAGTCCGTCCGATTTTCCAGCCTGGGACGGACGTGCTTTTGGCGTTCGGGGGGCATGACGCTGAAGTCAACCGCTCCTAAAAGGAACAAATACGTTTCAAACATTTCTTGAAACCGGAATCCTTCGGGCCATCCGTGTGTGACAGCGGCTCCGGCTCTTTCGCAAGCGCGTATTGCGGATTCAAGTACGGCTTTGGTTTCCACCGACACCGGTACAAGCGGATCCTCGAGAATGTATTGGATACGATATTCGCTGAGCCTTTCGTGTCGCGCCGGTGGGAGTGTCCATTGGAACGCCTTTGTGTCGGGATACTCCATGCCGGCTAAGACTCGCATACTCGCTTCTAAATCTTCGGCGTACCGCGCCATCGGACCGGCCACCGCCAGGAGCGTGGAGAATCCCGGGTCGCCGTGCAGTCCCGCAGGAAGATGACCCTGAAGGCTCACGATATCGAGTGTCGGCTTGTGGCCGTAGATGCCGCAAAACGATGCGGGGGTCCGAATGCTGCCTCCGATGTCGGACCCGACACTCAAGAACGCCATGCCAGCAGCAAGCGACGCGGCACTTCCGCCAGAGGACCCACCGGGTGTCCGGTCCAAATCCCAAGGATTGTTCGATCTACCGTAGATCTCATTGAACGCCTGCGTGGCCATCAGAAATAACGGGACATTCGTTGCGCCCTGCAGAATTGTTCCCGCGTCCAGAAGCCGCCGTACAGCCACGGAATGCGCTGGAGCGTTCGAATGTTTCAGCTCCGGGATGCCCCACGTGCATGGCTGGCCCTGCACGCCAAAACTTTCTTTTACATTAATCGGAACGCCATGAAGTAAACCAAGCGGAGCATTGCGGGCGATCCTTTCGTCGGCTTGCTTAGCCGAAGAGAGCGCCTCCTCGCGCAACTGGTACACGTAGGCATTGAGCCTGGGCTGAAAGGCATCAATCCGCCTGAAGGTGTGCTGCGTTAGCTCAACCGAAGAGATTTTCTTTGCGCGGATCGCCGCGGCCGCAGCGAGAGCCGATCCGAAGTCCGGGTCGAATTCATGATTTAGCATCGTGCGCATGGGATCCTCCTTCACGCAGAGAAAACGATATCAGAAACTCCGTGCTTCCACGAACTGACGTGGCCCGATTCTCGCCGTCATGAAAAAGGTGAAATAGCGTATTCGTGTCTGAAGCTACAGTTGCTCGTTGATCCTTCACGAGGATCAACAATCTAACGAACGGTAACCGTTACTGAAGCAGTGCTGCGTCCGTACTGGTTCGTCGAATACAGGGTGTAAGTCGTCGTCTGGGCCGGGGTGACGACACCGCTGGTTCCTCGGACAGGACCTACCTGCGGTGAGATGATGTTGTAGAGACTGTTCGTCACGTTCCAACTCAGCGTCACGGCGGTGCCGGACGTGACGCTGGACACCCTCGCACTGAAACTGCCGATGGCCGGCGGCGGCCCCGTTGGCACGTTCGTATCCGTGTAAACCGCGCCCATCTGAACAACTTCGAAGTCGGAACCGGTGATACTTTTTAGAAGATTCAGGTTGTTGTTGTTCCACCGATTATCCGGTGCACCGCTGATGAAGATAGCGCTGCCGTTGTCGGCCAGGATCATGCCGTACCTTTTTAAGGCCGTGAGAATCACCTGATTGTCGGCCGGGAAACGGGAGATATCGAAGCTGGCTTTCAGCCGCAACCGCGTACCCATGGGCGGCGCGTTCGGGTCCGAGATGCTGGACGCCCAGTGCGTAGCCGGAGCGACGAACCCACGCCGGGTGTAAGGCACCGTAAACCGCAGAGCGTGATTGATGGCTCCGGCCGCCACTTCATCGTAGCGTACGAGTCCGGGAAAGATGGGCAGGCCGGCCGCGTCCGCCGAGGTCCAGGTGAAGGGGAGCTGTCCGTTGCTGGCCATGTCCCAGATGGCGGATGAAGCCGCGCTCCAGATCCCATTTTTCACCGTAGCCGGCGGTGATAGACCGCGGCTACAGTGCGTTCGTCGACTTGTAAGTATTTTTCAGCAACGCGCTAAAGAATACACGTGCTTGTAAAATGGCCGCACGTTACGGTATTTGCGGCTCTTTCGTCCTATCGTTGCGCACTTTAGTTCGCCTCCAAAAGATTGTTTCCGGAAGGATCATGTTCTGGGAGTTGGACTCATGAGACATTTTCCATTGCGATCAGCCATTGCCATACTGTTCCTTTGCGCCGCGGCCCTGGCGCAGAATCCGACGGCGAGCGTCACGGTGGACGCGGGAGCTGGACGCCATTCCATCGATCCCGGGATTTATGGGATTGCATACGGAACAACACAGCAGCTTACCGACCTGAACGTTCCATTGAATCGATATGGTGGAAACAACGCCAGCCGCTACAACTGGCAATTAAACGCGGACAACCGCGGACAAGACTGGTATTTCGAAAGCATCCCAGACGCGAGCAGCCTCGCCGGTGAACGGGGCGACACGTTCATTTCGACAACGCAGTCCGGCGGAGCGCGACCCATGATCACGATTCCCATGCTCGATTGGGTGGGAAAGCTCGGGGCGAATCGCAGCAAACTCGCGTCTTTCTCCCAGGCTAAATACGGCGCACAGACCGGCAATGACTGGCAGTGGTTTCCCGATGCCGGCAACGGGATACTGAAATCCACCAATCAGCCGGTCCAGAACAATGATCCTAACGATGCCAATGTCGGAAACAACTCCAACCTTCAGCAACAATGGGTGCAGGCGATCGTCAATCATTGGGGCGCGGCCTCGAACCTGGCGCCGCGTTATTACATTCTCGACAACGAGCACAGCATCTGGCATTCGACGCATCGCGACGTACATCCGGTCGGCGCCACGATGGATGAGATCCGCAATCGCATTCTGGACTATGCTGCCCAAATCCGGGCCGCCGATCCTAACGCAAAAATCGTAGGGCCCGAAGAGTGGGGCTGGAGCGGGTACTTCTATAGCGGCTACGACCAACAGTATGGCAGCCAGAACGGATGGAGCTTCCTGCCCGATCGCGCCAACCACGGAGGCGCCGACTATTTGCCGTGGCTACTGAATCAGATCAAGCTCGACGGGCGGCATCTGCTGGATATCTTCACCGTACATTACTATCCGCAGGGCGGGGAATTCAGCAATGATACGAGTACAACGATGCAATTGCTGCGGAATCGATCGACTCGTTCGTTGTGGGACCCGAATTACACCGATCCTACGTGGATCAATGACAAAGTCATGCTGATCCCGCGACTGCGAAATTGGGTGAACACGTATTACGAGCCGGGAACGCCGATCGGCATAACGGAATACAACTGGGGCGCCGAAAGTCATATCAATGGAGCCACCACGCAGGCCGACATTCTGGGCATCTTCGGCCGTGAGAGTCTGGACTTGGCCGCACGGTGGACCACACCGGATTCCACGACGCCCACCTACAAGGCCATCAAGATGTATCGCAACTATGATGGGAATCGGTCCACGTTCGGCGATGTGAGCGTTTCAGCCGCTGTACTGAACCCTGACAACGTCGCCGCGTTCGCCGCCCGGCGGACTTCCGACGGCGCGTTGACCGTCATGGTCATCAGCAAGTATTTGTCGGGCACAACCCCGGTTTCGATCGGCATCAGCAATTTCTCCGGCAGCGGCACTGCCCGGGTTTATCAATTGACCGCAGCAAATCTGATCAACCGGCTTTCGGATTTGAGCTTCACTTCGACCGTGAACCTGACCTTGCCCCCGCAAAGTATTACCCTGTTCGTGATCCCCACCGGGACACCGAATACGCCGCCTGTCGCGATGGCAGCCGGAAGTCCGCTCTCAGGCATCGTCCCCTTGACGGTCAACTTCAGTTCCGCCGGTTCGTACGATCCGGATGGGTCCGTCGCCGGCTACTCCTGGAACTTCGGCGACGGCAGCCCATCGAGTACAGCCGCTGCGCCTTCGCACGTCTACTCCAATGCGGGAAATTTTACGGCCGTCCTCACCGTTACCGACAATCGCGGCGCGACGAGCACAGCACAGGTGACGGTTACCGCAAGCCCGGATCCTAATTTCATCAATGCTCCGTCGAACCTCACAGGATCGGCAGGCAAAAGTTCGGCGAAGCTCACATGGAACGACAATTCGGCTAACGAGGCCGGCTTTTACATTGAGCGTGCACCTTCGGGCTCCGCCAGTTTTGTGCGTATCGGAAGCGTTCCCGCCAACACTAGTACGTTTTCCGATAGCGTCGGCCGAGGCAACTACACTTATCGCATTCAGGCTTTCAACAGTACTGCCCTCTCCGCGTATTCAAACTCGGTGACCGTGCGAGTGAAATAACCTGTTGGCCCTTAGGTCCTAGTACCGCTGAAGCCTCCAACAACGGCAACCCATTTCGAGCGAAGCAAATCTTTGAGCGAGAATTCCAGCCCAACGGAGAACATAAGGAGAATGACGCCGATCTCTGCAAGGAGCTCGAGCGTTGCAGCATCTTCAATTTTTGGCCCCGGAGTAAACGGACTAATCAGTGCTCCCGCCAAAACGTAGCCAATGATCAACGGCTGTCGTAATCGCCACGCGACGAGTCCGCCGGTAGCGCCGGCGATAAACACATAAGCGAAATCTCGAAAGAAGGGAGCAGGGGTGCCCACTTGTTAAATGTAACAGCGGCTGTAACGCCGCGGCCGTGGCGCCAGCGCCGCCGTCGACGAGCGGTACGGTCACATTCAAGGTGGGCAACGTGACGGGGCCTCGGCAGTTTCCGTGGCGGTTGCGGCCGGCGCAGGACGGTCGAAATCAAGAGACACTACCGCGTTCGGCTTTTGGTAGGCCACTGCATTGTCGTTCTTCCTTTCAGGGACACGTTCAACTCGGTTTCCTTCACGATTATTTCCGCGTCGTCCGTAATGATTGATGACTCCGGCACGATCATCACCGTACTCCACAGAGTTAAGTGAGTTGACGAGTCCATTATTTCCGCAACGGACATGATTATGGACGTGGCGTCCAACGGTCATTACCGCGCACAACCATTTCCATTCTGGACACGATTGTCGGTGAAACGCTAACGTTTATTGGTGGTTCGGAAACGATTATTTCCACAATGGATTGGGAGGAAGACGCCGACGATCATTTCTGACCGGCGATCTTCATTCCCCAGTTTGCGATGTCGGGTGGATGGGCGACTCAATTCGCGCTCATCAACAACAGTACCGTTACGGCCAGAGGACGCATCGACATTTTCGACCAATCCGGTAATCCGAGGCCGGTGACCCTGAACGGTGTCACACAAAGTACGTTTTCATACGCGATACCTGCCGGTGGCAGTATTCACCCTCGCTCCACGGGACGCAAACGGTCAGTCGCCGTTTTAAAATCATTTCACCGTTACGCTGACGGTTTGTTGAGTGGACCGATTCCCCGCAGCGTCCGTCGATCTGGCGATCAGTGTGTGATTTCGCTTTTGAGATTTAAGACTCGTGTTCCATTTGTAAGTGAGTGTTCCGGTCGTTGATGAAACCGAAGTCGAGGCGACGCGATTGTTGGTGCTGTCCAGGAAAAGCTCGATCAGACTCAACTGGCGGTCATCGGACGCACCGACCTGCACGGTATATTGCCCGGTTATGGTGACTGAAGATACTGGCGCAATGAACCAGGTCGAAGGGAGTGTCGTATCCGGGGGAAGATTGCTGACGCTGACGTTGATGACCGGCGCGGTGCCCGCATTGCCCGCGGCATCCGTGGCGGTCGCGGAGATCGTGTGCGACGCGTTGGTGGCCTTGGTCGTGTCCCAAGAACAGGAATAGGGTGACGTCGTATCGACGCACAGCGTCGTGCCGTCGATTAAAATCGTGACTGCAGTCACGCCAACGTTGTCGCTGGCGGAGGCAGTGACACTGACTGTTCCCGATACTGTCGCGCCGCTGGCCGGAGCGGTAATGCTGATCGTTGGTGGTGTCGTATCCGGGGGAACATTGCTGACGGTGACGCTGACGACCGGCGCTGTGCCCGTATTGCCCGCGGCATCGGTCGCAGTCGCGGAGATCGTGTGCGACGCGTTGGTAGTTGTGGTCGTGTCCCAGGAACAGGAATAGGACGCCGTGTTATCGACGCAAAGCGTCGTTCCGTCGACCGAAATCGTGACCGCAGTCACGCCGACATTGTCGCTGGCGGAAGCTGTGACAGTGACGCTTCCCGATACTGTCGCGCCGTTTGCCGGAGCGGTAATGCTGACCGCGGGCGGGGTCGTATCCGGTGGCGGCGGTGGTGGTGGCGGCGGCGGTGAACTGGAACCAGGCAAGACCGTGACGCAGGTCTTGGCTGCATCCATCAAGCCCTGATTATCGGTAACCGTTGTCCAAAGATAAT
>MNKP01000042.1 GCA_001920875.1 Acidobacteria bacterium 13_1_20CM_2_55_15
TGGGTGTCGATTAGAGTAACAAAGACTCTTTTGAAGCTTGTGACGACGGCAGATACAGCAGTTTTGCCGGCGCGCAGCTCCTCGCGAATGCGCTCGAAGATAAGAACATTCGAATCGATACCGACACCGATGGTGAGAATGACACCTGCAATTCCGGGCAAGGTCAATGCGGCGCCAAAATACGCCAGAGCCCCAAAAAGGATAACAAGATTCAAAACCATCGCTACCGTCGCGTTCAGGCCGGACAATCTGTAGTAAAAGAGCATGAAAACGACGACCGACATCATGGCCACAATCGCGGCGGTCAGCCCGGCGCGGATCGAGTCCGCACCTAGCGTCGGCCCGACAACTTCCTCATCCAGATATTTGATCGATGCGGGCAGCGCGCCGGAGCGCAGGACCAAAGAAAGGTCCTGCGCCGCTTGAGGCGCAAACCCGGTAGCGCCGCCGGTGATGATTCCAGAATCCGTGATTCGTCCGTTGATGCGCGGCGCGGACTGGATTCGTCCGTCCAGGACGATAGCCAGCATCTTTCCAATATTTTCCTCCGTCACTCGCCCAAAGCGCTGTGCCCCATCCGCATTGAGATTGAAGCTGACGGCAGGACGGCCATTCTCGTCACGCGATGGATACGCGCCCTTGAGATCGCGCCCGGAAATCGACGCGACCCGCTGTACGGCGTAATACGATCCTTCACCGCCCGATGGAACCCCGCGTTCCACCGACGGCAGCACTTCCAGGTTTGCCGGAACAATGCCGCTATAATTCTGCGCCGCTGCGGCCGCGCTCGCAAACGGCCCGCTGTCGACAAGTTTCAGTTCGAGCAGTGCTGTCGACTGCATGATGTTCTTGACGCGCGCTGGATCATCAACACCGGGGAGCTGAACCAGGATTTCGTTCTCGCCGGGACCGCCATGCTTTTGGATGATAGTTTCACCGACACCCATTGCATCGATTCGATTGCGGATCGTATTGATTGCCTGATCGACGGATTGATCGCGATAGGCCTGTTCCTGAGCAGGTTTCAGTCGTATCGTGTAGGTGTTCGGGACTTCGCCTGCTGTCGAGATCAGATCCCATTCCGTAAAACGTTCATTCAAAATCCGCCGGAAATCCGAATCTTTCGAGGGATCAACCCCGACAGCTTGAAGTGTGTTGTTCTGAGTGCGAGTCAGTTGCCGGAAAATGATGTTCCCGCGTTGCAGTTGCTGCCGAAGGCCCTCGATCGCCTGGTCGGTCTCCGCGCGTATTGCATCGTCGGTAACGACCTGCAGCACCAAATGGGTGCCGCCTCTGAGGTCTAACCCCAGGTGGACCTTTTCTTTCATCTTGGCGACACTCGGCGGGAATCCCGCAAACAATGCGATCGACAGCACCGTAACACCAAGAATGATCAAAAATCTTGTTCGTTGACTCATATCCTCACTCTTGTTCCGATCCCTGCAACGCAGTGACAGCGCTGCGGGAAAGCTCGATCTTGACGTTTTCCGCTACCCGGAGTTGAATGCGGTCATCTTTGAATCCCACTATCGTACCGTAAATTCCGCCCGAAGTGATGACCTTATCGCCTGCCTTGAGATTATCGATCATCATCTGGAGCTTCTTCTGGCGCCGGCGCGCCGGAAGAAACACAATGAGATAAAAGATTCCCAGGATCAAGATGAGCGGTAGGAAAGAAATAATGCCGCCCGGGGCCTGCGTCTGCTGCTGAAAGAGCACGGTATTCATCAACTGGGCGTAAACCCAGCCTTCCTTACTTCTGCCAGGAATTCGTCAAAGTGGTGAAGTTCGATAAACTGCCTGATTCTAGAGATTGTGTCAAGGTAGAAGTGTAGGTTATGGATAGTATTTAACACCGAGGAGAGGATCTCGTTGGCTATAAAAAGATGCCGTAAGTATGCTCTGGAATATCTGCGGCACACCATACAGCTACAGGTCGAGTCGACCGGATCCGGATCGTCTTTGTATTTGGCATGCTTGATAACAATGTGGCCGTGCTTCGTGAACAGCCATCCGTTGCGGGCGTGCCGCGTCGGCATTACGCAGTCAAACATATCGACGCCGAGTGCGATCGCCTCGGCTAAATCTGCGGGGGTTCCCACTCCCATCAGGTAGCGTGGCTTTGCTGCGGGCAGATGCGGCCCAACCTCATCGATAATTTCGTACATTAGCGGCTTCGGCTCTCCCACCGCGAGACCGCCGATCGCGTAACCGGGAAAGTCCATTGCGGCGAGCCGTACTGCGCTCTCCCGGCGTAAGTCGTGATAGATGCCGCCCTGAACAATCCCGAACAGAGCGGGGGATTCGGGGACGCACCCCGAATTCCAGGGGGAATTCGGGGTGCGTCCCCGAATCTCCCAATGTTTCTTGCAGCGGTCAGCCCAAATGAGCGAGCGGTGCATCGATTTTTCGGTTTCGAAGCGGCTTGCGGGATATGCGAGACAATCGTCGAGGATCATCATGATATCCGAACCAAGCGCGGCCTGAACGTCAATGGCCTTTTCTGGACTCAAGAAGTGCGTGCTCCCATCCAGGTGGGACTGGAAGCGGACGCCGTCTTCATCGAGATCGCGCAAGGTACTCAAGCTGAATACCTGGTAGCCACCGCTGTCGGTCAAGATCGGGCGGTCCCATGCCATGAAGCGATGCAGTCCTCCCAATTGCTGGATCGTCTCATGTCCGGGTCTCAAAAGGAGGTGATACGCATTGCACAATAGAATCTCGACGTTAAGAGCCTGGAGTTGATCGCCCGTCATCGACTTGACCGTCGCTTGCGTGCCGACAGGCATGAAAACCGGTGTCTCCACAAAGCCATGCGCGGTCTGCAAACGGCCACGCCGCGCGCGTGTCTTGGGATCTTTCGTGAGCACCTCGAAAATCATGGCGTCCACACATCAAACCAGATGACAGGAGACATCCCGGCCGGCTTCGATCTGCCGCAACGGTGGTTCTTCCGTCTTGCAGCGTTCCACCGCAATGGGACACCGTGTGTGGAAACGGCATCCGCTAGGCGGATTAATCGGAGTCGGTACCTCACCACGTAGTACGATACGCCGTTTCTTTGCTGCAGGATCAGGTGTTGGTACGGCGCTGAGCAGCGCCTGCGTGTAAGGATGCTTCGGTGCCAAACAGATCTGCGCGCTTGTCCCAACCTCGACCAACTTACCGAGATACATGACTCCAATACGAGTTGAGATGTGTTCGATAACCGGAATTGCATGCGAAATGAACAGGTAGGTCAATCCAAACTGTTGTTGGAGATCAGCCAACAAATTGATGATCTGCGCCTGGATCGAGACGTCCAGCGCGGAGACCGGTTCGTCTGCAACAATAAGTTTTGGTTTAAGCGCCAGCGCCCGCGCGATACCGATTCTCTGCCGCTGTCCGCCGCTGAACTCGTGCGGATACCGGTTCATCATGGCGGGATCCAAGCCCACAATATTCAAAAGGTCGGCGACCCGGTGCTCTCGCTCCAAGCCGCCGGCCAACCGGTGAATCGCAAAGGGCTCTCCGACGATCGACCGTATTGTCATGCGGGGATTCAATGATGCGTAGGGATCCTGAAAAATGAGCTGCATATCGCGCCGTTTGCGCCGCAATTCATGCTTTCGCAATTGGAGAAGATTCACACCGTCGAACCGGATAGTCCCCGCGTCCGGCTCAATGAGACGCAGAATTGCGCGTCCGGCAGTGGTCTTGCCGCAGCCAGATTCACCGACCAGGCCGAACGTTTCTCCTTTATTGATGTCGAAACCGATGTCGTCAACCGCCTTTACGTAAGCCGCAATTCGTGAGAAAACGCCCCGGCGGATTGGAAAATACTTCTTGAGATTTCGAACGCTCAGCAGAGGCTCGGCTCGATCAGGCATGAATGCAACGGGCCCCGTGGCTCCGGGATACGTGCTCGAGTGGAATCGGAGAGAGCGTGCATTCAAGAGTTCTTTTGTAGCAGCGTGGCGCGAACGAGCATCCATCGGGAAGGCGCAATAAGTTCGGAACCATACCCTCGATCACCTCGAGCCGGTCTCTTTTTTGAGCGCTGGAGCCAAGACGAGGAACGGATCGAAGAAGCCCCTCTGTATACGGATGTTTCGGATTGTGAAAAATGTCCATCACAGGACCGATTTCGACAATCTTGCCTGCATACATCACTGCAACGGTTTCCGCAACTTCCGCGACAACTCCCAAATCGTGTGAGATCAGAATCAGCGATAGCTGATATTGTTCACGGAGACTGTCCAGCAACTCGAGAATCTGTGCCTGAATCGTAACGTCGATAGCGGTCGTGGGTTCGTCGGCAATGATGAGAGCCGGATGACATACGAGCGCCATCGCAATCATGATGCGCTGGCGCATACCTCCGGAGAGCCGATGCGGATAATCCTTAGCGCGGTTTTCCGCATCCGGAATGGAAACGGCTCTCATCGCCTCCACTGCGCGCGCCCAAGCTTCACGCTTGGAGACGTTTTGGTGGGCGAGGACGGTTTCAGCAATCTGAAAGCCCACTTGAAGAACGGGATTCAACGCGGTCATCGGCTCTTGGAAGACCATCGCAATCTGCGCGCCTCGAACTTGCCTCATCTCCTTTTCGGACTTCGAAAGAAGATCGTAACCGTTAAACAGAATTTCGCCGCCGACGATTCGCCCCGGAGCGCTGATGAGACGAGTAATCGACATCGCCGTCACGGTTTTTCCACAGCCGCTTTCTCCGACCAGACCGAGCGCTGTCCCTTTCGGAACATTGAAGGAAACGTCGTCGACGGCCTTGATGATTCCTTCTTCCGTGAAAAAATAGGTTTTGAGATTTTTGACTTCGAGAACGCTGGTCAAATGGTCAAAGCCTCCCGGTACTCGCCGTGGACTCTGCGGAAAACATCCGAAATTTCTCCCACGGTGGCGTAGGCTTCAACGGCTTCAAGAATGTACGGCATGAGGTTTTCCGAACTTCTTGCGGCATTTTCTAGACGTTCGAGCGCTCCGCGGGCGGCAGACACAATGCGGCCGGTTCGGGTTTTAGAAAGATTTTCGACTTGGGCTGCTTCAAGCTCAGGGTCCGAAATGTGAATGGGAATTTTCTGTTCCTCATCGGTTTGAAACTGGTTGACTCCTACGATGATGCGCTGCTTCTCCTCAACCGATCGCTGATACCGGTATGCGGCTTCTTGAATCTGGCTCTGTACCCAGCCGCTCTCGATTGCCGGCAGCATGCCGCCAAAGCCGTCGATCTTTTCAAGTAATTGTCCAACTTGGGCTTCCATCTCTTCAGTAAGCGTCTCGATTGCGTAAGATCCGCCAACCGGATCAACCGTGTTCGTGGCGCCAGATTCGTACGCGATAATCTGCTGCGTCCGAAGAGCCAGCCGCGCCGCCTCTTCAGTCGGGATCGCCAGGGCCTCGTCCTTCGAATTCGTGTGCAAGGATTGCGCGCCGCCCAGGACTGCGGCGAGGGCCTGTATCGCCACACGAACGACATTGTTGTCCGGTTGTTGTGCAGTGAGCGATGAGCCAGCCGTCTGCGCGTGAAATCGCAGCATCCACGACTTTGGATTTTTGGCGCCAAACCGTTCTCTAGCAATCTTCGCCCAAATGCGGCGGGCGGCACGGAACTTGGAGATCTCTTCGAGAAAATCATTGTGGGTATCGAAGAAAAACGATAGCCGCGGCGAAAATGAATCAATGTTCAAACCTGAATCGAGTGCCGCTTCGACATACGTGATCGCGTTGGCAAAGGTGAAGGCGAGCTCCTGGACCGCCGTGGAGCCTGCCTCTCGGATGTGATAGCCGCTGATCGAAATCGTATTCCAATTGGGGGCGTTTTCCAGGCAATAGCCGAAAACATCCGTGACCAGCCGCAACGAGAAACGTGGCGGGTAGATGTATAAACCGCGCGCGATATATTCCTTCAGAATGTCGTTTTGAACCGTGCCGTTGATGACCAGCGGTGACAGGCCTTGCTTTTTTGCCACAGCGATGTACATCGCAAGCAGGATCGCGGCGGTGGCGTTGATAGTCATCGACGTGGAGACTTTGTCCAGCGGAATGCCCTCAAAGACCGTTTCCATGTCGTGCAGCGTGTCGATGGCTACACCCACTTTCCCAACTTCACCAGCCGCAAGCGCGTGATCCGAATCCAATCCCATCTGTGTCGGCAGATCGAAAGCGACGGAAAGTCCCGTTTGTCCATGGGCAAGAAGGTATTTGAACCGTCGATTGGTTTCGGCAGCGGATCCAAATCCAGCATATTGACGCATTGTCCACAGCCGGCCGCGGTACATAGTCGGCTGGATTCCGCGCGTGTAGGGATAGTCGCCCGGCAACTCAGTATGCGCTTCGCCATTAGGTCTCGAGAACCCTTCCAACTCGATACCGGAATCGGTCTCCGACCTGGATTTCAAATCACGCATGACACTAGATTACCGCAGTTATATTAATCATTACTCATCAATCAATTTTCAATTCTCATCTGGAGCGCTACTGCTCAGTCAGCGAGCAGACCCGCCTTAAGACTTTCCCATTAAGATGAAGGGAGCCCAATGGTAAGGATGCGGGAACGCGGCTTTGACCTCTAGGATGGCCTCCTGAAGCGCGCGCGTTTTCGAAGCGCCGCGATGGAGAGCCTCGTAGAAACGACGCATCAGTTGGGCTGTCGAGCGATCGTTAACGGTCCAAAGGCTGACGACAAGGGATGGAGTCCCCGCATAAAGGAAGCCTCGAGCCAGTCCGAGTAGTTCATCTCCTTCCCACACGGCGCTCATTCCGGTTTCGCACGCGCTTAACACCGTCAACTCCGCCCCAAGTTGCAGGTTGAATATATCGAAAAGGTTCAGCCAGCTATCACCCAACTTCAGTGAAGAAAACATCGGATTGTCGGCGCGAAAAATTCCGTGTGCTGCGATGTGCAGTTTGCCGGCTGTGGGACCATATCGACGCAGCTTATCTTCCCGAGCTTCACGCCCGACAAAAAAAAGGCCCTTGGGTAGAAGGGCGCGAAGTGCAGCGACCTCTTCATTGATATGGGGCGTCATCTCGTCGGCAACCGCCAACACCAGGTCCTGTTCGGTCCTCTGGATTTTCTTCTCGCGGCAAATCTTTAGTACCGAGGCGCTGGCGCCGCGGCTGACGGCGTACGCATCGACGAGGTAATTTGCGCCGTCGTACAACGCGTGAAATGGGACATAGTGAAGAACATGATGCGGAACAAAAATCAACGATGGCCGGTCAAGCTTGTCTTGAATGGGTTCGATTAGGTGACGGTAAAGCTCGCGAAGATGATATTGAATCGCTTTCAGCAGAAGCTGCGCGTGCGATTCCAAATACGCAGCTTGGAGATGAAACTTCGAGAGCTGAAACGTAAAACCTTTCAGGGCCGTTCGCACGGTGCTCGTCGTGGTTAAGTTCCGGACGATCTCGAATTTGTTTCGGCTGATGATGAAAGCCTGAAAGCGATCGCCGATCGTGTAATATTCCACTAACACTTCGTCCGCTTGAAGCATGGCCTGCACTTCTTCGACGTCGGGAATCTTCATGCTTTGCAGTGTCGCCCAACCGGACTTTTCCGATCCAACTTCCCTGAGCAATTCCACGAGTTCCTGCTCACGCCTGGCGATTTCTTCTTGGGTGGCCGAGTCGCCGGTCGGCCGAGCCGCGCCGATCTCGTTGAGCCGGCTATAAAAGATGTTGAGTTCTTCGCGAATTTTCCGGATGCGTTGGAGCCTGGGAGAGTCATCCACACCAGTGTCCCATACGGTTTCGAGGTTCCTCTCCAGCAGGTCGATTAACGTTCGCGACTTCGAGCGTTCGACAAACTGGAATGCCGCGCGGGTATCGTTTTTGGTCAGTTTCAGATTGACGATATTTTCGTAGACCTGATATTTGTCCCGGCCGAAGGACAACCGCATTTCGTCCAGCCGGATATTGCCCCGCAAGGATTCCATTTGATCGATCGCTTTCATGTAAAGCTGCTCGGCTTCGTCGATGGATCCGTTGAGTTCCTTCAAACGACCCAGCGTGTTGTAACACTGATAGGATACCCAGGGCGCGTGATATCCTTCGATCCCATCCAGGGCCCTTTGCGCCTCCCGCAGAGCCGGGGTCCTCTCCTCCAACTCCAGAAAGCTTTGAGCCGAAAGCACACGAGCATTCGCCGCGCGTGCTGGTGCCTGCTGCCTTTCGAAAATTTCAGCAGAGCGTTGGGCCAATTCCTGAGCTGTTGAAAATTGCTGCTGTCGGGTGAGAAGCTGAGCCCGGCAGAAGTCGACGACAGCGACCCACAAATCGTTTCCCTCGTTGACGAAAATTTCGCGCGCGGCAAGTAAGGCTTTTTCGGCATCCTCGTCCTTGGATGTCTTGAAATATGCGATCCCTTGATAGGTCAAGCACATTGCCGTTTCATACCGATTACCGAGCCTCTGGAAGATGTCGTAGGCGCGTGCAGCTATGTCGGCCGCGTCATCGAACAGGTTCAGTTCGAGATAAATTTCCGCGCGATCCATGTCGCACAAACCGACGCGACGTGCGTCATCGAGTTGCTCGTGGCGCCGCCTCACCTGTTCGAGAATGCGCAACGCGGTTGAATAATTACCGCGGCGGAAGTGCATCTGCGATACACCGCGGTCCGCAATCGCGGCCCACAACGAAAGGCCGTGGCGTTCGCAATGGTTTTTCGTTATCTGGAAAGATTGAACCGCTTCGTCAAACCGATTCATTTCGGTTAATACGTATGCGCGGTTCAGACCGATCGAGGCGAGCGACGCGTGCGCCTGTGTGTTGTCTCTATTCTCGAGCAATTCTTGAGCGCGATCGTAATGGCTCAGAGATTCGGGATACCGATTAAGCCGGTAATAGACGTTACCGAGCGCGATCTCCAATGTTGACAGATAAGAGACGTCCTGCGCTTCTTCAAGCGCGGCGCGTGCCCGTTCGGCCAGCTCGAGCGCTTCGCTGTACCGGCTCAGGTACATCAAATTATCCATCTGCCCGACGAGTGTGCGTCCGACCTCCCCGCGGAGTCCGGCTCTTTCAAA
>MNKP01000104.1 GCA_001920875.1 Acidobacteria bacterium 13_1_20CM_2_55_15
ACCGAACGCCAGGCGTGCATGTTCACACCCGGTATGGGTGAACGCCGCCTGATATCGATCCTCGATGGCGACAAGCTTCGCCGCGTGCTGCGATACATGCTGGATGAGAACGAGTTTCTGTCGCCCTACGGAATCCGCGCAGTGTCGAAATATCACAAGGACCATCCGTATACGCTGCGCCTTGGTGACACGGAGCACCGCCTGGAATATGAACCGGGAGAATCGACCAGTGGCCTGTTCGGCGGCAACTCGAACTGGCGCGGCCCAATCTGGTTTCCGGTGAACTTCCTCATTGTCGAGTCGCTTCAGAAATTCCACCACTATCTTGGCGAAGAGTACAAAGTCGAGTGCCCGACAGGTTCAGGAAACTTCCTCACGCTGTGGGAAGTGGCTCAGGAGATCTCGCGCCGCCTCGCGTCGATCTTTCTTCGGAATGCCGGCGGAGTTCGGCCGGTCCATGGAGCTTCGGAGAAATTCCAAGAGGATGGGCATTGGAAGGACCTGATTCTCTTCTACGAGTACTTTCATGGAGACGATGGGCGCGGTGTCGGAGCGAGTCATCAGACAGGATGGACCGGCGTCGTTGCCAAGCTGCTCCAGCAGAGCGGCGAACGAGAGGCTCTCAGCGTAACGTCCACGTTTGACGATGGACTAACTGTAGCACAGAAAGGATGAGTTCCATGAAATCCCAAACCGCCGTCACGTTCGAACCAACCACAAAGTCTGCGACAATGAAGGCCGTCGCCGTGCGGCCCGGCATGCCGGGCGGTGTGTACCTTGCCGAACTCGACAGGCCCACACTCGACGAGATCCCGAATGGCCGTGGCGTCCTTGTGAAAGTGCTGCGCGTCGGAGTGGACGGAACCGACAAAGAAATCAATGCCGCCGAATATGGCGCGGCGCCTCCAGGCTATGACTTCCTCGTGCTCGGTCATGAAAGTTTTGGACGAGTCGAGGCCGTAGGATCAAACGTGAGTGAATTACAGCCAGGGGACTACGTGGTGGCTACTGTGCGGCGCCCCGGCACGAGTATCTACGACCGGATCGGCACGAACGACATGACAACCGATGACGTTTACTACGAGCGCGGCATCAACCTTCGGCATGGTTACCTCACGGAATACTACGTTGATGATGCAGAGTTCATTGTCAAGGTGCCCGACGGTCTCAAAGACGTCGGTGTGCTGCTGGAACCTACAACGGTTGTCGAAAAAGGAATCACGCAGGCATACGAGATCCAACGCCGTCTGCGGGTGTGGAAACCGCGGCGCGCCGCCGTGATGGGCGGCGGCACGATCGGGCTGCTGGCAACTTTGATCCTCAGGCTGCGCGGCTTGGAAGTGACGACGTTTGCGCTGACGAAAAAGCCCACGCTCAATTCAGACCTGATCGAAGCTACCGGAGCGCGGTACGTATCCACTCAGGAAACCACCATAGCCGAGGGAGCCGTCCAATATGGAGCATTCGATCTAGTGTTTGAAGCAACGGGCCATTCGCCGGTCGTGTTCGAGAGCATGCGCACGCTCGCAAAAAATGGCGTGCTCGTCCTTTCCAGCGTCACGGGCGGCAACCGGACCATCGAAGTACCAGCGGACAAGATCAATCTCGAGTTTGTCCTCGGCAACAAAGTGATGGTCGGAACCGTGAACGCGAACCGCGAGTACTTCGAAGCCGGCGTGCGCGACCTTTCTCAAGCCGAGCTTCAATATCCGGGCTGGTTGAAGCGCCTCTTAACGCATCCGGTAAAAGGACTGGACAACTATCAGGAACTGTTCGACAAACTCTTGAACGCCAAAGGCGCCATCAAGATCTTCTGCGAAGTTGCGGAACTGTAGGGGCGGGAGCAAGCGGGATTGCGAATATGAAAAAACGTATTGTCATACTGTGACGCTGGTCAATCAGGACAATTTCTTTTTGTTCACGCCGATGCTGCACGAGGTCGCCGCCAGCGATCTGGACATGACGCATATCGTGAACCCGATTCGCAAACTTCTCAAACGGGTTCAGTTCTTCCAGGGACAGGTCGAGCAGATCGACCTCGAAAGCAAGCGTGTCGACGTATCGCACGGCGTGGATCGGCATCGGCACCAATTGGAATACGATCACCTGGTCATCGGCTTGGGCAATATCACGAACTACTACAACCTGCCCGGCCTTGAAGAACACGCCTTGACGATGAAGTCTCTTGGAGACGCCATTTTTCTTCGCAATCGTCTGATCCAAAGTCTCGAGGAAGCCGATTTCGAGTGCACCGACGCGAGGGCGCCCTTGATGACCATCGTCGCCGCCGGAGGCGGGTTTGCTGGAGTCGAGACGATTGCCGCAGTCAACGATTTCTTGCGCGAGGCGGTTCACTTTTATAAAAACCTGAACGCGCGAGATCTCCGGCTGGTCCTGGTTCACTCCGGCCCCGTCATTCTTCCGGAGCTCAGCGAGAAACTTGGAAGATACGCGGCCGGCAAGCTCGGACAGAGAGGCGTCGAGATCCGGCTGAATACACGAGTGCTCGGTTATCGCAACGGAATCGTGGATCTCAGTGACGGATCGCAGGTGCCTGCCAAAACGCTCGTGTGGACGGCCGGAACGGCGCCCCATCCGATCCTCGACACGCTTCCGTGCAAAAGGGAACGCGGCCGCATCGCAACCGACCGATACATGGAAGTGCCGGCCTGGCCGGGCGTCTGGGCTGTCGGTGACTGTGCGTCGACTCCCGATCCTCGAACCGGCAACCCGTATCCTCCAACCGCGCAGCATGCGTTGCGGCAAGGACGGACGCTCGCGCGCAACCTGTGCGCGAGCATTCGAGGCGAGGCAAAGAAGCCCTTCCTCTTCTCCGCGCTGGGTCAGCTCGCCGCGATCGGCAAGCGCACCGGAGTCGCGCAGATCTTTGGTATGAATTTTTCCGGGTTCATCGCCTGGTGGCTCTGGCGGACCATCTACCTCAGCAAGCTTCCCCGCCTGGAAAAGAAGTGCCGCGTGGCGCTGGACTGGACGCTCGACCTGCTGTTCTCGAAAGACCTCGTTCAGTTTACGACCGCACACAAAGCCGAACTCCGTTCCCGCGAGTTCGCGCCCGACATGCTGGAGCTGAAGTCATGATCTCCTTTACCCCGGAACTTCTTCACAACTTCAACTCCACGACCACTCGTGAATGGCTGGAGACTAACGGCATCGGTGGATTTGCCTGCTCGACGGTTATCGGACTGAACGCGCGCCGCTATCACGCGCTGCTTACGGCAGCGATGCGGCCTCCATCGGGCAGGGTCGTCCTTCTCTCGAAGATGGAAGAGACGGTCGTGATTGGCGGCGTTAGATATGAGCTGTCCACAAATCAATATTCTGGCGCTGTCCATCCACAGGGCTACTCGTATCTGGAAGGATTCAGGCTCGATCCGTTTCCGATATTCACGTTCGTGGTAGACGGAGTCCGGATCGAGAAGTCGATGTTCATGGTGCACGGACAAAATACAACCGTCATTCAGTATCGCTTCTCTGCCGAAGAGACGCGGCCGATTCAACTGGAACTGCGGCCGCTCGTTGCGTTCCGGGATTACCACGCGTTGATGCACGAAAACGAAGCTCTGAATCGAAGTGTTCGTTTGTACCACGAGAAGCTCGCTTCGGTGCAGCCGTATCCAGACCATCCGGTTCTTTACTTCGCACATGACGCGAACGACCTGAAGACGCAGGGCTACTGGTACAAGAATTTCGAGTACGCGCTCGAGCGCGAACGTGGGCTGGATTTTGTCGAGGATCTCTTTAATCCACTTACCTTTCGATTCGACATGGCTGGGTGCGACACTGCAACAGTCATCGCTTCAACTGAGATTCTCGATGTCCGCTCGGCCGGCCGGCTTCGAGACCAGGAGTCGAAGCGTCGTTCCGAAGTGGCTGCGCGAGCCCCATCCGAGGACGAGCTCGTGCGCACACTCACGGCGGCAGCCGACCAGTACATCGTTAGCCGGGGTGATCGTAAGACCATTATTGCCGGATATCCGTGGTTCACGGATTGGGGGCGCGACACCATGATCGCCTTGCCCGGACTGACTCTCGCCACCGGCCGCTTCGATATTGCGCGGAGCATTCTGCGCGAATTCGCCAAACACGTGGACCGGGGAATGTTGCCGAATCGTTTTCCAGATGCCGGAGAAACTCCCGAATACAACACGATCGACGCGACGCTCTGGTACTTCGAAGCCGTGCGCGCGTTGCTGCAGTACACCGCAGATTATGCGTTCGTGCGAGATCACCTCTATGCCGTCATGGCGGATATTATCGAATGGCACAAACGGGGAACTCGCTACGGCATCAAGATGGATACAGATGGGCTGATCGAATCCAGCGATCCGGCTGTTCAACTCACCTGGATGGATGCCAAGATTGGTGACTGGGTCGTCACGCCGAGAAACGGCAAGGCCGTCGAGATTCAGGCCCTGTGGTTCAACGCGCTCAGCACCATGGAAGATGTGGCCGCAAAGATCGGGCTTGCGGCCGACGCTCAAAAATATGCGGCACTCACGGCGCTTACGCGCCGCAGCTTTAACGACCTGTTCTGGAATGAACGAGCCGGTTGCCTCTACGACTGCCTCAGCGCCGGCCGCTCGGATCCTGCCATGCGGCCGAACCAGATTCTTGCCGTAAGCCTGACGCACTGTATGCTTGATAAAGCCCGCGCCAAAGCAGTAGTCGATGCCGTCGAACGGGAATTGTTTACGCCGTACGGGCTGCGCAGTCTCTCGCCTGCGGACTCGAGATATCGTGGAAGGTACGAAGGTGATTCGTTTGCACGCGATAGTTCCTATCACCAGGGACCGGTCTGGCCGTGGCTGCTTGGACCGTTCATCGACGCCTACTTCAAAGTGAACGGCCCTCGAAAGGCACAGGATAGGCTTCGCGCGTGTTTAGAAGCGTTGTCCGGTCACCTGACCGAAGCCGGCCTCGGACATATCTCCGAAATCTTCGATGGCGATCCACCCCATCATCCACGCGGCTGCTTCGCTCAAGCCTGGAGCGTTGCGGAAGTTTTGCGAGCCGCCGTTGAATACGGCGCCGGTCGAAAAGCGACGACAGTCAGGGTGGAGAGTGCGGCCCACGCCGGCTGACAGAATCGCTGAACGTCCCATACGTCCCCGCAAACGACTTAACAAAGCTTCCATGGAGCCTTTCCAACTGAATGCGAGTCCTAAGCCGTACCCTTCCTTCTGACTGACATCGCCGTCAGGACAGCAACCGACAACGACGTCACAAATACGTCCAACCGGACCATGAAAGGCTCCGGCGATAAAACGGTAATCGTGCTATCGGGAAGATTGGTCGCGGTGTCCACGCGCAAGACCCTTCGCATCGTCACCGATAGTGGGGCTTTCGAGCTGTCCGAGGGCTTCCGACTCCTGATTTTCTCCAGCAATCCCAACCACTTAGCACATCGCCTGCGCACTTCGGTTTCGCGCAACCAGCGTCAGCATCGAATGTTTCCGGTCGAAAAATCTTTGTCTTCGGGAATAAACCTGCGGTCCCGTGTCCTTTAAAGAGCAGGACGGAAAATGTCCAGGCGGTGAGCTTATGAACTTGGTTAAGTTCAACGGACGATCCTGTGAAACGTACCGGCGGTATTTCGATGCGTATCTCGACAACGAGCTGCTGGTCGAGACGAATCAGGATGTGCTCGAGCACCTCGAGTCCTGCGCCGATTGCACTCGACTGATTGAGAGCCGTGTTCGAATCAAACAGCTTGTCAAGAACGCAGTCGCGGCCGAAGAGGCGCCGGCGGTGTTAGCCGAGCAGTTGCGTCATCGGTTTCGCGCCCGGCCAGGTTTTTTCTCGCGTGACACCGTACGCTGGATGATTGCTGCTGCGGCTGTCCTGGCGCTGGCCATCGGAGGGGTTGAGACCCTGCGATGGGGATACGTCATTGGAGTTTCACAGCCCGCCGGCGTTGTTGAAATTGTCTCCGCACGAGTGCAGGAACTTCTTCGCGTCGGGCTCGTGGACCACGTTCACTGCGCAATCGTGTTAGAGCGATGGAAGCGCTTCATATCGTTCGAAGAGATGAAAGCCGATTCCACACGATCGGCACTCGGTCCTGAGTTCATCGATCTAGTGCCCGCTGTCCAGGCCAGACTCGGGCCGTATTTCAAAATGGTTCAGGGACACCGCTGCACGGCGAATCATCGCCAGTACATCCACCTGATCTTGACGGGTGACAAGGGCGCCATCGTTTCCCTCGTGATCACTGAAAAGCGGGGCGAGTCATTCGCTCAGGCCGACGCCGTTGCAGTAATCAATGCCTCGGGTTTACCGATCTATCGCGACCGGCAAGGAATCCTGGAGATCGCCGGATTTGAATCGGACAAGTACCTGGCGTATGTCGTGTCCAATCTTAACCACGATTCCAACCTGAATGTCGCCTCTACGATTGCCCCCCTCGTCTACAGTCATTTACACCGCCTGGAAGTCTGAGCTAGACGTCACAAAGTCAGCGTGAGTTCTTCCAACTTCGGAATGCTTGCAACAAGCCGGACTTGATGCTTTCAGGAATTTCGAGGGGAGGCACGCTGCCGAGCGTTTTAACCGTGATCCGCATCTGATCGAGATAAGCGACGCATCCTGGACAGACCGACAAATGCTGTTCGAACCTCGTGCGTTCAGCCGGCAGCAATCGTTGTTCCAGGTAATCCGTTATGAGCTCGGTCACTTCCTTGCAGGTTATTTCCGCTTCTGTCACGATCACTCTCTCGGCGCTCGGCGCCTGAATTCGAATAATGATTTTCAAGAAAACCACGTACTTTTGACCGCGCCCGATGGAGCAGTACCCTCTGATTAGTCTCGGAAATGGTCAGAGCGTTACAAACCTCTTCTGCGTTCCATCCCTGGATATCGCGCATGGTAAGGACCAGCCGCTGGGCTTCCGGTAACGAGTGGATCGCCTGTTCGAGCACCGCCATGGTCTCTTTGTTCAACAGCTGCGCTTCGGGATCAAGGTTCCAGGGTCTTGGTGCGACGGACCAGTGGTCGGGGTATTCGTCACTGGATGAGCGGAACCTGGCTGAATCGACGGCCGGTTCCGATCGTTCAACCTCTCTCTCAGCAAAGTCCGAGAAAGAAACCATCCGGCTTTCCCGTACGCCTCGTGTCCTTGCCAGGTTCATAACGATTCGCGAGATCCACGTCTTGAATGACGAGCGCTCCTCGAATCGGTCGATACCCCTCAGAACGGCCAGCCAGGCTTCCTGTAGAACTTCCTCCGCTACGGCCCTGTTCGAGACGAAGACATTCGCCAGTGCAATAAGGTAGCCATGGTATCGCTCGACCAGTTCCAGGAAGGCGCCTTCGTCCCGCCGCCTGAGTTTTTCGATAAGCGTGCGCTCGCTGTCCACTACGTCACCTCCATGTCTGTAACAAACCAGGAGTAGCCGTGACTATTCCCTAATCCAGAAAAAACCGGCCGGCGCATGGGAATATTTCGAGGCCGATCGGCATTTAATGGCTATGCGACGAAAACTGCTTTTGATCCTGTTTTTCGTTTCACAAACAGTACTCGCCGAGAAACACGAGATCGGGCTAACCCTAGGCGGTCTCCTGTCCCAGGATCGTGGGAGCACTCCCAACGCGCTACATCTCGGCGGCGGGACTGCACTCGAAGCAAACTATGGACGCCGGTTGTTGGGAGATCACGCCGTTGCACTATACGGCGAGGTTCACTTCCTCGCGAATCCACTACGCACTGTCACTTCAGCCAATACGGGGTCCATTCGGGATGTCGCCACAATTTTTGTGACCCCGGGGGTTCGGGTGAAGTTCGCCAATGGCAAATGGGCTTCACCTTATGTTGCCGTCGGAGGCGGATACGCTGTCTATGAACGCAGTGCGCTCCGGATTAACGGCACTCCCAACGCGGACCGTTACATTCATCGGGGCGCATTCGATTTCGGTGCAGGCCTGGACACGAAATTGTGGCGATGGGTTGGCGCGCGCGGCGAGATCCGTGACTTCTATACTGGAAGCCCTGCCTATAATCTACCAGGCATTACAGGCGGACAACACAATGTCGTGGCCAGCGGCGGGTTCGTGCTCAAGTGGGGAGAATAGCGGACACCTCTCAAGTATGATATGTTACGCGAGGTTCCGTAAGCGTAAGTGGTTCGCATTGAAAACAGGACATGACCATGACGAGACTCTCTTGGATAATGCCGTGGGCATTTCTTTTCGCCTCTAGTCACGCCCTTGGAGGACAGGACAGCTTGAAAACGTCCGGATCGTGGTCGGGCGTCGTCATCAACAGCGGCTGCACCGTCGACGAGGCGTTCGCCGAAGCGCCAAAGTGCACGGATGATGTGCGGGGCGCTAAGCTGGTGTTTTATGCCGATACGACGCGGCAGATTTACGATCTCGAGCCTCAAGCTCAAGCCGTAGGACACTTGGGGGATGCCGTAACGGTCCATGGGGCGCTCGAAGCCAATACCATTCACGTCTCGTCCCTCGAATTGCTCACTTCGATCGGGCTCCCCGTCGGGCAGAAGGCGCCCGCATTTTCAGCGCGCGACCAATTTGGGCGGGAGCAAACACTGGAAAGTCTGAAGACATCGCACGGAACGGTTCTCCTCTTCTTCCGTTCCGCGGATTGGTGACCTTACTGCAAAGGGCAGCTGGTTCAGCTCCAAAACGCGAAAACAAGGTTTGAGAAGCAAGGAATCAAATTGGCCGCGATCAGTTATGACAACGAAGCCATACTGAAATACTTCGCGGATCGTCGCAAAATCGATTTTCCCTTGCTCGCCGACCCCGATTCCAAGATCGTTCGCGCCTACCAGGTTTTGAACGTCGAGGCCACGGGTCAGTTCAAGGGTATGGCGCGCCCGGGATATTTCTTTATCGACCCTCATGGCGTGATTCGAGAAAAGTTTTTTGAAGCGAAGTACCGCGAGCGGCTTTCCGGAAACAATGTGGTCGCGAAACTTTTTCCGGAGCTAGGCGAAGAGGTCACGAACAGCGTCGAAGCACCTCATCTCCAGCTGACGGTGGCGCAGTCTGATCGCATTGCCTTTCCCGGGAACCGTATCGTCCTGACTGCAGAGGTGCGCCTCTCTTCGGACGTCCATGTCTATGCACCAGGGGCGAGAGGCTACAAACCGACCAACTTGCTGATCACCCCTATACGTGAGCTGCAACTGAAGTCCGCGGTCTACCCGCGCTCTAAAATTCTCTATTTGCCGGCCATTAAAGAACGTGTCCCTGTTTTTGAGGGTACATTCCGTATCCGCCAGGACGTACAAGTGCCCACGTCGGCGGACTTCAGCAATTCGCTTGGTGCAGACGGAAAAACCATTACGATTGCGGGTGAGCTCGAATATCAAGCCTGCGACAGCAAGATTTGTTTCACACCGGCTTCAGTTCCGGTTCAGTGGCAATTGCAGGTTTTACCCCTCGATCGGCAGCGAGCGCCCGAGGACATTCAACATAAGTAGCGCCGTAGTGATGTCCGCTGTTTTTGAGGAAGCTC
>MNKP01000203.1 GCA_001920875.1 Acidobacteria bacterium 13_1_20CM_2_55_15
CCGAAATGGCCGTAGCTGGCCGTCTTCTTGTAGATCGGTCTCCGGAGATCGAGCGACTCAATGATTCCTCGGGGCGTCAAGTGGAAGTTTTCGCGAATCAATTCGGGGATTTTGTTCTGGTCGATTCTCCCGCTACCGAACGTGTCGACGCTCACGGAGACCGGATCGGCAACGCCGATGGCGTATGCCAGTTGAATCTCGACTCGCTCGGCAAGACCCGCCGCTACGACATTTTTCGCGATGTGACGGGCCATATAGCACGCAGACCGGTCGACTTTCGTCGGATCCTTCCCGGAGAATGCACCACCGCCATGGCGGCCCATTCCACCATAGCTGTCAACAATGATTTTTCGTCCCGTCAGGCCGCAGTCGCCTTGGGGGCCGCCGACGACAAACCGTCCGGTCGGATTGATGTGATATTTCGTCTTGGCATCGAGTAGCTCGGCCGGAAGTGTCGGCTTGATGATGTGCTCGATAATTTCTTCGCGCAGTTGCGCGTTGGAGACCTCGGGAGCGTGCTGCGTCGAAATCACGACCGTGTCGATGCGCACCGGCTTCTCACCATCGTACTCGACGCTGACTTGCGATTTGCCGTCGGGCCGCAGGAAACTCGGAACTCCCGCTCGCCGTGCATCCGCGAGCCTCTTGGTCAGTTTATGTGCCAGTAGAATCGGCAACGGCATGAGTTCGGGCGATTCGTTGGTCGCATAGCCGAACATCAATCCTTGATCTCCGGCACCGCCCGTATCGACGCCCATCGCAATATCGGGCGATTGCGTGTTGACAGACGACATTACAGCGCACGTCTTGTAGTCGAAGCCGTAATTTGCATCGGTGTAGCCAATCTCTTCAACGGTTTTGCGGACGATCGAGGCGTAATCGATGACGCATTTCGTTGTAATCTCGCCCGCCACCAGGGCCAGACCCGTCGTCACGAGCGTTTCGCAGGCGACGCGGCCCATCGGATCATGAGCCATGACATAGTCTAAAATGGCATCCGAAATCTGATCGGCTAGCTTGTCTGGATGACCTTCCGTCACCGACTCGGATGTAAATAAGTGGCGGCCTTTGATCACAACCTTTTTCTCCTCCTAACTTAACGCAATGCAGATCATAACCTAACTCACGCTCGCGGATGGTAGCTTTTGTAGATCTCTTTGAGACGCTCCCGCATCACATGCGTATAGATTTCCGTCGTCGAAATATTCGAGTGCCCCAGCATGGTTTGGACCGCTCGCAGGTCGGCGCCCCGTTCCAGTAGATGCGTCGCAAACGAATGCCGCAGGACATGAGGCGTCAGTTTTTTCTTAATTCCCGCACGCAAGCCGTAAAGTCTGAGGAGCTTCCAAAAGCCCATCCTCGACATTTTGTTTCCCAGATTATTCAGGAATAAATAGTTGGTCGGTTTCCGCACGCGGCGCACATGAAGATACGCCGAGACCGCCGCGGCGGCCGGGGCGCCTAATGGCACAATACGCTCTTTGCTTCCCTTTCCCATGCATCGGACAAAACCGGCTTCCGTATTGACGCCATCAACGGTTAAACCAATCAGTTCCGAGATACGCAGCCCGGTGGCATAGAGCACTTCGAGCATCGCTCGATCTCGAAGCCCTTTGGATGTCGTAATATTCGGCGACGCCAGCAACTTGTCGACCTCCTCGAAAGCCAAAACATGGGGCAGCGGCTTCCACCAGCGCGGCTGTTCTACGGCTGCGGTCGGATTCTCCGCCGTTGCGTTCTCGAGCAGCAGGAATCGGTACAGCCCGCGCATCGCGGCGAATGCCCTGCTCGCGGAGCGCGGTTTCAATTTGCGCCGGTATAGGAATTTTAAGAACCCGGAGACATCCGCCGGCTGAACCTTCGCAAGTTCCCTGCCCGCCAAATATGTGCGGTACATTTCCAAATCGTGCCGGTACGCCTGGAGGGTGTTCTCCGCGACGCCTTTCTCGATCCTGAGGTACTGAAGAAAACGGTCGATCCACTCTTGATTGGTCAGCGAAGTAGATGCCAGACGGCTGCGATGATCGCTCATTACACTACGAAGGCTATACTAGCACCCTCTCCCAGAGGGAGAAGTGGAGGGCGTTGTGAAGTTATCCGACATTGCGGCCCGGCTGAACTGTGTCTTGAATGGCGACGGAGATGCGGAAATCACGCGGGTCGTGGGAATCGATGAGGCGGGCGCCGGCCACCTGACATTTGTTTCGAATGCCAAGTACGCCGCCAAGGCGCGCACGACCAAAGCGAGTGCCGTAATCGTGTCCACCGACTTTCCGGAAATTCCCGTAGCGACACTCCGGAGCCCGAATCCCTATCTGACGTTCGCGCGTGCGGTCGAACTCTTCTATGAGACTCCGCGAGCAACGCGCCGAATCGATCCCGCAGCGATCATTGCGTCGTCGGCAAAGATTGGAGAAGGAGCTTCCATCGGCCCGTATGTGGTGATCGAGGACGACGTTCAGATTGGAAGCAACTGTACGATTTACCCCTTTGTCCATATCTGCCGCGGTGTTTGTATTGGCGACAACCTCAAGGCCTACGCCCACGTCACCGTTCGCGAGTTCTGCATGCTTGGCAACAACGTCATTCTTCAAGATGGGGCGAAGATCGGTACTGATGGGTTTGGATATGCCAAGCAAGACGACGGCACGTATTACAAAATCGTTCAGTCCGGAATTGTCGTTCTCGAAGATGACGTCGAAGTCGGCGCCAACGCCACAATCGACCGTGCCACCATCGGCGAAACACGCGTCCGCCGCGGCGCAAAAATCGACAACCTCGTGCAAGTCGGTCACGCCTCCGACGTCGGCGAAGATACGCTGCTTTGCGCGCAGGTGGGTCTGGCAGGAAGTTCGAAAATCGGCCGCAGCGTGATTCTGACGGGACAGGTCGGAGTCGCCGGCCACCTGGAGATCGGCGACCGCGTCGTTGCGACGGCTCAGACCGGAATCCCGCACTCGATCGAGCCCGATAAGATCGTCTCCGGGTATCCGGCCATTGATAACAAGCTTTGGTTGAAAAGCTCAGCCATATTCAAACGCCTCCCGGAACTCCTCAAGCGCATCGAGGCCTTGGAGAAAGGTATACCCTCCCCCTAGGGGAGAAGGCGCGAAGCGTGAGCCCGATAGGGCGAAACCTCAAGAAAGGTGAGGGTCGCAGGATTTGCGCAAATCTTGTAACCCTCACCCGGCGCGCCAGCATTTCCTGAGGCTTCGCCCTATCGGGCTCGCGCTTCGCGTGGCTGTCGCGCCGCCCTCTCCCAGAGGGGGAGGGGCTCTCGCTCCCCAATCTGTTGCCGCCACATCGCGTAATACAGACCCTTGAGTTCTACTAGCTCGTCGTGCCGTCCGGATTCCACGATTTGCCCGCGCTCCAGGACGAAAATCTTGTCAGCATGGATAACCGTCGAAAGACGATGCGCAATGAGGATCGTGATGAGATCTTTCCGGAAAGATACCTCGCGGATTGTTTCCGATATTTCCTCTTCCGTCAGCGAATCCAGCGATGACGTCGCTTCATCGAAAACGAGGAGATTCGGCCGGCGCAACAACGCCCGTGCGATCGATAGGCGCTGCTTCTCTCCACCGGAAACCTTCACGCCGCCTTCTCCGATGACGGTATCCAATCCTTTGTCGGCGCGCCGAAGCAGGCTCTGACATGCGGCTTTGTTCAGGACGGTCATACAGTCTTCGTCGCTCGCATTCGGGTTCACAAACAGAAGGTTCTCGCGAATGCTTCCGGAAAATAATTGCGTATCTTGCGTCACGAGTCCGATCCGTTCCCTCAGTTGATTCAAATCGACATCCTCGATTGAAAAACCGTCATATCGTATATCGCCGGCCCGTGGCCGGTAGAGTCCAACGAGAAGCTTCACAAGCGTTGTTTTGCCCGAACCAGACGGGCCGACAAACGCGATTGTCTCGCCGAGGGAGCCCGTAAAGGAAATCCCGTCGAGAGCTCTTGTGGTGGCCGATTGATGCTGAAAGACAACGTTTTCGAACTCGACCCGGCTCAGACTCGCCAAGCTAACCGGACGCTGAGGCCGAGGCTCCTTCGGTGTATTCAAAATGTCCTCAAAGTTCTTCAACGAGACTTCTGTCTCTCGATAGACGTTAATGACGTTGCCGACTTCCTGCAGCGGTCCGAAGATAAAGAAGGAATAAATCCACAGCGAGAAAAATTGGCCCATGGTGATCTCACGCGCAAAAATCAAATACAGCATGAGACCCAAAATCGACATGCGCATCGCATTAACCGTTGTTCCCTGGACAAAGCTGAGGCTGCGCAGATACTTCACTTTATTCAGCTCGAGATCGAGGATCTTGCCGGTCGTGCTGTTCAGACGTTTGATTTCCTGCTGGGCAAGCCCGAGACTCTTCACCAATTCGATGTTTCTCAGGGACTCTGTAGTCGCACCTGCAAGGGCTGTCGTTTCGGCGACAATCACCTTTTGAATTTTTTTGATTTTGCGGCTGAGGACGGAAACCAATGTGCCGAGGATGGGTATCGTGAGGAAATATACGGTGGCAATAAGCCAATGCACTCTCAGCGCATAGATCATGACAAACACAACACCTACTAGCGAAATGAATAGAATGTTGACAACCGCGTTCGTCAGCCGCTCCACGTCCGCCCGGACTTTCTGGAGCTTCCCGAGTGTTTCGCCGCTCCGCTGATCTTCGAAAACCGCATATGGCAGCTCGAGTGAATGCCGGACACCATCGGAATAAATCTGAGCACCGAGCCGTTGTGTGATGACGTTGATGTAGTAGTCCTGGAAATTTTTCGCCACACGCGAAACGAACGCGACCCCAACAGCGGCTGCGAGCAGCAAGCCGACGCCTCGAAAGAACTCTCCTGTCGTGTAGTCGCTATATCGAGTGGCGTAGTCATCGATAACGTGGCGGAAGATGACGGGATCCAGGAGCGAAAAGATTTGGTTGATCGCCGCGAGCACCAGGATCAATACAACGAGAAACCTATACTGTTGGAGGTATCCGAAAAGAATTCTCATAGAGATCAATTACTCTGAGGGTAGGGTGAGGGTCTCAAGATTTGCCCAAATCCTGTGACCCTCACCCGGCGCGCCAGCCCGCTGGCTATCGCGCCCCCCTCTCCCAAAGGGAGAGGGTTAGACCGTTCGGCCGCGTTCTGCTGCGGATTTGCGCGCAACGACGCATTGCGCCGCTGCCAATCGCGCGATCGGCACACGATAAGGGGAACAGCTCACATAGTCGAGTCCGACCTCATCGCAGAACTCGATCGAGGAAGGATCGCCGCCGTGCTCACCGCAGATTCCGATTTTGAGGTTCGACCGCGTGGACCGGCCCTTTTCGATGCCCATCCTGACGAGGACGCCCACGCCATCGCGATCCAACTCCTGGAAAGGATCGGCTTTCAGAATCCCTTTCGCCATGTAATCCACAATGATCTTGCCGGCATCATCGCGAGAGAAACCGAACGTCGTCTGAGTCAGGTCGTTGGTTCCAAATGAGAAGAATTCCGCGGATTCCGCGATTTTATCGGCGACAACTACGGCGCGGGGCAACTCGATCATCGTGCCGACCGTGTATTCCACTTTCGCGCCTGTTTGCGTAAAGACTTCCTCCGCTACGCGGTCCACGATCGCCTTCTGCTCTTCAAATTCCTTGGGTAGTCCAACCAGAGGAATCATGATCTCGGGCTTGACCGTCCTCCCTTCCTTCTGAAGCTTGCAGGCGGCTTCGAAAATTGCCCGGCATTGCATTTCCGAAATTTCCGGATAAGTGATTCCAAGCCGGCAGCCGCGATGGCCGAGCATCGGGTTGAATTCGTGGAGTGTTTCAACCCGCTGGAGCAATTTCTCTTTTTCCGCGATTTGGCTTGGGGCGCCGTTCTTCGCCCGAAGCACGGCTATCTCGACCATCAACTCCTCGCGTTTCGGTAAGAACTCATGCAGCGGCGGATCGAGCAATCGAATGGTGACCGGCAAACCGTCCATTGCGCGGAACAAGCCCTCGAAGTCCGCTCGCTGGAACGGAAGCAGTTTGTTGAGATGCTCGCGGCGCTCCGGTTCCGTGTTGGCGAGAATCATCTTTTGGACGTGCGGCAGCCGATCCTCGGCAAAGAACATGTGCTCCGTCCGGCAAAGGCCGATGCCTTCTGCGCCGAATTTTCGTGCGACCTCGGCATCGCGTGGGATATCCGCGTTTGCGCGAATACCCAACCGGCGGATCTGATCCGCCATTCCCATGAAAGCCGCGAAGTCGCCGCTGGCCGGGTCGGGCTCGACTGTTGCGACCTGACCCTCGAAAATTTTTCCGCTAGAGCCTTCAAGAGTAATCCAGTCGCCCTCCCGCAATTGCTTATTGCCTGCCATGAGGAGTTTATTTCTTTCATCGATCTTGATTGCCTCGGCCCCGACCACGCAGCACTTCCCCATACCGCGCGCGACGACGGCGGCATGGCTGGTCATTCCGCCGCGTGAGGTCAAAATTCCCACAGCGACTTCCATTCCGTGAATGTCATCCGGAACGGTCTCTTTTCGAACCAGCACGACGCGGCCTTGTTTGGCCTGCGCGACAGCGTCTTCAGCCGAAAAGACGATCCGGCCGCTCACCGCGCCAGGCGAAGCGGGCAGTCCCTGCGCCAGTTCCTTTGTCTTTGCTTTCGGGTCGAGAATGGGATGCAACAATTGATCCAGTTGCAACGGTTCGACGCGCATGACGGCTTCCTCAGGGGTGATTAGGCCTTCCTTTACCATGTCGGCCGCGATCTTCACTGCGGCTTTCCCCGTACGTTTCCCATTGCGTGTTTGCAGCATGTACAAACGATTTTCCTGAATCGTGAACTCGAAATCCTGCATGTCCCGATAGTGACGCTCCAGGCGGTCCGTAATTTCGCGGAGCTGCCTGTAACATTCCGGCATCACACGATCGAGCTCGCGAATTGGTGTGGGTGTGCGGATGCCGGCGACGACATCCTCGCCTTGCGCGTTAATCAGGAACTCGCCATAGAACTCCCTTTCACCTGTTGAAGGATTTCGTGTGAAACCGACACCTGTGCCTGACGTGTTGCCCATGTTTCCGAACACCATCGTCTGCACGTTCACCGCTGTGCCAAGCTCTTCCGAAATCTTATTCATCCGCCGGTAATGGATCGCGCGAGGATTCCTCCATGATCCGAAAACGGCATTGATCGCACCTTGAAACTGCTGCCTTGGATCTTCGGGAAAATCCGTCTTCGTTCTTTCCTTCACGAGGGCTTTGTATTGCTTCACGAGCTCTTGCAATGACAGCACGGGAATTTCGGTGTCGAGCTTCGCGCCGGCCTTCTCTTTGATGTGGTCGAAGATCTCATCGAATTCACGCTTTTCGATTTGAAGGACGACGTTTCCATACATCTGGATAAACCGGCGGTAACTATCCCAGGCAAAGCGTTCGTTGCCTGTCCGTTTCGCAAGCGCCTTTACGGTTGTGTCATTGAGGCCGAGGTTCAGAATCGTATCCATCATTCCGGGCATCGAAAACTTCGCGCCTGACCGCACCGATACCAGCAGCGGGCGTTCGGTCGAGCCCAGCTTCTGCTCGGTTACGGATTCCAGCCGTGCCAAAGCCTCGTCCACCTGTTTTTGAATGTCGCTGCCGAGCTTGCCCTTGTTCTCGTAGAAGATCCGGCAGACCTCAGTGCTGATCGTAAATCCCGGCGGCACTGGCAATCCGGCATTGGTCATCTCGGCCAGGCCGGCGCCTTTGCCGCCCAGCGTGTCTTTCATGTCGCCCTTGCCTTCAGCCTTCCCACCGCCGAAGAAGTAAACGTATTTCTGCATCTTAATTCTCCTAGCTTGAGACCCTCACCCTTTTCTTGAGCTTCGCCCTATCGGGCTCGCGCTTCGCGCCCTCTCCCAGGGGCAGAGGGGGCTACTGTTCCGAATAATGACGTATCCAGTATTCGTTCAACTCGTGTAACGTGCTGATGGCGCGATCGCTGGCCCCTCCGTGACCGTTTAACGGATGCCTCAAAATCGTCTGAGCCAGTTCGACCACTTCCGTCAGCATCCCTGACGCGTTTCGGTGATCACAGCTACTACAGATCACTGCCTGCAGCCCAGCGGCTAAAAATCGCTCGTCGTCAATCTCAATCGACCTGCCACAGACCGAGCACAGGAACAAATCGGGAAAAACACCGGATAGGCGCAGCATCCAGACTTCGAAGTAGCATCTGGCAAACCCAATCGGACAGCCCTGCGCGAGCGCGCGAACGGTCATCCGCACCAGACGGAATGCGGCATCCTGCGGTTCGTGCTCGGGCAAGAACCGATCAACGAGCTCCACCAGGTACGCGGCGCAGACAGCGCGGTCGTAATCCTCGAAAAGTTTCATTGGGGAATCCAGCAACTCTGCCGACTGGATTCGCACCAACTCGCGGTTCTCTTTTTCGAAAAACTGAATTCGCGCATGCGCCAACGGTTCCAGCGATGCGCCAAAACGGTTCTTCATCCGGCGCGCGCCGTTGGCAACACCCCGGAGCTTTCCATAATCGCGGCTAAAAAATGCGACGATGCGATCCGCCTCTCCGAGCGGATACGTCTTCAAGATAATCGAGTCGCTCTCATGGAGAGGCATATCGCGGCGTAAACTATGAAAAATAGCACAACTGCCGTTACCGAAACCGGCTTAAATGCGCTGGACACAGCGCGTCTTCAATATAATCGAGTTGCTCTGATGGAGAGGCAGACCAAAAATTCTGTAAAACCGCCAATCGGCACAACCGACGTTGCCGGACTCGGCTTAAATGCGCTGGATACCATTTGCATTGTGCCTCGTTTGCCGGAGCCCAACGGCAAGCTCCGTATACGTGACCTGCGTGTCGAGCCCGGCGGGCAGGTGGCTACTGCGCTGGTCACATGCACACGGCTCGGTCTCAAAGCTCGATACATCGGATCCGTCGGTAAAGACGATGCCGGGAGAGCACAATTGGAAAGCCTCTCGGCGGAGGGTCTTGAACTGGATGTCCGCGAAGTGGAAGGCGCTTCGAGCCAAGTAGCGATCATCCTCTTGGAGGAAGGGGTGGGCGAACGAACGATTCTGTGGACCCGCGATCCGCGGTTATCTTATCCCGTCGAACAATTGCGCCGGGAGTGCATCATCAACTCCCGCCTGTTGCACCTCGATGGCTGCGATTCCGTCGCTGCGCTTCAAGCCGCGCGCTGGGCGCGCGAAGCCCAAATTCCTGTCGTCATTGACATCGATGAAGTGTATGACGACTCCACTCACGAACTTTTGTGCCTGGTCGATTACCTTATCGCCGGCTCGGATTTCGCCGATGATCCTTGCGCGCTCGCCGATCGCTACGGCTGCCCTGTCGTAGGTATCACGCGAGGTGCGGAAGGCGCTGTGTTTGTGGATCACGGACGTGTCGTGAAGTCCAACGCTTTCCAGGTTCCCGTCGCCGATACCACCGGCGCGGGCGACGTCTTTCACGGCGCATTCATCTACGGCTTGCTCCAGAATTGGTGCATGGATGACGTTGTCCGCTTCTCCCACGCCGTCGCTGCCTTGAAGTGCATGCGCATCGGCGCCCGCCGCGGCATTCCGACTCTTCCGGAAGTACGAGAGTTCCTCAAGCAGCGCGGCTATACTATGGCCTCGTGAAGAACACAATTCTGCTGGTCTTGTTCGTGGGCTTCGGAGTGTTGTTGGTGCTCATTGCCGCAGCGGGCACGATTGCCGTGGGCAAAGCGAGCACTATCTTCGGTGAACACGCCGCGATCAATGTCGCCTATGACCGCTTTCAGTTTGCGCTGGGCGGCCTGCGATCCGAGATCTTCCTTGCCAGCCTGTACGTCCACGAGCTGATGCTGGATTCCGAATCGAAAGCCGCGGACGAACAACGGGACCGGCTGAAAACGGGTGAAGGCTTGGCGCAACGCTACCTGAAGGAATTGAAATCGCTTGCCGCGCCCGAACTTTCCTCCGACATCGACGAACTGCGCGACGAAATTGACAGCTATTGGGCCTACCTCGCACCTGCTTTGGAGGATCCGGAGCTTGGTACTCCCCAGACCTTTGAAACGCTGCAGCGGGAATTTGTCGCCCGTCATGACTCCGCATTGGCCATCACGCGCCGCATCGAAGACATCAATCGCGAAAGCTTTGACCGGCGCCGCAAGAGCCTGGCTGAATCTCAAGACGAATTCATACACTATATATGGGCCACCGTTGCCGTTACGCTCGGTCTGGGTTTTGTCATAGCGGGCGCCAGCGGATATGGAATGTACAGGTTGCAACTCCGGGCTGACCGGCAGCGCCAACGCAGGGAAAAAGCGGAGTCCGAGCTAAGACGGCTCTCGTCTCAGCTCTTACACACGCAAGAAGAAGAACGGCGGCACTTATCCAGAGAGCTCCACGACCAGGTGGGCCAGACGCTCACAGCCCTGGGAATGGAGCTTGGAAATGTCGAGCAATTGCGTGCCGGACCTCCACACGAATTTACAGAGCACCTCAAGGAAGCGAGGCGCCTGGTGCACGATACGCTGAATACCGTTCGCAACATTGCAATGGGTTTGCGTCCCTCCATGCTCGACGACTCCGGCCTTGCACCCGCCCTGCGTTGGCAAACGCGCGAGTTCTCGAAGCACACGGGCATATCTGTGGCTGTTGACATCGAAGGCCCCGTTGATTCCATCGGCGATCTGCAGCGAACATGCATCTATCGCGTTGTGCAGGAGGCGCTGACCAACTGCGCGCGTCACTCGAAGGCCAAGAACGCGCATCTCAAGTTGAGAAGAACCTCAGAGCAGGTGCGACTCGAATTGGCGGACGACGGCATTGGATTCGGCGCCGACGCATCCTATTGCGGTATGGGACTCATCGGAATCGAAGAGAGAGTGCGGGAACTTGGAGGAACGGTCGAGATCGCGTCTGGGCCGGGAGAGGGTACACGGCTCTCGGTGGAAATCCCTTTGAATGGAAACGCGTGATCCAATTCGTATGAAAGCCGCAAATAAGCTGCGGATTATTGTGGCCGACGATCACGACATTGTTCGCAAGGGCCTCTGTTACCTGCTGGCGCGGCGAAAAGAAATCGAGGTCGCGGGTGAAGCGCGCAATGGCCGGGATGTACTCGCTCTTGTCGAAGAAGTCCGTCCCGACATTGCCATCCTCGATATTGCGATGCCTTTGCTGAACGGTATCGATGCCGCCGCGCAAATCAGCCGTCAATTCCCCGAGACGAAAACCATACTTTTGTCGATGCACTCGGATGAGGATTATCTCCTGCGCGCCATGAACGCCGGCGTCAAAGGATATCTGCTCAAGGACACGGTCGAAGAAGATCTTGACAATGCGATCGACGCGGTCCGAAGGAATAAACCGTTTTTCAGCCAAGCGATCGCCGAAATCCTGCTCGAGGAACACCTGCAGGAACTCAAAGCCAAAGGTCTTCAGGACTCTTTTGATTTGCTGACGAACCGCGAAAAGGAAATTCTGCAACTCCTGGCCGAAGGCCGCTCCAATAAGGAAGTCGCCCAACTTCTGAACCTCAGCACGTTGACTGTGGAGACGCACCGTTCCAACCTCATGCAGAAGCTTAATCTTCACAACACGGCGGAAATCGTGCTCTATGCAGTCCGCAAAAAAATCATTTCATAAAAAAATGGTGCGGGCGTCCCCGTGAAAAGACAGCCCACACCCAGTGTTGGGACCTAATGTTCGGAGGATGAGCGCAAGTGATCGGAAAGGGCCGAGCACTGACTCACGGAAATCATAGTGCGATGCACTGGCCGGGGAAATACCGTCTATAGGGTATTTTGGTATATTCGTCCTTTTTTCGTCACAGGGGGATTAATGGCCGGTACAACGATGGACAAGATCGTATCGCTGTGCAAGCGGCGGGGCTTTCTGTTTCAAGGAAGCGAGCTTTACGGCGGCCTCCAGGGCACCTGGGATTACGGCCCAATGGGCGTCGAGCTCAAAAACAATGTCAAGCGCGCGTGGTGGCGGGCAAACGTTTACGAGCGCGACGAAGTGGAAGGCCTGGACGCTGCCATCCTCATGAACAGACTCGTTCTGCGATATTCCGGTCATGAGGCGACTTTTTCGGACCCGTTGGTCGACTGCCGCAAGTGTAAGAAGCGCTTTCGAGCGGACCAGATCGAGCCCGGCGAAAAGTGTCCGGAAGGCGGACTCCACGATTTGACCGAACCACGCCCGTTTAATCTGATGTTCAAAACGACAGTCGGACCGATCGAAAACGATGAGAACGTCGCCTACCTCAGACCTGAGACCGCACAAGGCATTTTCGTCAATTTCAAAAACGTTCTGGATTCGACAAATCGCAAGCTTCCGTTTGGTATAGCTCAGATCGGTAAGGCATACCGCAATGAAATTACACCGAAGAATTTCATTTTCCGTGTTCGCGAGTTTGAACAGATGGAAATTGAGTATTTCGTCATTCCGGGAACCGATGAAGAGTGGCACAAGCGTTGGATCGACGAACGGGTGGCGTGGTATTACCAGTATGGTATCCGCCCGGAGAATTTGAAACAGTACGCGCAAAAGCCGGAGGAGCTCTCACATTATTCCAAAGCCACAACGGACCTTCTATATCGATTCTTTCCCGAACGAGACGAAGAAAAGCAATTTGACGAAGTCGAAGGGATTGCGAACCGTACAGACTATGACCTGACCTGTCATACCAAGGGCGGCAAGACGACACTTAAAGATGGCACATTCCTGGTCAACGAACATGCCGTGCTCAAGCAGACTTACTACGACCAGGCTTCGAACCAGCATCTCACGCCGTACGTGATCGAGCCATCCGGCGGCGTCGATCGCATCACGCTTGCCTTTCTAATGGATGCTTACGAAGAGCAAAAGCTGGAAGGCGGGAAAGAGAGAACCGTGCTGCATCTGCATGCAGACCTGGCGCCCGTCAAGGTCGCCGTCATTCCTCTCGCCCGCAACAAGCCGGATATGGTGGAAATGGCCAAGCGGATCAAGAAGAGTTTGCAGTCCACGGGACGAATGCGCTCCCTCTTCGACGACAGCGGCAATATCGGAAAGTGCTACGCACGGCAGGACGAGATCGGCACTCCGTTTTGCGTGACCGTTGATCATCAGTCGCTCGAAGATGATCAGGTCACCGTTCGCCACCGCGACACGATGCTCCAGGATCGTATCTCGGTAGACTCCCTGCACCGCTATCTGGAAGAGCGTCTGCGATAAACGGTAAAAGTTGGCCACAAAAAGGCACAAAACTTCACAAAAATGCCTTCATTTCGGGGCTATTTCTGTTTTTTTGTGGCTATTTTCTTTCAGCGGGTGCGACTTTGGTAAAATTTCTTTCACGCGTTAGCTAACTTGGAACAACTCCTTTTCGGGAGGTATGTCATGAAACGAGTAACACTGTTGATTGCGCTTCTTGCGATCGGGGCGCTCTCAGCGGCGATCGCCGCCATTCAAGCGCCGGGCGGACAGCGTGGTCCGCAGGGACCAAACGTCGCCCAGATCGAAAAAGTGAAGGATAACCTTTATATGATCGCCGGAGGCGGCGGGAACACGGCCGCGTTCATCACCGATCGCGGCGTGGTGGTCGTCGATACCAAGCTCGCCGGCTGGGGCCAGCCGATCCTCGACAAGATCAAAACCGTCACGGATAAGCCGGTGATTACGATCATCAACACGCATAGCCATCCGGACCACGTGGGCAGCAATGAAGCGTTTCCTGCAAACGTCGAATTCATTGCTCAGGAGATAACGAAATCCAACATGGAAAAGCAGGACGCATTCAAAGGCGACAAGGCCAGATACCTGCCGAAAAAAACATTCAAAGATAAGATGAGTGTCGGTTCAGGCAAGGACCAGATCGACCTATTTTACTTCGGTCGCGGCCACACAGGCGGTGATGCGTGGGTCGTTTTTACGGCGTTGCGCACGATGCACGCGGGGGACATGTTTGCCGGGAAGAACGCGCCTTTAATTGACGTGGCGAGTGGCGGCAGTGCCGTCGAATACGGCAAGACGCTGAGCAAAGCCTATTCGGCGG
>MNKP01000080.1 GCA_001920875.1 Acidobacteria bacterium 13_1_20CM_2_55_15
GCGGTCGGCTGGCCCCGCGAGGAGGTCACCATGCTGCTGCCGTCGCAGATGAACAGATTCGGCACGTCGTGCGTCCGGTGGTAGCGGTCGACGACCGACGTGCGTGGATCGTTACCCATTCTGCACGTCCCGAGCAGGTGGACCCCCTGCGTCTGCGGGCGAATCGGCTCGGCCCACATCTTCAGCGCCCCGGCCGCCCTCGCGATCTCCATCGCGTGTGACGTCAGGAACGCTGAGCACTTCAAATCGTCGGGATGATCCTTGTAGGTGACGCGCATACAGGGCAGCCCCCACGCGTCTTTGAGTCGGGGATCGAGCGTGATGCTGTTGGCCTCGAGCGGCAGCGAGGTGCCGTGGGTCGCGAACAGCATGGTGCGTGGGAACTGCTCGGCGAGAGTGCGCGCAAAGCCTTCGCCCCATTCCGGCGATCCCGGCGGCAGCCCCTCCAGCGCGAAGCTGATTGGATATTTCCCGAACCGCGCATCGATGCCGCCCCCGCCGTAGAATCCCCGCCGCGGATCGGTTTCGTAGAAATCGAGCACCATCCGCGTGTTCTGCACGCTTTTGAACTCGTTGAGAGGATGTTCGAACTGTGCGTTCACGCCGAAGTACGTGTTGAACATCAGGTATTTGCCGACCAGACCGCTCGAATTGGCGAGGCCATGCGGGAAGCGCGACGATTCGGAGTTGAGCAGCAGCCGCGGCGTCTCGGCGCCGTTCGCACAGAGCACGACCGCTCGGGCGCGCTGCAGTTGCAGATGCTTATCCGAATCGAAGTACGTCACGCCGGTGGCACGGCCGTCGCGTCCCGTCTCGACGCGCGCGACGTAGCTGTCCGGCCGGATCTCGCAGCGCCCCGTCGCCTCCGCCACCGGTAACATCGTCGCCATCGACGTCGACTTCGAGCGGAACTCGCACATGAAGAATAGGCAGAAACCGCAGTGCTGGCATGCCGGCCGGCCGTTATAGAACTGCGAGTTGATCGCCATCGGCGTCGGCTGCGGGTGAAGGCCGAGTGCTTGCGCGCCGCGCTCCAGGAGCACGCCGGACGATTTCACCGGCAGCGGCGGCATGGGATAGGGACGCGATCGAGGAGGATCGAACGGACCCGGTTCGCCCGACACGCCGAGCTCCCACTCTGCCTTCGTGTAGTACGGCTCGAGTTCCTCGTAAGTGATCGGCCAGTCTGCCAGCCCCGTGCCCTTCATCCCGCCCAGCACGCTCGCTTCGTTGAAATCGCTCGGGCGAAGCCGCCAGAAGTTGCCGGTGAAGTGCGCGTTGCTGCCGCCGACCAGCCGCCCGTAAATGAGCGACAACGCCTTCTTGGCCTTGTCGTGCGGCGTCGCTCGAAACGTCTGCGGCTGCGTCACCGGGTCGTTGCAGTTGTGGCTCTGCGTGAAGGTGCCGAACTCGTCATGATCGAACTGGCTCTCCGTGAGCCGCGGGCCCTGTTCCAGGACAACGACAGAGAATCCGGCCGTCGAGAGTTCCTTGGCGATAATGCCGCCGGCTGCGCCTGAGCCGACGATCACGAAATCGACAGTCTCGCTCGGTTGAAAGCGGGCATGCTGCCCAGTCTGCGCCATGGTCAGCTCCTCCGGTTGATTTCGGCGTCGTAGTAGCCGAACGGCGGCTGGAAGCGCGGCTGATGCTCGAACCCAAGCAGGTGCCAGCCCGCGTAGTCGCGGTTTCCGCCCCACGCGGGCAGCGCGAAGGTACCGACAATCGTATTCAAGCGCACGGCCTTGAAGAACGGCGTTTTCTCGATGGCGTGGAGGAGTTCGTCTTGTTGGGCCGGCGTCAGCGCCGCGAAGCTCGCCCCCTTCCACCGCCGCGCAGCGCGGCGGTTCAGATTGGCGATCCCCTCGGCAAAAAGCTTCTTCTGGTCCGCATTGAATGTGGCGAGCGCCCGATCGATGAAATACACGACGCCCGCCTCATGAGCGCCCGGCTTTCCGTCCACCGACGGGAGGATGCGCGAAGTCATGGCGTCGATCACGCCGGCTTCGGCTGTTTCGAGGACGCTCAAACTCGTCGCGCCTCCTGCCTCCACCTGTCGAGCGGCCCAGGCGAGCGCTTCCTCAATCTGCGCGACATCCGCCGCCGCCCACGCGGCACCGGCCGCCGCTGCGGCGCGAAGAAATGCTCGGCGGTTATGGACATCATTCATGATCTCTCTCTGGCCCAAATCGTCCCAACCATTTTGCCGCAGACTGACATAACGCGCAATTATGCGCCACTCTGACTCCGCATCCGAACCACAACTTTATAATTCCTAAATGCGAAAATCGACTCTTCAGCGAGTTCCGTGACGAACTTAGGCTAGCCAGGGCAGGTCATACATCTGACACTCGATCTATCTTCATGGAACAAATAAGCCGGCCTCCTCAAGCGGCCTCTAAGTGGTGCGAATGCAGTGTGTCGTCCCGGCCGGCTTCTCTGCTAAGGGTGTCAGGTTTCCGTATTCCCGCCCCAAAAAAAGGCAGCGGCAGAGCGAGATAAGTTAGGCATGCTACATGAAAACGAAACTAGCGCTACTTCTCGTTTTATTGCAAGCAGGGCTTTTGAATTCGAACGCGACTCGTTTTTTCCGCAAAACACCGGACAAGTCGTTGCACCAGGCGGACACAACGCTGAAGATCTCGCGTCCTGACCCCGCCATAAACACGATCGATTCTCTTTTGAAAAAATTTAACGTCGACCAGGCTCGGCGCAACCGCGTGGCGCAAGCGATCGTGAGCAGCAGCCGCAAGCACAATGTCGACGCCCGCCTCATCGCCAGCGTCATGATCGTTGAGAGCCGAGGCAACCCTTTCGCGATTTCTCACAGTGACGCCGTCGGCATCATGCAGATACACGTCCCGACCTGGGCTCAGACCCTAGATGAAGAAGGTATCAACCTATTTAAAATTGAAGACAACGTCGATTTTGGAGTCCGTATCCTCAAACATTATGTGGAGCAATACGGACACGACGAAGGGATAAAGCGATACAACGGCTGGAATATCGGCGATCCTGAATCGGCGCAGAATGCCGAAGCGTATCTCCGGAAAGTTCAGCGCGTGTACCTTTCGGCCATTCCCACCCAATAAGGCTAGGAACCAAACGTCCTGAGTGTGGTCGTGTACTGGGAAATCGTGCTGAAAAGCGATGAAAGGAATGCTGGATGTTGGGGATCCCCGCACCGCACGAAATCACTCTTCCAACAGTTGCTGAACGGTGGCGTAAAGCAAATGCGCCGCCGTCTGGCGCTATAGCCAGACAAGGTCGCCGCCGTTTCGGTTCCCGGGAACGGCCTCGCCTCCATGTGGATAGCCGAGCCTGAGGCGCGCGAACCGTTCAAGAAGCTGGCCGATCTTCCAGTGACCGTCAAACGACCGAAAGGCATAACCTGGACACCCGACGGCTCGGCAGTCATCCTTGGTATCCAGGAAGCCGTAAGCGACATCGTCTTGTTCGATGTAACGCGGTAACATGACGGGGCGTTGACAATCGCCTTAACGTTTTGTTAGCGAGTTTCTTGGTCTACAAAGCCGCATGCAACAAGAAGCGCGCGACGCACTTCAGGCCATCTCGACTCTGGCAGACTGCAAAGCGTCTGTCGAATCCGGTCGCGTTGGGCCAGCGATACATGGTCAAAGTTCAGAGCGCATGTAACGGGCATGCCGTCATCCGACGTCAGGACCACCTCTGTTGTTATCGCACGAATCGTTCGCGTCACCGGCACAACGATGATTTCATTCAAGTGATCAATTACCTCGTTTCGGGTGAGGATCAAAACCGGTCGACGCTTGTCCGGTGACCGAAATATATACCAGCGGATTTCACCGCGCTTCAACCGAGATCCTCCCAACCTTCAGCATCCCAGGCAAGCGGTTCCTCATCGCTTGAGAACTCCTCGAGTGTGGGGGGCAACGTGCGGTACGCATCTCCATCGTCCGCTCCGGGCCGGCCACCGATCAACCGAAGCAGTCGGAGACGCTCCTGAGGAGTCAGGCATGCAACAAGCGGGAGAATGTCGTCAGCGCTCAGCCGTTTGGTCATGAAGCTATTCTACCAGACAGCCCAGGTATGAACGGACCGCCAGACGGTGCGCCTCTCCGGACTCACCAGTCAATCTGGACCTGCCCACTATGCATATCTGGCTAACGAGAGGATAGCCTAGGCAACTTTCTTTTACTGACTATTATCGTCGTCTTCACCTCAGCCTCCGATAGCTCCGCCAGTGTGGCTCACCTACAGTTGAAAAGTTAACTAGATGGCAGAACTCAGGTGTCCATTCCTCCCTTGCCGAGCAGCGAAATGATTTGCCGAGTGCCTGCGGTGAGACTCATTTCACCGCCTTCGGTTTCCAGTTATAGATAATGTTGATGGGCGAGGCCGCGCCATCGGCCGCGGCGAGATTGACCAGGAATCGCTGGCCATCCGCGGACACATCGTACTGCTGCTTGTAAGGGCCAGGCAGCGGGCCGCCGGCAAGGCGAACAGGAAACAGGGCTGCCGGAGTTCCGGTTTCCAGCGACCGCCCATCCGGCGGCAGCTTCACTAGAACCGCCATCATCTTGCTGTCCAAGGAAACGTAGAAGATTTCCTTGCCGTTCTTGTTCCAGCGCCACTGTGTGCCGCCGTTTGCGGAGACCTGGAACTTCCCGCCAGGTCCCGGAAACGGCTGCACGTAGATCTCAAACCGGCCGGATTCGTTCGACTGGTACGCGATCCACTTGCCATCGGGAGAGAACTGGCCCTCGCGTTCCTCAAACGGAGTCTTCAGGAAAGGGAACGGCTTTTTCTCGCCGGAGACCGGCAGGACCCACAAGTCCATGCCCGTTTTCGGATCGATGTTCCGGAACAGCAGAAGGCGTCCGTCGGAGGACCAATCGTTTGGCCCACTGACCTGATCCGATTCCAGCAGCAGTTCATCCACTCCAGCGCCGCTGGATAGTTTCCAGTACGAGTTGAAGACGCTTTTTCGGTTGGATGCGAACGCGACACGGCTGCCATCAGGCGATCATACGGACCATCCATCAATCGCGGCATCGAAGGTGAACCGCGTGGGCACTCCCCGCGCGGTGTCGATGAACCAGACGTCCTGATTGCCGTCGACTGCTCGACTTACTGCAACCCGCTTCCCATCCGGCGACAGATCCACGTCCCTCAAGTTGGCGATGTCGGGACCGCCAATGACACCCACGTTTTTACCGGATCGATCCAGCCACGTCAGTTGCTGGGCCCCGCCTCCCGATCCGGTCCGGTAGGCCACAATGCCCGAGGTTACGGAAAATCCGGAAGCGAATGATCCCGCGTCGAAAGCCGCCTGTTCGGCCACAGGAAACGGATTGCCGGAAAGTTCCTGTCTCTTGAAATCGAAGGCCTGAGCAAACAAGGACGTCTGCCGCAGGAAGAACAGGAAGCCGGAAGGGGACAGCACCACCGGGGCATCCGCATTGGCGAACCGCTTGGACAAACCTCCATCGAGTGAACTGGCGTAGACACCCTGTGCCGGACCACCAAACACCGTGTAGATGAAATGCCGGCCATCGGGCTGAAACTGCGGGAATCGGTGGCTCTGTCCGGCTTCCAGTCGTGTGACGGCTACCGCCTCGCCACCCGTCGGTGGAACTCTGAAGAGAGGACCAACATTTGTGGGAGCGACCACAGCTTCTCCTCTGCCGCCCGATCCCCGTTTTTCCATTCCTGTAGCAGTTCGGTTATCTCCGATTGAGGTGGACCATTCATAGCTGTCTTTTGAGGCTCAGGCTACCACAGTGATCTCTCCCGGTCACGTTTCTCGCAATTCCTAATAGTGGGCAAACCACCGCTACCAAAATCTATTCAGGGAGAAAATCGTATGAAACTGAAAAAAAGTCCGAAGAAAGCCTTGGCGGCGATTGTTGCGCTTGCCATGCTTCCAGGTTTAGCGTATTCGCAAGATCGAGCTTCTCATGAGGCCGGTGACGTCCAATTCGAAGTCGTGGGCCAGGTGACCAACCCCACGGCGACAACTTCGATCCAATACGGCTATCTCGCTTTTATCAACGGCATTAGTGGCGTAGCGCCAATTTTCAACCCGGGACCTCAAAATGAGTCCACGGCGCTGTTCACGTTCTTTAATGACACTGTCAATGAACGGGTGATCAATAATGGCACGATTCGCATCATCAATCGTGTTGGAACCACGACGATTTATCTCAATCCTTCGGCAAATGCCACTTTCGCGAATCCCGCTTCATTTCAAAACGGCATCCCTGTTCAAACTTCGATACTTCGACATCAGGTGGTGATTGACACCGTGACGGGGTCTTTCACGACCACTTTTGTCAACACGATAACTTCGGTAGATCGCTTCCAAATCGACAACACGCATTTCAGATTGGGAAAGGTAGGACAAACGTTCCGAACGACTGTTTTGGGACACCTAAATTCGCCGGCTCCGCCTTCCGCTTACATTGCAGGCTATGCGGTCGGACCGGATCTAGTACGGCCATAACCGAGAGTAGCCACGGATGGCCGTGTCCTCCGCGGCTAAATCTCCAGCTTGCCGGTGCTGTCGCCGAATTTATCCTGGTGAACGCAGGATTTCTCGAAGGCTCAACAGCAGGTCGGCCATCGGCGTGTGCGCTCGACCTCCCACGGCAAAAACAATGACTCGCTCGTGGGTCCCCGAATCTCAGAAGAGCAGCTTCAGCACGAACTGGAGTTGTCGCGAGGGACTGGCCGTCTGCGTAATCTGGCCCGCCGACTCGCTATATCTGTAGCTGGAGCTGCTGCCCTGGAAAACCACCTGATTCGGGTACGCGAAATTGGCGTGGTTGAAAACATTAAACGCTTCCGCCCGGAACTGTAAAGTCAAGCTCTCCCGGATTCGGATCCTCTTAAAGAAGGAAGTGTCGACGTTGAAGAAGCCCGGGCCGCGGAACGAACTGCGCCCCACGCCCCCGAAAGTACCGGCCATCGGCATCGAGAAAGCGCGGGGATCGAACCAGTGTTCCACTGTCCCCAAAATCACCGGCCCCTTAAAGTCCGGGTTCAAGTTGGGCACGTCGATAACACCACCGTCGCCGGTGCCGGAATTATTGAAGCCAATCAGAGGCGTAATGGGAAACCCGACCTGAGCGGTGACGATCCCATTCCATTGCCAGCCCTCGAGATAGAGTTGTGTGCGTTTCACAGCGATGTATATTATACATTGTCGCATGGCGCGTCTTCCGCTCGTCGAGCGGCAGCGCCCCTTTCTCCAACCGCACCGCGAGCGTTTGCCCTTGGAGATACTCCATCACGAGGTAATCGGTGCCGTGTTGATGCCGATATCGTAGAACACGCAGATGTGGTGCGGTTGAGCCCAGCGATCGTCTGCGTCTCGCGCTCAAACCGAGCTTATGCACTCGGACGAACCCGAAAATCGATGCCGGGCCGCGCCGATAGTACGGGGCGCCAATTTCTCTCGTGGTCCCCGCTACGTTCGGTTTCGCCTGCCCTTTTCATTTGAGAAGCGGGGGAGTGGTTGCGGAAACTGCACCAGGCCTAAATTGGGAATGTCTCTAAAGTCGGCCTCATTCACTGTCCAGAGTTGGGCGTCGTGAACGATGGCACACGCGGCAATAGCAATATCGATTTCCCTTCCCCGAGGTCGTTTGATTTTCCAATACACATCCGATGCCACAAGCGCCTCCGCCGATCCGAAGGGAATGGCTTCGCTGGATGGGAACAACGCCTCCTGAGCAGCAATTTGTTCTGGCATCCGTGGTCCACGACGCCACTCAAACAAGACAAGCGTGCTAAAAGAGACTCTTTCGCCGCGGTCCAACAATTCCCGGAGACGGGGAGCTAACGGTTTTTCGCCACTGAATACGTCAATGAAGACAGATGTGTCGAGATGGATCATTCCAAGCGAGTTCGGCGTCCCCCACTTCTGCGGGCCGCACGGATCTCCGCAATCTCAGCCTCCGCCTCTTCTTGGGGGCGCGAAGGTATGCGCGCAATCATCCGATCGAACAGTTTCAACATGTGGAGCCGTTCCTCTTCGGTCAAACGTCCAGTACGAGCCGCATACTCCTGGATGGCTTCACGGACGATTACGCTCTGAGGTTTCTTTAATCGAGAGGCGGTGCGGCGCAAAGTTTCCACCGTTTGTGAATCGAATGTGAAGGTCACTTTCACCATACTCATACCATACTCATACCATACTACCATAGTACGACCGCACCAGCCCCAATTGCTCCGGCCCGGACGGGAAGACGTTGAGGACGTTTCTATTTCGAGATGCCTGCACCGCTTCCAGCAACTGGGCGTCAATTAGCGTGCGGGATGTTGGGATCGCATCGGCAGAGCTAAGGTTTCGGTTTCCAATTAAGGATTAGCGTGATTGGCGCGGTGGGTGTTTCCATCAGTTGGTTGATCAGGAACCGGCCGTCACGCGAGACCGAATACTGGGGCCTGAATGCCATTTGCCGGTCGGTTCCGGAAACGGCTGCACGACAATCTGGAACATGCCCGACTCGTTCGTCTCATATGGTGACCCCAGCGACCATCGGGTGAGAATTGGCCATTGCGTTCCTCAGCCAGCGTGTTGACTACAACGCGCGGCCTGCGTTCCTTGGCTAGCCGAGCTTGCGGACAGGAACGTCGGCGCCAGACGGAAAAAGTCGATCCAGAAGCACTAATCCCTTTTTCAGCTCCCCTCGATATCCACACCGCCGCTTGCGCGTACCAAAGATGCATCCTCTCCGTTCTGGGCTCCGGAGATCTGAAGTTTGGATCCCCCTCCAACAACGGATACCCTGGGAAACCATCGTTTGCGGCCTTCCGGCCCCGGTTCCAGGTTCAATCAGGAACGGGGCCGGTTATTCCGGCTAGTCCGCCGGCCCGGCCCCGTTTATTTCCTCTTAAGCTTTGAACCCTGTCTTCAGAAAATCAGCTTCAACGCGAACTGGATCTGGCGCGAGTAGCCGGCCGTCTGGGTCAGAATCCCAGCACTTGGGCTGTAGGCCGCGCCTGAGAAAACCGCAGGGTTGGGCGTCGTGAAGTTCGTGTGATTGGTCACGTTGAAGGCTTCCGCCCGGAATTGCAAGGTCCGTTTCTCGTCGATGCTGAATTTCTTGAAAAATGAAGTGTCCATGGTAAACAGACCAGGTCCGGTAAAGAATCCACGCGGCGAACTCCCGAAGGTCCCGGGCAGCGGCAGCACGAACGCGTTAGGATCGAAGAACCGGCCGGTCTTCTTATAGCCCTCCACTCCCAGAATCACCGGCCCGTTGAAATTGGGGTTCAGGTTGGGAACGTCGGGAGTACCGTTCGTGTCTCCAGTCCCGGAAATATTGGATCCGACCATAGGTGTGAACGGGAATCCGCTTTGAAGGTTCATGATCCCATTCCATTGCCAGCCGCCGATCAACTTATCCATCAACCCGCCGGCATTGCCGCCGAAATGCTGGCCGCGCCCGAACGGCAACGGGTAGCTGAAGTTGGCGTTGAACTGGTGCTCGAGGTTGAAAGAGGCCAACCCTTTGTGGCTCTTCAGATCGAATGGGTTCAGGACAGTGGGAGGTTCGTTCACGGCGTAGGTGTTGAGAATGGCGGAATTCATATCCAGCACCTTCGACCAGGTGTAATTGACTTTATAAGTCAGTCCGCTTCGGGAGCGTTTGGTTAGCGACGCATTCATCGCGTGATAGCTGGCCGTGCCCGCGTAGTTCCAACTCAGCGTATTCGCGATGTTGGGATTCGGGCGAAGACCCGGCGCCAGGTAGACGGTTCCCTGGGACACGAGGGCGACTCTCTCCGGCACGATAGTTCCGGCCGCATTGACTCCATTGACGCCGCCGCTCACGCAACCCGCCGGATTGTTGCAAACCCCGGGGTAAGCCATATTCAAGTCCAACGCGATCGGATTGTGGTACGACTGCATGCCAATATATCCGACCGAAAGCATCAGGTCCTGGGTCAGGCCACGCTCCACCGTTAGGCTCCAATTCTGGACAGTGGGCGTGTGCATGTAGGGATCGATGCCTCCGGGGGCGAAGATGCTGCAGCCCGTCTCCGTAGGCGCGTTGTGGCAACTGGGCGGGATTGGCGCGTTCCGATCGATCGGAATTTGTGCCAGCATCCCAGGCGCCGTCGGCAGGGTCAAGCGCATATTAAACGGGGGATTCGCTTGGATGCGGTGACCGAGGTTATCCTGCAGATCATTGTGAATCCCAAAGGCGGCACGTACCGCCCACTTGCCGGTTCCAGTCGGGTCCCAGGCCAGGCCGATGCGCGGCTGAAACAACTTCTTCGCGTTGTTCTCGAGCAGGCAGGATGGGCCGATCCGCGGATCTGTCTGGAGCAACCCCGGTGAGGCGAAAATGTAATTGGAACACACACTGCTTGCCGCATTCCACCCGTTGGTCATCTCATGCCGCAATCCGAGTCGCATGGTGAGATTCGAGCGGAGCTTCCATTCATCCTGGACGTACCAGGCGCCTTCGGTTGTGGCAAAGTCCCCCGGATTGGACTTCGGCGTGACAGAAAACCCGCTTGGGATGTCCTGGAGCATGGTTAAGATGCTGCCGTAATTGACGGTTCCGGCTGTATACTGCGCCCCGCCAAATAGGTCCTCCTCCGCCTTGTAAATCCAGAAGCCCGCGCTCCAGGAGTGATTGCCCTTGGAGTAGTGCACATCATCGGACCAGGTCTGGGCAAACCTTCTGCCGCGATAGGGCAGATTGCCGTTGGGCGCCACGATTGTCCCCGGGGCATTGGTCTGGGACGCGCCTCCCACAGTTATCGAACCGGCAGTCGCTCCAGAAAGAAACGACAAGTTCGCAGGAATGAACACCGCGGGAGTCGTTTGCGAAAGCGCGTACACTTTTGCGAATCCGTATGTGAACGTGTTCAGGAGAGTGGGGGAGAAGATATGCGTTTCTTGCATACCCAGCCCCATCGCGCGGTTCCGATCGTTGGTAATGAAGTTCGGGTCGGCCGGCGGACGCCCGGCGTGTCCATCATCATAGTTGTAGTTGGTCCAAAAGGAATCTCTCGATGAAATCGTATAATCAAACCGCGCCATCCCGAAATTCTCGTCAACCCTCGACCGCGGATTAATGAACGAGGACGCAGCCCCGGTTGGCCGGCCCAGCGTGTCCACGATCGGCTGATCGGGTCCAGGCCAGAAGTAGTTGAGATAGGGCAGCATTCCCTGCTTCAGATTGGGAACCGTAACATACTGGGATTGGGATTGGATGCTGGTATTGGGGCCGCAGGCTGCGGGCGTGGCAATATAGCAAGGCATCATGCCCTGCCGCGCGAACGCATCCGGCACAGAAGTGGCGGCCGAATTCGCCCACCGTTGTCTAAAGCCCTCATAGTTTCCGAACAGGAAGGCCTTGTCCTTTTTGATCGGCCCACCCAGCGATGCTCCGAACTGATTGCGCTTGAACGGAGGCGCGTCGTTTTGGTCGAAGAAGTTCCGGGAGTCCAGTGCGCTGTTGCGCAGATATTCAAAGACGCTTCCGTGCAACTCGTTGGTCCCGGAAGTCGTGACCACGCTGATCTGTCCGCCCGCTCGTTTGCCGTATTCCGCGCCATAGCTGTGCGGGAGAACGTTGAATTCCCGCACCGCGTCCACACCGAGCAACTGCCGGCTGACCCCCATGGGCGTAATGAACTGGCCGGTGCCGTTCTGGCCAATCCAGTCGAGCCCGTTCAGCAGATAGCGGTTGGTTTCCATCCGCTTGCCCGCCACGGAGAACGCGGTCCAGGCGCCGTTGTTGACGTTTGAACTGGGATTCGACGTGCTCACGTTGAGAACCAGAAGATTGTCGAAACTTCGCCCGTTCAGCGGAAGGTCCTTGACTTGTTGTTCGCTGATCAATCCTGAGGTCGAGGCCAGCGTGGTATTGACTAGCGGAGCCTCCTAGCTCACCGTTACCTGCTCGGCGTTGGCCCCGACTTCCAACGTCAGGTCGATTACGGCTTCCTGCCCGACCCCGAGATTGATTCCGAGCCGCACCGCCTGTTTAAAGCCGGGCATGGTTGTGGTGATTTCATACGGACCGACCGGCAGCGCCGGCGCAGAGTAGTTGCCCGTCTCGCTCGTCATGACAGTACGTATCAGACCGCTATCGACGTGCTTGACGGTAATCGTCACTCCGGGGACCAATGCCCCCGAGGTGTCCCGCACGACACCCGAGATGGTTGCCGTGCCGCCTTGACCAAAAATCAGGGAAGTCCCGAATGCGAGTAATAAAACTACCGTTGTTGCCAACCTTGCAAACACACGTAGACTCTTCACCGTCCCCCTTACCATAATTAGCTCCTTTTGAACGTGATTATCTTTCTATCCGAAAACAAATAACGGCAGGCGTCCATGCCTTGGTTCCGGCTCCTCCGGGCCGGTCTAAGGCATTTCTAAAAACCCGCCGCGTCAAATTAGTTACCGAGCCCGCAGGGTTTGTCAAGAGGTCTGCGGAACGGATTTGTAAAAACTGTATTCGCTGCCGTCCCCCTTCTGCTTCTGACATTTCTCTTTACAAAGAGGGGTGAGCGCGAAGCGGCAGAGCTTCACTCCCAATGGCTGGTGAAAACTCGGCGTATCGAATGCTGTTTTTGGAGCCATGTTTCACGCTGTACATCGCACCATCGGCGACACTAAGCATTTCATCCACTGAACGTGGCACCTCTGTGAATGTCACCACACCAATACTGAACGTCGTGGGCCAGCCGTGTTTCTCCATTTCACTTGTAAGCTTCTGGTGCAGTTTGGAAGTGACGCCTGCGGCAGTTTCCAATCCAACTTCAGGCAGAAGAACTACGAATTCGTCTCCCCCCATGCGCGCAACAAGATCTGTCTTTCGGAGGTTTTGCTGCATCGAGGCTGCGACAGTGCGGAGGACTTCGTCGCCAATCGCGTGTCCGAACACGTCATTAATCGTCTTGAAGTTGTCCAAATCGATGTATGCCGTCGTAAATGGATGGCGGGATCTGACGGAACGATGCATTTCCCTTTCGGCCAGGAGGCGAAAAAAGCGGGAATTCATAGCGCCCGTCGTGTAATCAATGCGAGAAAAATTTTTCTCCCGGTCCAGTTCCTTTGCTTCTTCTACCGAAAACACCGTGATCAAAA
>MNKP01000110.1 GCA_001920875.1 Acidobacteria bacterium 13_1_20CM_2_55_15
CGGATGAAGGAATTTTATGGCGAAGGGGTGAAGTCTCGTGTCGATAAGTGCCCCAGCGTCATTTCAATTCCATCCGATGCGATCCGCTCGATTTCGACAAGCGAGGTCAGCAAGGCGCGTTACACGTTCGTACGCGCGGATAATGGCGAAGAAGTGAACAGTTTCCGTCCACGCCAAATTGCAGAAACGATTAAGATTGATCTCTCTTCAGCCGGGGTTTTGAAGCTCGATAACGGCAAGGTGAATATTCCGCTCGGCACTGCTCGCGAACTGCGCGCGGAATATGTCCCGGAGAGAGTGGACCCGGGATCCGATCCTTTTGTGGATCACTTTAACCACTACTTCTCGTACATTGAGCGCCCTGCGGCACTGGATTTCGATGTTGTTCCGAAAAGGATTACCGGTACGACGGCGCCGACACCCAAGGTAGGGAACCACTTTATGATGTTCGACGCTTTTGCGGTTTGCTACATCGCCGCGGTGCCGTAGAGTATTCGTCTGAATGGATGGCGAAACAGACCAAACAAGTGGGTCCAGCCGATGGTCATCGGTAGCACTAATCGCCCTATTGATTGTTGCCACCCTGAGCTCGGCTGGACTCTACGTATTTGCGCGTGATCCCTATTCTGAGAATGAAATCCGGCGTTTAATCAAAGAATCATATATCCACCGCCGTCCTGGTGGGGGCCGACTCTATCAAGCCGAATATTCTCCTTTGTCTGCCGCACCGGCCGCCCAAACGGATCTCAGTAAGGCTCAGATCCTTCTGCTGCGATATCCCAACTCAGAAACCAAACAGCGCCTTCAGGCACTCCTGTATCTCGCTTCTGATAATTGGCAAGAGTACATAGAATCTGCTCTCCACTTTTCCACCGAAATTTTGAAAGACCCGGATGTACTCAACAACTTGGGAACATGCTACCTGGCGCTGTCGGAGAAAGAGCCGATTTACCTGGTGAAAGCGCTTGAGCAGTTCGAACGTGTCGCCGAACTAAAACCTGACGCAGCAGAACCTCGTTTCAATCTCATTGTCACCTACCGAAGGCTCCGCCTCCACCGGCTCGCCGAACAAGCCTTTGAAAAATACAAGTCGATCGATTCCGCATCAGCGTGGTATCGGGAGCTAACGGATAGCAATCCGGAAGACAAATCACTTCTGCTGGATGAGCTGGGACGGTCGGTGGAAAACAATGATGTACACGGGGCTGAGCAGCTTTTCGAAAAGAATCCGGACTTTTTCCGCCAGCTCATTCGGAGATTTGGCTCGGTCGACACCGCTACTTCACCAGCCGTTCTGCATTTCGTCGCTTCGGAGATGGAACGCCGCTACAGTGATAAAACCTTTTCAGCTATGCTGGCCCCTCTTTTCAATCGAAGCCGAGAGGCAACTATTACTCTTCGACAATTCGTAATTAAAGGAGCCGAATTGTATCTCCAAGGAGATCTTCCAGGCAGTCTGAAGGCATATGCTCGGGCGAAAGAAATTGCAGAACACACGGATTCGCTTTTCGATGATTTATGGATTGAACTCAACGAAGTGGATACGCAGATCCGGGCTGGAGAGTTCGAATCGGCACGCAAGACTCTCCACAATATCGTCTCTGTATCACGCAAGAATGGCTTCCGCTGGTTATTGGGTAAAGCACTATCGGTTTACGGATCCTCGTTAAAGTTAACGGCCACGTACAAAGAAATGCTCGAACTCGTTTCAGAAGCGAACAGGATTTTCACGGACTTGAATGCTCCTACGGATCGTATTCGTCCACTGTATTACTTGGCTGGGTACGAATACATGGCGGGTGATCTAGATGCAGCTTCAAGACTTGCATTGGAATGTCTGCGGTTGACGAACGATGAGGATTCCTTTCGGATTTCTGAGCTGGACTGGTTAATCGGATTCATTTTGTACAACAAAGGCCTGATCGACGAAGCCGTTCTCTTCGAGAAAGAATCTCTCGATCGAAGCCAAAAATTACCCAACACAAACGTACAGGCGACGACCGCTGTTACGTTGGTGCAGTTATACGAATCAATCTCCGATGACAAACAAGCTAATGAGTACGTAAGCATCGCCGATCAGGCGTTTCACAACATGTCGCCAGGCTTCGATCAAACCAAAGTTGAACGATGGCTGGGTATCGTAAAAGCTAAGATAGCGCTGAAAGAAAAGCGATATCCCGAAGCCAAACAATTACTCGAAAGGAACATCGATATCTATTCCCGACAGCCGTTTGGAAAGACCTGGCTGGAGTTGAAGTCGCTGACGCTCCTTGCCCAAACAAACTCCGAGATGGGGCAAACCGGGGAGGCTGCGCGGCGATTCCGTGAAGCTATCGAAATTGTCGAGAACGATGATCACTATCTTCAGTCCGAAAAGCTGCGCGTCAAATTCGATGATACCAGGCGGGACCTCTACGATTCGGCTGTTGAGTTCGAATACAAGAGAAGTGCGCCCGACGCCGCTTGGAATCACCTGCAAAGTTATCGCTCAAAGTTATTCATAGAGTTCCTTGCACAGTTCGATCCCAATGTCGAAAGAGTTCATGCCGAAGCGCTGGACCGGTCACACGTACAAAAACTCATTCCTGCGGATGCGCAGGTCGTTGAATACGCACTGCTGCGGGACCGATTGTTGATCTGGGTGATTTCCAAGGAAGTGTTCACGGTGCGCTCGGTTCAAGTCGCGCGGGAAGACGTCGAATCCAAAGTCCGAAAGGTCCTTCAAGGACTCCGGAACCGTGACGATGTTGATTCATTGTTAATCGATCTAGGAAAGTTGCTCGTCGAACCGGTTGCCGATCTCCTTGATCGAAACCGTACGTTAGTCGTTGTTCCGGATAGAGCGCTTCACGGATTGCCGTTTGGAGTTCTTCGCCGTCCCGGCAGCCGGGAATATCTCCTTCAGGAATTTCCAATCCTCATTAGCCCAAATCTGACGCATCTGTTGTTGACCAAAGCTGTCGAGCCTCGCCGGGATCGCATTACCGGATTCGGATCACAGAATGGCAGCTCCTCGGAATTGAAAGAACTTGGAGCGCTCGTGAGCATCTATCCGGGATCCCAGACCTTTGCGGGGCGCGAGGCCGAAAGATCCAATTTCCTCTCGGCGATAAGCAAAGCCGCTGTGTTCCACTATGCAGGCCATTCGGCGAAAGATGCGGTTGATCCACTACGCTCATCGATTCTGCTCGATGGGAAAAGTTCCGGTCCCAACAGCATTACTGCTGTTGATATTGCACAGCAGCGGCTGCCGAATAACGCCCTCGTCGTCCTGTCTTCCTGCGACTCGTCGGTCGGAAACTCACGGGACGGCATTGGCGTTCGCGGACTGACCTCGGCGTTTCTGCTCGGCGGCGCAGGATCGGTCGTCGGATCCTTGTGGCCGGTGGAAGCATCCAGCACAGCCGATCTGATGATCCGTTTTCACCGTGCGTTTGCAAATTCCCAAATGCCCATCGCAAAGGCGCTCCAGCAGGCGCAATTGACATTTCTCGAGTCATTTCCCGAACGATCGCACCCCTATTATTGGTCCGGATTCGTCGTGACCGGCAACTTCAGTGCGCTGCGGTAAATTCAGGCCACAAAAGGGCACAAAGGTCACACAGACTTTTTTGTGAATTTTGTGGCTTTTTGTGGCGAATTCCTCTATCTCGTTTCCCAGAGTCCGGTGCTCATGTAGCGTTCGCCGATATCGTTGAGCAGGGTCACGATCACGCCTTTACGGATTCGCTTGGCGGTTTCATAAACGCCGTAAAGATAAGCGCCTGAGGACTGCCCCGCAAAGATACCGTAACGCGCGAGCAGCGCGCACATTCGGGCAGCTTCGGCGCTGGATACACGGACCTTGTGATCGACAACCGACTGATCCAGAATTTTTGGAATGATATCGCCCGGATTTTCCAGTGGTTTGAGCCCCTCGATTCCGGGAAAATCTTCGGGAACGATCTGCACGACTTCAACACCAGCAATGTCCTTCTTTAAACGCCGCCCGACACCCGTTACGGTTCCGCCGGTCCCGATGCCTGCCACGAAGTGCGTTAACTTGCCTTCGCTTTGCGCAATGATTTCCGGCGCAGTTGTTTCATAGTGGGAAAGCCAGTTATGTTCGTTCGCGTATTGGTCGCAATGAAAATATTTGCCGGGCTCGCGATCGGCAATGCGATGCCCCTCGCGCAGAGCTTCGTCGTAGCCCTCGAGCGGATCGGTTTGAACGAGCCTCGCCCCATGTGCCTGAATGCGGAGCTTACGCTCTTTGCTCGCATTTCCCGGCACGACAATTTGAACTGGGACATTCATCATCGCTCCCAGCATGGCGTATGCGATGCCGGCATTGCCCGAGCTTGAATCCAGTACAACCTGCCCCTTTCCGATCTTTCCCTCAATCGAAGCCTCCAGGAGCATCCGCCGCACCGGCCGGTCTTTTAAGCTGCCGCCGGGGTTGGTGTACTCGGCTTTCGCGTAAACACGGACCTCAGGAAATTCCTCTTTGAAACACAAGATTTCCACCATCCTTGTGTTTCCGATGAGATTGAGGGCGGGATACCGTTTATGAAATTCCGCGTACCGCTCTTCGATGGGAATCGTTGCAAATGGATTCATGTCACAAACACGAAACGAAAGGGGGAGACCGACCACAAAACGCGCAATTTTGTGCCTTTTGTGTACAGGTCCCCATTTGTCGTGCAAAGCCCCGCTCCTCGCGAGGAGTGGAATACAGTTGTACCATAAACAGGTGCATATTCTCGCGGTCCTCGGCAGCTTCGCCCTGATCCTCATCGTCCTTTGGGACGCTTTCGAGGTCATTATTCTTCCACGGCGCGTCAGGCGGAAATTTCGCCTGACGCGCTTCTTTTATCGCGGCACTTGGAGACCCTGGTCAGCCGTTGCGAAAAGGATCTCGTCAAACGACCGCCGGGAATTATTGTTGAGCTTTTACGGACCGGTGTCTTTACTGTTCCTGCTGAGCATGTGGGCTGCAGGCTTGGTTCTTGGCTTCGCATGCCTTTACCGTTCCCTAGAAATCCCGATAAAGATGGAAGATGGCGGTACAGGATTTCTGACCTATTTGTATTTCAGCGGGTCTACGTTTTTCACCCTTGGCTTGGGCGACGTCCTGGCTCGTTCGTGGACCGGCAGGTTGCTCACAGTGCTTGAAGCGGGTATGGGCCTAGGTTTTCTGGCCATCGTTATCGGGTATCTTCCGGTTTTGTATCAGGCATTTTCGCGGCGCGAATTGAATATCTCGCTTCTGGATGCACGTGCGGGATCGCCTTCGACAGCCGCCGAATTGTTACGCCGGCACTTTGACGGCGACCAATTTGTCGAGCTTTCAGCCTTCCTGCGGGAGTGGGAACGCTGGGCGGCAGAACTGCTCGAAAGCCATTTGTCGTATCCGGTTCTGGCGTATTACCGTTCGCAACACACCAATCAATCATGGCTGGGAGCGTTGACGACGATCCTCGATGCCACCACTCTCGTCATGGTCGGTATCGACGGCACTCCGGCACATCAAGCGCAGCTTACCTTCGCCATTGCTCGCCATGCGGTCGCGGATCTCTCACATGTGTTCAATACCAAACCTCAAAGTCCCCCCAAAGACAGACTGCCTCCCGAAGAGTTGGGCAGGATGCGCAGCAATCTGGGAAGAAACGGCATCTTCCTTCAGGACGGCGATGCCGCCGTCCAAAAGCTCAATACGCTGCGCCGTATGTACGAGCCTTATGTTCACGCGCTTTCCGAGTACCTGCTCATGCCGTTGCCATCGTGGGAAGTTGCCTTGAGGTCCGCAGACAATTGGCAAACGAGCGCATGGGAACGTATCGCGCATTTGTAAATGTTTTGCTGGTGGGAGGTATTGTAGATCCCTATGGATTACGAACCTTCAACCCAAGGGCCTGCCGACGCAAACCGTCTTCTTAATCCAAGCCAGATCCGCCGCCAATAAGGCACCACGACAGGACTTTGCTTTTCCTCCTCGTCGGAACGGTAGGTTCGATTCTTCGCGAGCTGCTTTACGGTTTCATGGTAAGCAAAAACATTGCAATGTATGCAACGCAACAATGGAGCGGAGACTTCCAGTATCGGAACAAACAGATGATCCGTAGATTTACAGATCGGCCGCCCAGTCATTAATGCCACTATATTAGCACAATGCCACCCTCTCCCTTTGGGAGAGGGCAGGGTGAGGGTCACAGGTCCGCTCAAATCTTGTGACCCTCACCCGGCGTGTCAGGCTGCGCCTCTCGCGCCGGCCTCTCCCAAGAGGCTAACCCTTTTCTGCCTTTTGCTTGGTCAGGAAAAATATCAAATCCGATTTGGTAATGATGTCGAAGCCGGTGCCGCGCCGCACCAGAACGGCAGGCCTCTGATGGTCCATGTTGTGGGCAATTTCTTCGATCGGCGCATCTTCGGAAATGATAGGGAACGGCTTTTCCATATATTCCGCAACAGGCTTGCGTTTGGCGACAGGATCGGATATCAGAATGTCCAGAATCCGGGTCTCACTGATGCTGCCCACAACTTCGCCGCCTTCAAGGACGGGAAGCTGCGAAATGTCGTGCTCGCGCATAAGCGCAGCAGCTTGCTCGACAGTGACGGCCAGCGGAATCGATACGAGCGTGCCCGCACGCCGAACTTTGTCGTGCAGGATCTGCCCCGCGCTAACTTTGATGCGTGATTCCAGGAACTGGTTCTCGCGCATCCAGTTGTCGTTATAGATTTTGCTCAGATATCGCGTGCCGGAGTCCGGAATGATGATCACGACCAGATCGTTCTCGGCCAGTCTGTCCGCACACTTCAACGCAGCGTACAAGGCAGCTCCGGCCGATCCGCCTGCAAAGATCCCTTCGTATCGGGCAAGCTGTCGCGTGAGAAGGAACGCATCCTTGTCGCTAACTGCGTAAATCTCGTCAATGACGGAGAAGTCCACATTTGCCGGCTTCTCGTCCTGGCCGATGCCTTCAAGTTTATACGGCTGCACCGCAGGCTTGCGCCCGGTCTTGAACAATTCTGCAAAGATGGAACCGACGGGGTCCGCCCCGATGACGCGGATCTTCGGATTCCTTTCCTTCAGGAATCGAGCGACGCCTGTAACCGTTCCGCCGGTTCCGACGCTAATCACCACATGCGTCACCTTGCCTTCCGTTTGCTCCCAGATTTCGGGTCCCGTTGTCCTGTAATGCGCCTCCGTATTGGCGGGGTTCTCATACTGATTGGGATAAATGCTATTTGGAATTTCGCGGCTCAGTCGAAGGGCCACGGAGTGATAACTTCTCGGATCGTGATGATCCACCTGCGAGGGTGTCACGATCACTTCAGCGCCAAGCGCTCGCAAAGCATCGATCTTTTCCTGGCTCATTTTATCGGGCATCGTAAAGATGCACTGATAGCCCTTGATCGCCGCTGCCAACGCGAGCCCCATCCCCGTATTGCCTGAGGTCCCCTCGATAATCGTGCCTCCCGGCTTGATCTTGCCCGCCTTCTCCGCGGCTTCCAGCATCATCATGCCAATGCGGTCCTTCACGCTGCCGCCAGGATTGAGATATTCGAGTTTGGCGAGCATCGTGGCGCGTACACCTCGCGCGAGACGATTCAGACGCACCATCGGCGTCTTGCCGATCACTTCAAGAATGTTGTTGTGCCACATTTATTTGGGTCTTTTTCTACGATACCACAAGCAATTCTTTCACTCGTTTTTCGATGCGGGCCAGCCTCTCCGTTGCGGTCGCCATCGGAAGATTGCTGATATACACGTTTTTCACGCCTCTTTTCAAAAGGGCATGGATGCTGCGCGCGCAAATTTCTTCCGGAGCGACCTTTGCTTCGAAGTCGCGCTTCAAATCCGCGATGGGCAAGGGAAAGAATCGCGACAGCATATCCAGCGTGTTTGTGCTCGCACTACGGTAGTAGAAAACCCCAAAAATGCCGGGAATCTTGACACTTAACCGTGCAGCCTCGTTCAGAAACTCATCAATTGCGGATGCCTGATAGTGAGAGACGATCTGGGCCATATAATAGTCCGCTGAGTATTCCGGGTGAAGAATGAATTCCACCTGGCGCCTTCCACCATGAGGACTGGCCCAGCCGCCCAGCGTCATTCCTGGAACATTTTCCCGAATGAGCCGGCGCAATTCGTAAGCATGCTCGACGCATCGGGGGGTGTCGTCGCTCTTGTCCCCGCCCAGAACGACCAATGACGTAAAGCCGAGCGTATGTGAACGCGACGCAAATTCGAGGCAATAGTCGAGCGAGTGTTTCGTTGTCAAAATTGGAATGATCCGCGCGCGATCCGCTTCGTCTCCAAGATTGATCATCACGTGGCGCAGGTTCGGTTCCTCGCGACGTCCAATGGCGCCATCGGTCAGGAAGACAAACTGACCACGCGAGGTAATCTTCCGCATCAGCCGATTACTGTCAATCCACGCTTCAACGCTCTGCTCGAGCGGAAGATCCACTCGGGGCGGACACATTTCGACATGCAATGAGAACTGCTTCGGATCGCGCAGAGCGTTTAAGAGAGACATCTGTCGTGGGTTTACTTCAACTGTAGCGGCGGTCATAGACCGCCGCTACAGTTGAGGCACTCATCATTCGCAAATCCACCCACTCCTAAAGCTTATCGGTCAGCCACGCCGGGCAGCGGCGGCCGCTGATTTCTTTGATTCTATCTTTTTGGCTTTTCTTGCGGGGGCCACTGTGATTTCTTTTCGGTAATTTTCCACGGCGCGCACCAACTCCGCTTCGACGCGGCGGAGGAGGCGTTCGGGAGAGACAACGACCGCAGAGGGACCGAAACTCAGGATCCAGGAGACCAGCTCGAATTCACCTCCGACATGCATCTTCATCGAGATCCGCCCATTACCGATCTCACGCACCTGTTGGGACGGATGCCAGACACGGGAACGCACGTACTCGGAAATATCGGAATTGAAGATGATCTCCACATCGAAAGGCTCTTCTTTCACGACACCAAAAGCCGACTCGAGGTAGCTTTCGACAGAAAAATCCGCCGGCTTGTCAAACGGCTCGCGTGTCTTTTCCAGAGTTTCAATGCGTTCGACGGCGAATGTCCGGATCTGGCTGTATTCCTTTACGAATGCGAACAGATAGATGCCTCCCCGAAAGTACATCAACCGGTACGGATGGATCGTGTAGTTCTTTTTCTGCTGGCTGTGGACGGAGAAGTATTGCATCTTCACTTGCACTTCTTCGCCGATGGCCTCCATCAGGAGGCGAATCCGCGTTTTTTGATGTTCCAGATCCTTCGGTGCGTCGGCGCGAACGCTAATCATGTTGTCAAGGCTGTCGAGAAACTTGATATTCCGATCGGGAAGCGCGCTTTCGATTTTTCCAAAAGCGGAGGCGATATCGTCGGAAAAAGGAGGAGCCGCGAGATTCACGACAAGTTTCTTGCTGAAATAGAGCGCGGCAGTTTCCGAAAGCGATAGCGTCGCCAGCGGCAGTCCTTTATATTCCTCGTTGAGCCGCCAATACACTTTTCCCTCGTAACGCTCGTCGTAGAGCGGGAAACCGGCCTCCATCAAGGCTGCCAGATCGCGCCGGATGGTCTTTGTCGAAACGATATGCGCCTCAGCCATGTCCAAAATGGTCGTCCAGCGGTTCGTCTCAATTTGTTTTAGGATCGCCCACTGCCGTATCAACTGCGCATTTCGTCCCATATTTTTCTCACTTCGTTATTAACGTCGGGCCCACCGTCCAGATCGCTTCGGTACACCGCCTCCGGCGGCCTCTTCACTTCCGGCCGGTCCCCCCACGTTCTTGCCGATTATGGACGAGGCGTCATAAAAACCAACAGAACCAAATCTTCGGCGGCGGCATTTCTCACGCCGTGAACTTCACCCGGCCTGGCAATGACGATTTCACCGGCGCCAAGCTCTTTCTCTTCACCCGCGATATGAAATGTCCCTTTCCCGCGAAGAACGAAGTAGATCTTGTCGGACTCCGCGTGGCTGTGAATCCGCTGATCCTGTCCGGATTTCAGACAGTACAGATCGCAGAAATATTTCGCCGAATCGAATAGCGGAATTTTCTGCATCTTGTCATCCGAGAAGCGGATGAGGTGGTCAACGTTTCGCGTCTCCATTTGTTGAGGCGCTATTGTAGTTGAAATATGTTTGCTTCGGGAACGACTTCCTCGACCTGCTCGACGAGATGCGGATGACAGGTGAAAAGCAAAACCTGGTGCGTCGCGCAAAGTTCTCGGAGTGCGTTGAACGTGTTGCGGCTGCGGCCGGGATCGAAGTTGACAAAAATGTCATCGAAAACGACCGGCAAGGGGTCCACATGATTTGCGTATTCGCGAACCAGCGCCAGCCGCATCGACAAATAGAGTTGCTCGGCGGTACCGCGGCTCAGAATCTGAGGAGAAATCCGGACGCCGTCAGCGCGCTCAACCTGGATTTCACCACCGTCGAGAGGAGCAATCACGCGCATGTAGCGGCTCTCCGTCATGATCTTGAAAAAGGATGAAGCCTCGCGCAGCACCTCCGGCTGACGTTCGGTTTCGTAGATCTTCCGCGTTTCGTCCAAAAGCGCCCGGCATAATGTAATGACAGCCCATTGGTCGGCAGCTTCGTCGATCCGGGCCAAAATGGTTTCCTGCCGGGACAGAGCCCGTGAGCGTTCCTCGCTTTTCTCCATCATGGTGATGCGCTCTGCAACACGCCCGCTTTCGTGCCGAGCCTCGACCAGACGTCTTTCCAGTTCCGTGAGCTCGGCCTGGGCCGTTTGAAACGCGGCTTCCTCATCGGCGTGTATGTCGAAGAGCAGCCCGGATTCGGGCACTTCAACAGGAATCCTTTCCAGTTCATGAATCAAGCGGCGGCGCTGTTTGTAGATTTCAGCGAATTCGAGAAACTCCTTTTCATTCGTTGCGGATGCTTCGGCCAACAACACACGAATATTGGTCTCAACCTCCTCGATTTGCTGCGTGATCTTCGCAATATCGTTCCGGGCGCGTACTGCGGCTTCATCGAGCGCGCGTGCTTGCTCATCCAGCTTCAAAAAACGGTCCAGCTCCACGACCCTTGCATCAATGTCGGCTTGATGGACTTCGTTTTGGCCGGTAAGTTTTCGGATTTCCGATTCGATTTCGCGCGCCTCATTTTCGGTCTTCCGCAGCTCGATGTTGCATGTATCCAGACGCTCAGAACATTCAGCAACCTGCGCATCGAGCGAGGTTGCGCGCTTCAGCCGTGCCCTGTACCAGATCATCGCAGCTACGGAAACGAGGCTCAAAACGGCCCCGGCGTAGTCGTATTGGGCAAGCCCGAGACCCAGAACTCCGATCCAAATCAGGAGGATAAAAAGGCCAAATGCAAGGCTAGATGGAGCCAGAGCGTTCTTCAATGAGCCGGCCAGCGTGCGTTTTTCCTGCGCGATCGCGTCACGCCGGTCCAGGCCGGCCGTGTAAACGCGGCGTACCGCATCCACCCGGGGCATGAGCGTGCGCAAGGAATCGATGATCTGAGCACGCCTGGAGCACTCCTCGGGATCGATGCGCATCTGCAAGCGGCGGAACCGGTTCGCCTCCGCTTCCCTTTCCATCACCGAGCGTTCTTCCGTCAGGCTGTGGCGTTGCTTCACAAGAAGGTCGAGACGCTCGATGCCTCCTTCGGGAAATGAGTCCACAGCCGCAAGCTCATTGAGCTTGGCCTGGATTTTATTCCGGCGCTCGAGGTACGGCCGGGCCTTAACGCGCTTGGCAAAGTGTTCGATTTTTCGGCTGACCTCGGCAACTGCTTCTTCCAGGCCGGACAGTTCGGCAACCAGCCGCCCGCGAACCTCATGCGCGCTCAGGTAATCCTGCGGCTGATGCTCGGTACGCTCCAGGTCGTCACGCACGGATTCAAGCTCCTTGAAAGCAACATTGATCGTGCTGTTCTGGCCGCGGGCGAGAAACAAGGAGCTTTGACGCGCTTCAAGATCCTTTTGAACCGAAGTCCATCGGGAAGCGCCAATGCCGAGTCCGGCTCCGGAAATGTGCGTGGCGACCTCGCTATCTTCCAGCGTATGAAACCGTTCGAGTTCGTCGAGACCAAAGGCAAACACATTGTGATACAGCGTCTTAGTGGTGCCCCCAAGCAGTCGTTCCAGAGCGCCTTCATCACTGGTTTCGTTTCCCGCATATAGAGTAACGGTCCCGCGTACATGGCGTCCGGGTTTGCGCACCAGGCGGAGATGCGTATCACCGACGACAAGGTCGAGCCAGCCTCCATGCGACCCGCCGTTTACCGGATCGTAGCGCTTGGGATTACCGCGTTTTTCGAATCCGAAAAGCATGGACCGAATGAACGCCATCAGCGTGCTCTTTCCGGTTTCGTTCGGCCCGTAAAATACGTTTAGTCCCGGCCCCAGCGGTCCCCAGTTCTTATCCGTCCATACTCCGAACCCATCAACGTGGATGTTCTCAATTCGCATAATGTTTTAGTCCTCTCCCTCTGGGAGAGGTACTTCTCACCCTGAACCATCCATCAACAGATCCAAGCCAAACGCCGTTGCACGTTCGATCCATTCACAGAGTTTGGCATCATCGATTGGCGGCATTTCTTTGCGGCGGAATAGCGGCATCAGGTTTTCCGCTAAGCGCTGCCGGCTTTCACGGTTTTCGAGGGCGTGCTCACTTAGTTTGAGAAAGTCGCTCACCATCGTTTCCGTACGGAGAAGCGAGTCCAAATCGAGTTCCGGGCCTGTGGCGATACGTACGGACTCAGCGATCACTGCGGAGCCAAGAATCTCGCGCAGTTCGTCGCTCATCCCTTCACGCTGCAAGTCGCGATGAAGCGGGCCATTGCCGCGAATTGTGCAGCGGGCCACGGTCGGCCCGTCGAACCCGGAAGATTCCTCGCGCGCCTTCTCAAGCATGGAATCCACGAACTGATCCATCGTCGCGCAATTGCGTATCGACAGTTCCAGATGTGTCCAGCGCGCCACGCTGGTCTCAACAAATTCAAGAGAGGCGCGGCCGTAGGTGTCGACATCGACTTGATAGCAGCCGCGCGGACCATTCTCGCGTGGATTACGTCCCTGTGTGTTTCCCGGGTAGACGACCATGGCTGGGTCGGTTCCGAGCACCGACCGCGCATGCACGTGGCCGAGCGCCCAGTAATGGAAACCGGCCGAATTCAATTCGGCGATTGTAGCGGGAGCGTATTCGGCGTGGCCGCTCTGATGGCCGACGTTTGCATGAAGAATGGCGATCGAGTACGGGGCGTTTTGTTTCGGCTTGAACGACGACGCCAGATTCTCGGTGATGCGCTCGCGCGTATAGCTCACGCCGGTAATTTCAGCAGCCTCGCGTCCCCGGCGGATGTACGGCTCGGTATCGATGCGTCCTCCAAACGTGATCACGTTGGGAGGCAGCTGAAAACCGCTTCCCCAGCCATTCAAAGGATCATGATTGCCGTGAACGATATATACGGGAACGTTGCGCTCCGCCAGACGTTCCATCTCCTTGCGGAACGACACCAGCGCGCGCAGATTCCGATCCTTGGAATCATAGATATCACCGGCGATGATCAGGAAATCTGCCTTGGAATAGATCGTATGATCAACGACGCGCGAGAGCGCAGCCAGCGTTGCTGACTGTAATTGGTCGCGCAAACCCGCCGACGCATCGGCGATCCCGCGAAACGGGCTGTCCAAGTGTAGGTCCGCAGCATGAATGAATCGCAATGGCTCCATGCTGCTCTTCTTACGTGGAAGCCCGGCCAGAACAGGTCTCTTTTTCCGGTAGCGCTATAGGGCGGCATACAAACTTTCCCGCTTCCCTTCTTCAGCAGCTAAATTTGATGCGCCAAATTTTCTTTTCTGGCAGTATTTAGTACGAACGTAAGCAGTTTTGGAGGAATACTCATGCGCCGGACTTGCCTGATGGCGGCACTAATCCTGATTGTGGCCCGTCCTTCCTTCTCGCAGGAATTTGCGCAATACACCAGCCGAACCGACCTCTTCGCTGTCGACTTTCCGGGCGAACCCACGATAAAGGACATCACCTGGAAGACGGAATACGGCGTCACCTTACCTGGCCGCGTCTATAGCGTCGAGAACGCGCGGGGCCGGTACTCTGCCACAGTCATTGATTACAAAGACACTGAGAAAATACACACGGCGATTGTGGAAGAGTGTAAGAAGAGGGGCGGAGAAGGCGACGAATGCATGAACGACTGGCGTCCCGATGTCCAGGGATCGATCATCTACGCGGCGTGGCAATTCTTTCAGAGAAACGCGAAAGTTACCCGTTATGCGTGGTACGTGTCGGACCTGATCGAAGGAACTCAGCTCCAACTCCTCAATCCGGATGCATCCCGGACCTTCGCGGCCATCCACCGGCATAACACTCGTCTTTATATCTTCGAGGCGACCGTCCCAAAAGGGGCGCCGGCCCCCGGTCTCTTTCAACAATCGCTTCAATTTTTGGATGAAGAAGGAAAGGGCGTTCGCTATAGAACCTATTACACCAACGGATACTCTGAGGGATGGAAATTTCCGGCGCCTCCGCCGCCGCGCACCAGATAAGGCGCGCGTTCAGTCGAGGGCCGGCAGTATTATTATGCTCACGTAAGGAGAACGACCATGCTCGTCAAGTCCCTGAAGCTTACAGCTATTTGTATACTCTTCTTGGTAGTGCCTCTGCTGGCGCACCATTCTCACGGCAATTACGACACGACAAAATGGACGACGATGGAAGGCACGGTGACCGAAGTCCATTATCTCGTCCCCCATTCCTGGCTCTACGTGGAAGTCAAAGATGACAAAGGCGAACCGACGGTCTGGGCGATGGAGGCCACGGGCTTCGGCGGGCTTTTCCGCGTTGGCGTTAAGCGCGAAGACTTGAAAGCTGGCGATACCGTCAAGGTCCGATGCCATCTGCTGAAAGATGGGTCTAATGGCTGCCTCCTCGGCTACGTTACACCTCTACATGGTGATCAGGCCCGAGGCCATGGAATCGAAAGAGACTGGGATGGCGGCGGAGGCGCAGGATTCCCTGATTCACAGCCCGGCGCTGCGCCCGGGAACCGGTAACAGGGGCACACATCGAGTTCAAGAATTGCATATCGCTGAACCATGAATGTTAGCTGTATCCAGCCAAGACAATGGCTAATGATCAGTTCCCGGGGGGATCTCGCCGCTTGTGGTGGCTGGCTGCAATAGCGTACGGCCTCGCTAATATTCTCCTCCACGAACCGGCAAACGACATCGCCAAACGGCTTGTTGTGGTCTTGGGCTTGCAACTCTTTCTATGGAGCACGAGAGCATTTTTTTTGGCCGGCGCTGTTCTGGTTCTATTCCTTTGCCGGCACCTCTCGAGAGATTCTCAAACCGTCAGGCGGCTCCTGATTTTCATCCCCTTCGCAGCGGCGCTTGACCTTTCTCTGGTGATCTATCCAAGCGAGAGGATCCACTATCCTCAATACGCGATCCTCACCTGGATGGCCTTCAAGGCCGGCGGACAAGCTTTACCTGCGGTGTTGCTGTCATTCATCTTTGGTTATCTCGACGAAGCGAATCAACACTGGGTCCTTTACGCGAACGATCCGATTGCGTACTTCGATTGGAACGATGTCGTACTAAACCTTTTGGCGGCGCTGGGTGGTCTGGTGCTCTTGCCCCAGGAAAACGTACGGAAGGTTCCAACAAAGAGAATTCTGGCAGCGGCTGGGGCTTGGACCTTAGGGATGAGTCTGCTCGTATTCCTGCTAAATCCCGATCCCTATTTGATGAGAAGTCAGAAAACGGATTCCTTTTGGCTGGTATCGAGTGTCAAGACCCACTACCATGTGCTGACCGCAACAGAAGGCACAATTCTGTTAGGCGTCGTTTTGATCGTCACTGCTGGACTCTACTGGCCAGATCGATCGCGCGCGCCCGCCGTGGCCATTCCCCTCCTCGCAGAGGAGGGGTGGCTGCGCCGAGCGGAGCGAAGGCGCAGACGGGGTGGTCAGACCGGCGAAACGTTTCGGCCGAACTGACCACCCGGGCGCTTTGAAGGTGTGAACGAATCGAAGTGCGTTCCCTCTCCCTCTGGGAGAGGGTGGATCTTCCGCATTTTGTGGCTAGTCTCTCCCGCTCCGGCCCGGAGCCGGCGCCGGCTCGACAAATCCCCGCGTGCCGTCGGGACGAATAGGTCCCGGCCCAAACCCAAGATGATCCTTGTCGACGTTGTTTTCACTGCATGCGTATTCCCCGAGCTCTTCGTCGGGCTTGCCGAGCACCCATGTTCGCGAGTAATTGAAGGGCTTGGTGTAAAATTTCGGATCATCAATGAGCGTTTCGACGTGGATATGGTCCGCATCCGGCCGCGTCCACCGCTCGACGACGTGCAGTGCGTCGCTATGAGGATTCGCGTTTTCATCGATCCAAACTCTCTCGTCTTTGAATCCGATCGAGTCGATCACCAAAGTATCGCCTTCCCAACGGCCAAGCTCCTCCCCGAAAAAGGAAGGATCGGGATCTTTCGAATGCTTACGGTTGGGATCAATAGGAATGAGCCGGTAGTAAGTGTAGAAGTAAAGGAAAGCGATCTTTTTGTTTCCTTGCAGGACTTCAAAGGGTAAACCGCTGGCATTGTGGCGGGGAATTCCACCGATGATGCAGAGGCTCTCCGGATCGATCGTCGCTGTCAGATTATGCTGTAACGCCGCCTCACCTGCAGGTGTTAGCGGCAGCTTGAATCCTGAAAGATCCTTCGCGATATTGCCGACCGGACGAGTATCGCGCGTACCCTTCCAATAGCCGCTGAAATCGGGATGTCCGTCCGCCATCCTGGGAGTGGGCCTGTCCGATTTGAAATCGTCAGCCGTCAATCCCTGCGCGTAAAGCGCGGAACTGAAGGTGGTCACACAAACGCACAACAGAAGCAGAAATCCGACTTTCATATCGTCATTTCTCCCGTCTAGGGAATACGTCAGGTTCGGGATAGTATAGTGCAATCGGAGGAATCGATATGAGGCGACTTCTGATGGTCTCTCTAGCTCTCTGGTTCAGCATTGCTGTCGCGTGCGCGCGGGTCCAGGGAGCACAGGAAGGCAGCGATTCGATAAACGGTACGTGGGTTGGTGATTTTGGCCCGGCGTTTTACGATCGGAATACGATTTCACTCGAGTTGAAATGGGATGGAAAAAAGTTAACAGGCACGGTGAAGCCGGGAGACCCTTACGGCCGCATGTATCGTCACTTTGAAGGGATTCCGATCGAGAATGCCTCGTTCGATCCCAAAACGGGCATCATCAAATTCGAAGCGATGTATCAGCCGCGGGGCCGCCGCTACATCATCGAGGGAAAATTGAATAAGAACACGCTGAGCGGCACATGGACCCGTCCGGGTGAAAATACAGACGGCGACTTCAAACTCACGAGGAAACCGAGCGATTAACTATCATGTACTTGATACGAGGGGACACTGATGTCTGACGACCCGAATAAAATTCCACTGGCGGCCTCACCGCTCGATTACGGTGAACAGGATGAGAACGGGGTTGATATTTCGGTGATTCGCCGGAATTTACGTCTATCACCAGTCGAGCGGGTTCGCCGTGCTGAAAAGCAATCCAAGGGGCTGCTCCACCTTCGTCGACATGCCAGACGAGACCGAAAAAAGCGCTCTTGAACGGATTTCGGAGATCCTCCTGGCCGAAGGGGTCGAATTCATTGTTGTCGGGGGGCAGGCCGAGTGGCTGTTCGGAAGTCCGCGGGCAACGTTTGATGTGGACCTTTGCTTCGGAGGGTTGAACATCAAAGTAATAGCCCTCGATGACCTGATCAAAATCAAGCAGTACATCCGCCGGCCCAAGGATCAGGAGTCGCTCTTCCAGTTGCTCGCGATTAAGAAAGCGCGCGGGGAAGCAAAATAGTTTCTTCGTTTACTGATCATCTGCACTCGCCAGATGACGTGGCGGTCGAGTGTTCGTCGCTTGAGTATGGCGTATGACAGCAATTGCAAGCACTATCAGACGCCGATTCTTTTGGACCGTTGGCTTGCCGGCGCATCATGCATGTAAACCGTGCGCGTGGGAAATGGAATTTCGATTTGTTCCTGACGAAATCGCGCAAAGATTCGCTTTCGCATCTCATGTTGCAGCAGGGATTGATCCGCGAATTTCCGGACGTAACAGTAGAGCGTCAGATCCAGGGATGACGGTCCGAATCCAGGGGCGAACCGGACGACTGGTGCCGGTTCAGCAAGAAGGCCGGGTACTTGTCCCACCGCCTTTTTCCCTTCATCGAGCAGCAGGTTCTCTACCAGCTGCGGATCGCAGTTGTAGCTCACCGAAACGGCCACTGGAACCACCATCGATTGTTCCGGAAGGTTGTAATTTGTGATTGTTGCTTTCGCCAATTTCGCATTCGGAATGATGATGACATTGTTCTGGAGGGATCGAATGGACGTGCTGCGCCAACTGATGTCGCTGATATAACCCTCTTCGCCCGAATCCAATCTGATGTAATCGCCAACCCGTACCTGGCCTGCCAGGGAAACATAGAACCCGCTGAATAAATTCGACAATGTATCCTGCAACGCAAGAGCTATCGCAATTCCGCCCACGCCAAGAGCGGTTAGGATCGGTAGAACGGAGATGCTCAGCGTGTTCAATATGACAATCGCGCCCACCACCAAGATGGCGATTCGCGCGAGGTTTTCGGTGAGGCTGGTAAACGAGCCCACGTAGAACTTAACGAACACTCCAGCAAGCCTTGAACACACCAGCGTGATGGAAAGAATAAAGAGGACAAGCAGGATCTGGGCCGCGATGTTTTGAGCGCGAACCGGCAGTCTCGAGGTTTGGGCGCCCAGGTAAAGCGCAAGCATCAAAACCCAGATCATGAACGGCCCACGGATGGCATCGATAACAAGATCATCGAACTTCGATGCGGTTCCGGCAGACCACCGGTGTAGTAGGCGGAAAACGCTGTTACGAATGGCGAATCCGAGGAGAAGCGTGAACCCTATGACAGTCAAAGGCACCAGGAGAGCGTCCCAGTGCTGTTCGAGAAACGCGATAGTGGCATTCATCCAAATTTTCTCCAACGCTTCAACGGCGTTCGGATAAGTCTGAGCAACTCGATTGACAGTGTCAATCGCCTGCTGCCGTCCGTTCTGTCCGGCTCAGGGCCGCCGGTCGTCGGATGAATTCAAGTCCGGCACGCTGGACGGCGGCTTGCGATGATGGGTCGCCTGCTCGTACGCGTAAGCAAGCTTGATTAACGTGCCGTCGCTGTATGGCCGTCCCTGGAACGTGATTCCGGTTGGCAGGCCATCGCCGGTAAACCCGGCCGGAACGGTAATCGTCGGCACGAATGCCAGAAATGTGCTCATTGTTGGAACGCCGGGATTGGGGGCGTCCGGACCCCTGCTGAGTAACTGCGGTTGAAGTTCGATGGATTTATAGACAATAACGTCGACGCGATTATCGGCCATGACCTTCAGGACGTTGAACATCAACTCTTCCCGAGCCTGCAGATGCTCGTAGTACTTTCGCTCGTCGATGGGTTCGACGATTGTTTTTCCTCGCATTAAGACTTTGTCGTAGCCCGGCTGCCTGGCAATGTCCTGACGTGTGTGGAACGGCGCGTTCGGCGACTTCAGGTACAACCTGGCGGCCTCGTCCAGGTAAGGACCCTCCGTTCGCTTTGCCATCAATGCCCGCGCGTTGGGAATGACAATGGGATCGACGAGTTCCGCACCAGCAGCCTTGAGTTCCTCGATGGCTTTATTGAATACCTCACCGACTTTCTTGAAGTCGTCTGAATTGGGATCACCACCGCCGATCGCCTCGCGCACAATCCCGAGCCTCGCGCCTTTCAGGCCGTTCTTATCGAGAAAACTCGTGAAATTCGCTGGAATGTTTCCGTAAGGAGCCGCCGTCAACGGATCCTCAGGATCGTAACCCACCATGACCTCGAGCAGGCGCGCGAGGTCGGTGACTGTGCGCGCCATCGGCCCGAGCGATGTATGGAGGGCGGGCCAACCGTCCCACATGCCGGTTCGGCTCACAAAGCCGGCCGAAGGATGCATGCCGACGAGGCTGTTCCATGTCGATGGCCGCCGGATAGAAGCGGAACCTTCTTCGCCGACTCCAACCGCCGCAAAGTTCGATGCCAGGCCGGCCCCCGTTCCACCCGATGAACCGCCCGGCGTACGATCAAGCGCATATGGATTCCTCGTCGCTCCAAATAAAGAGCCGAATGCATTTCCTCCCCCGAACTCGCCCAGCGTCGTCTTTCCCATGATGATTGCGCCTGCCTTTCTCAGCTTCGCGATCGCGAACGCATCGCGCTCCGGGTAATAGTCCTTCATCAAGATGGAGCCCAGCGTCGTGGGAAATCCCGCCGCGTCAACCTGATCTTTAATGAGGATCGGAATCCCGTGAAGCGGGCCCACAAAGCCGGACTGCTTGAATGCGGCATCCAGTTTATCGGCTTCCTCGAGCGCTTTCTTATTTAGCGTAATAACGGAATTGATCGCCGGACCCTTTTGGTCGTAGGCCTCGATCCGATCCAGATACATCTGAACCAATTGCCTGGCCGTGAGCTGCCCAGACTTATAGGCCGTATGGATCTGCTCAATTGTCGTCTCCATAATGTTGAACGGCTTCGCTGCCGTCCCCTTCTGTGAGGTAGTGCTACACGATGCCGATAAGAACAGCAGAAGCACGACTAGTGCGGGCAGGTTTGCCTGGCGCATAGGAACCTCCTTTGTATCCGGATCGATCTTCTCCGACAAACGGTGCAGTTTGCAAGCAACGACGTGATCGAGAGGAGCGTCGGTAATTTTCATGGATTTTAAACTCCCGTGATTTCTTCCAGCGTGCGTCCTGTCGTTCGCGGGGCGAAGAGTCCAATGTCCAGAATGACAATCAGCATGGACAGACCAATCACTGAAAACATCACCGTTGGTCCGTAGTTACGCAAAACCGGAAGAAGGACAAAGGGCATGACCGCGCTTGAAAGCCGGCTGAGTCCATACGTAGCTCCGGCGGCTCGGGCGCGAAGAGCGGTGGGGAAGACCTCGCCTTGCAGGACATGGAAGCCGCTCGAGAAGATATTGCTGATCACAGTGTATGCAAATCCAAAGACCATGATCGCAGCGGGCGTTTTGGCATAAGCGAAACCGAATCCAAAAACAGCCATCAGGAGCGCTGAGACAACGATCAGTTGCCGGCGTTCCATGCGTTCGACTACGACGACGGACAGAGCAGCGCCGATAGGATAGCCAAGAAACGTGATCGTCACATAAGTCAGTGACGACAACACCGAAAATCCCTTCGCCGCCAGCACCAGCGGGATGATCGTGCCAAAACCGTAGTAGCCGACTGTCTGAAAGATCTGGAACACCGAAAGCATGAGCGTTCTCCTGCGGTACCGGCCATCGAGGAGAGCCTGGAAAGGAAGGCGTTCCTCTCGCGCGGACTCCAGCCACCTGGGCGATTCCGGGAGAAGCCGCCGTAAGCTCCACACGATCACGCCTCCCAATGAGCCGGCCACAAACAGCCATCTCCATCCCGCTACATTTAACGGACGAAGCGGCACGAGCACTCGCGCCAGCAGTCCGGCTGCGGGAACACCGATGAATCCCGCGGTGTATGCCCATGCCATCAATCTGCCGCGATGCGCCGCGGGGAGCACTTCGCTGAGATATGCATCCGACAATGGGATTTCGGCACCGATACCTATGCCTGCAATAAAACGGGTGATCACTAACATTGCAGCGTTGATGCTGAATGCCCCAACGAAGGTGAAGAGCGAGTAAATGCCGAGGTTGACCAGGAAAGCCGGACGACGCCCAAAGCGATCGGCAATTCCGCCCATGAACGTCGCGCCAATAAACATTCCGAGGAAACTGGAACCGAGCACTGCCGGCAAAACTCGTTCGCTCAATCCGAATGATGCGGTTAAAACCGTACTCAGAACTCCGGCGAGAAAGACGTCGAAGAGGTCAAAAAACAAGCCGAGGCCGACGATGACGGTCGCTCGTATATGCGCGCGAGTGACTGGCAGGTGGTTGAGTCGATCCGTGACCGGCGTCGCTTCAACGGAATAACGGCCCAGTGTTTTCCCGATCATCCTTTGGCCAATTTATAGCGTCAGCGAAGCTCCGGCACAATTAATTTGTGGTTGTTGATCATTGCCGGCTTTACAACATCGTATTTCTCTGAACATGATAGGTCATTTTCCGTATACTGGCGGCAGGTTCGGGGGGCAGCTTATGGAACGTCGACGAATCGTTCGGGTTCTGGCGATGAGTGGGGCAGGTCTGTGGACACAGCAGCGATTTCGAGCAGCTCCTCTTCTCCAAGCGCAGGATGCGTCTCGCCCTGAGCTGCTGCCGCTTTTTCCTTTGGATCTGGTTCTGTTGCCGCACACGAATCTGCCACTGCACATCTTTGAACCACGTTACAAGGAAATGATTGGGGATTGTCTCCGAAACGGCTGGGAGTTTGGAATGCTGGCGGTTCACGATCAATCAGTAACGGCGTTTGGTTGTACCGCATCGATCACCAAAGTGCTGGAACGATTTCCCGATGGCCGGATGAACATTATTGTTCGGGGCCAACGACGTTTCGAAATTTCGGAACTCAACGACCAAAAGTCTTATCTGCGCGGGACGCCAGAGTTCTTCGACGATGATCCCGCGGAACTTCCCTCTTCGGATCTGTTGGAGCGTTCCATGGCGCTCTATAGCCGCCTCAAGGAATTGGCGAAGATAGAGACCCAGGTAATCCAGGACGTCCCGCGGTCCACAGATACACAACTTTCGTATCGCCTAATCGCCGGCGTTCCTGGGGAACTGACTTGGCTGCAGCATTTGCTGGAACTTCGATCGGAGCGTAAACGGCTTGAGCTCGTTGCCGATTACCTCGAGGAATTGATCGAAGAGTTCGAATCGGCCCCCAATAAACAGCGTGCACCCAGTCAAAGAATTGCCGCTGTCACTTTCTCCTCGCGAGGATTGCGTCCATCTCGTCCATCACGCGGTTCATTGCCTTGATCGTCAGATTCAGCGGTTCGTCGGTGGTCATATCGACGCCGGCATCTTTGAGAAGATCGATGGGGTACTTCGAGCCGCCGGCGCCCAGGAATGCGAGATAGCGCTTGGTGGCGCCGGGATCGCCGCCGATCACTTTTTCCGACAGGGCCATCGAGGCCGTAAATGACGTGGCGTATTGAAATACGTAGAAGTCGCGGTAGAAGTGCGGGATGTAGCTCCACTCGTTGGCGATGTAGTCGTCGACGATCGAGATGCCCTGATCCTGGCCATAATACTTCCGCGTGATATCCAGATACAGCTTCGCCAGTGCATTGCCGGTGATGGGTTGCCCCTTTCCCGCCATTTCGTACATCCGGAGTTCGAACTCTGCAAACTGCGCCTGGCGAAATACCGTGCTCTTGATGTTCTCGAGATAATTCCCCAACAGAGACAGCCGCGTGTCGTCGTCCTTCGTGTTCTTCAGGACATGGTTGATCAGGAGCGTCTCATTAAACGTGGACGCGACTTCTGCCACGAAGATCGGATAGTTCGCGAGCGGGTACGGCTGCGTCTTATTGGAGAAGTAGCTCTGCATCGTGTGTCCCATCTCGTGGGCAAGCGTGCTGACGTCCGTGTACTTCCCGTTGTAATTGATCAGCATGTAAGGATGGACGTCATAGGCGGCGCCTTCGGAATAGGCGCCCGAACGCTTGCCTTCGTTCGGGAACAGATCGATCCACCGGCTGTCGTACGCGCGCTCGACCGTGCTGGTGTATTCGCTTCCGAGTGGCGCGACGGCTTCGAGGACGAGTTTCTGCGCCTGCTCCGGCGTGTAGGTCAGTTCGACCGATCCGACGAGCGGCGCGTACAGGTCGTAATAATGAAGCTGGTCCAAACCGAGGATGCGTTGGCGCAGCTTCAGGTATCGATGGAAGGCCGGAAGATTCTTGTTGATGCCATCGATGAGGCGCATGTAAACAGACACCGGAATGTTCGGCCCGTTCAGCGAGTACTCCAAAGCCGATTCGTACTTCCGCGCTTTGGACTGAAACAGGACCTTCTGGACCTCGCCGTTCATTGTTGTGCCGAATGTGCCGCTGAAATGACCCAGCGCGGCGAAAAAAGCGGACATGACCTTCTCTCGATCGGAACGATTCGGCAGCGCGCGAAGGTCGGCGAAGGCCGCCTGATCGAGCTTGACCACTTTACCGTCGCTGAGCGTTACGCTCGGGAACGGGAAATCGGCGTTCGACAGGATGCCGTACGTCGAGGACGATGCGCCGGCGAGCGGGCCCATATCCGCGAGAAGCTTTTCCTCCGCGGCAGAAAGCGTATGTGCGGATCGGCGCGCGATGTCCTCGAGGTAGAAGCGATAGATCTTCAGACGCGGTTCATTGCGGATGAATTTATCGACCTTCCCCTTTTCGAATTGGAGAATCTCCGGTTCCAGGAACGCCACTTCGGCCGCTTCGGCCGCCGCGAGTTGGATCATCTCCTGCTTCATGCCAAGGTGCGTCGCGTCACGCGTGTCCTGGTCGGAGAGCATCTGGGCATACACGTAAAGGCGCGACAGTTCCTTGTCGAAACCGAAGTATTTGTCCAACGCGTTCGCAAGCGTCGCCGCGGAGGTGCCCAGCTTGCCTTGGAACATCTTCATCTGCGGCAGTTCTTTTGCGAGTTGTTCCTTCGCGCTGCGCCACGCCTGGTCGTCGGGGTAGATGTCGGCTAGATTCCATTTGTATTTATCGAGAATCTTCAAGCGGTCCCGTTCCTGGCCCATCAGGGTCAACGTGAGGCCCATCAGGCCGAAGCTGAGAATATTGATCGTTACGCATGCCGCAATTTTTCTGCTCATTTTCGTTTAAATCACACGCAATTCTTTAGAGCGATTCATTGTAATATTTGCGGTCCGCAAACTCCCCTGTTAAGTTAGGTTGATCCAAGATCCAGCGCTCCCTGCATCGTGTGCCCTTTCAAGATCTGGCACTCGTAGACAAAGCGTAGGTGCTGCGGTACGATGCCGCCAAAAGAAGCGAAGGACAAGTTATGCGTTGGTACCACTACGTGTCGTATTTTTTTGGCGGCGCTTTCCTTGTCAACTTTGTGCCCCACTTCATCAACGGAGTGACGGGACACAGATTTCCGACACCATTCGCGTCTCCACCTGGGCAGGGAGAATCTACCGCGTTAATCAATGTGCTGTGGGGTTTATTAAACCTGGTGATTGCTTATTTACTCCTTGGACGTGTAGGACAGTTCAACATTCGTCGCACACCGCAGCTACTCATTGCTGCTGCAGGGGGCATACTCATGGCGATTATGCTGTCACAAGCATTCGGCCGTATTTACGGCTAGGGAAAAGGAGGGCGGACATATGCCACGCGCCGATCGAATATCGCCGGCGGTGTGAAGCTACTGCAAGAGAAGCAGTTGGCCATCATCGCTACAGTCATGCCGGATGGATCTCCACAAACGACGCCGGTGTGGGTCGATGTGGAGGCAGACGGCTCACACATCCTCATCAATACGGTTGTCGGCCACCTCAAGGCGAGGAACCATCGAGCGAGATCCAAGGGTTGCTGTTAGGGTCGTCGATTCGCAAAATGCTTGGCGGGCCGTTATGGTCCGCGGAATCATCGTCGAAACGCGAGGTCCCGATCAAGGAGCGACACAGCACATCCACATGCTCGCAAAGAAGTACCTGGGCCGCGACTATCCGCTCTTCGACGGCGAGACTAGAGTGATCCTGCGGATCAAGCCTACGCATGTGATGGAGCGCGGCACGGATGGACAGCGAGCCGGCCGCTGGAGTTAGGGCTTCTTTAAAGAGGACGACGCGGCTCCCAACGAGGAGTTCAACCTGCCTGTATTCCGTTGCCGGTCACCAACGACGACCGGGCCTTGATCGAGTTGCCTCCGTGAGGGCACGCAAAGAAGGTCGCCATTGTCGCGACAAAGGCGATTTCATGATCATGCCCCGCCTTCCGCAACCGCGCCGAAGTGTCGGCTTGGTTTCCATCCGTTCATGGAGGACTCGGACGATTTCGATTACT
>MNKP01000118.1 GCA_001920875.1 Acidobacteria bacterium 13_1_20CM_2_55_15
ACAAGTGGGGACAGATCCACTATGTCGATCCGGCTTTGTTTGCTCAAAACTACCGGAGCCCGGTTTTCCCCAATGCTCCTCCAGGCGTGATTTTCCCGGGCGACCCGAATTACGTTTGTGGAAAAAGTTACAGTTGCAATAAGTGGTGGAACTTCTTACCGCGAGTCGGGCTGGCATTCGATCCCATCGGTGATGGGAAGACAACCATCCGAGCCGCATACGGTATATCGGCGGACCGGCCGCACATGTTCTACCCCAATCAAATGTCGTTTGGGCCGCCGTTCGCCGACCGCGTCACACTACCTAACGTTAATCTCTCGAATCCCTGGGCCAATTTCACCGGCGTGCCGGGCTTTTCCGGGCGGGGCGAGGATCCCATGGGAGGATTGGCGAAAATTGCGGGCATCGGACTGGCGGGAAAGAATGCACCATTCCCAACTTCCGGGTTCTACGTCAATAGTGTCGAACACCTCGACCGAAACTATAAACAGATGTACGTCAATATGTGGAACCTGAGCATTCAGCGTCAGGTCGCGTCGTGGTTGCTTTCGGCCAATTATGTCGGCAACAGCACAATTCACCTGAATACGTCGACAGCCGCGAACCCTGCGGAATTCCTTGGGCTGGAACCATGCACGTTGAATGTTGTCCAGCCGAACGGAACCGTGGCGCCGCAAACCTACTCGGTTTGTTCGACCACGGCCAATGAAAACTTCCGCCGGGTGTTGTATCGGCAGGATCCGCTAAAGGGACAGTATTTCGCCAACATCGCGCAGGCGCTGAACAGCGGAACAGCGACCTATGAAGGCTTCTACTTGTCCGCGAACAAGGCTCTGTCGCACGGCATCAGCATGCTGGCCAATTACACGTGGTCGCATTGCATTTCGGATGTCTACGATCAGCAGCCGAGCGGCAACGGATATGTGCGGCCGGACAACCGCAGCGCCTCCCGCGGTAATTGCACGGTCGGAGTGGCTGACGTGCGCCACTTCTTCACTCTCAATATGGTGGCGAACACGCCGAAGTTTTCCAACAGAACGCTTCAGGCCATCGCGGGGAATTGGCAGTTGGCTCCAATTCTGCAGCTCAAATCCGGAAACTTCATGACGATGGTCACCGGACAGGATACGGCGCTAACCACCGTCGCCGCCGCAACAGCCAACCAGACAACCGTTGCCACCGGCCAGACTGCAAATCAGGTACTGCCCAATGTGTATTCTCCAGATAAAGGAAAGCCATGCGGGATTTCGGGCGTTGCAGCCTGCATCAGTTATTTGAACCGTTCCGCATTTGCAGCACCGGCACCCGGCACATACGGCAATCTGCGCTACGGAACGGTGCAGGGGCCGGGATTGATTCAGTTGAACATGGCCTTGTCCCGGACATTTCCGGTGGGAGAAAGGCGTTCGCTTCAGTTGCGTGCGGAAGCGTTTAATCTTCCGAATCACTTGAACCCTTTGATTCTTGCAACCAGCCTCAATGTCAACTCGGCGCTTTTCGGCGTGGCCACAGCCGACCAGAGTGGTATCGCGGGCCAGATCTCGGGCACGACGTCGGGTGATTATCGAGTGATTCAGTTCGCGCTGAAACTGATGTTTTGAGTTGTTCTGGCACAGTGAAGAGCGGCAGGTTTACCGCGGTTCTTCGATGACCGGTGCGTCGGTGAACTTCCGTCCGGTGAAGGTGCCGTGATATTCGACAGGAATTCCGCGCTCCTCCATGAGGCGCGCGATAAGTTTGACCGTCTCGTCGTGACGGATAGCCGACGACATTCCGATAGGCACTCCTTCTGCCCAGTTCAGAGGTGTCATCCGGAAAGAAGTCACGCCGAATCCGTAGTCTTTTCCTTTGTCTCGTGCCGTGAGATCGGCGCCGCGGGATACAAGCAGCTCGACGACTTTGTTGGCTCCCTTGTATGCAGCGCCGTGGAGCGCCGTAAGTCCGTCCTCATTTGCGGAATTGATCCCGGCTCCGAAGTCAAGGAGTAATTTGACAAGCTCCAGAGTTTCGTCCTCCGAATATTGGAAGGTGAAGCCTTCTGCCCAACCGACGCCGGAAGCAACCATCAGCGGTGTCGTTTGATCAAATGTCGGAATAGATGGATCGGCGCCGCGAGCCAGCAGAAGCTGAACAACGGTGAGATCGCCGCATAGAGCCGCTCGCAACAACGGTGTTGCACCGTCTTCTTTCAGCCACAGCGAGTTGTTTGCTTGATGGACTTCCGTATGCACCTGAATCCGGCGATTGGGATTTGCCCCGCGATCGAGCAGAAGCTTAATGAAATCGAGCGCGCCGTCGGAGGCTGGCGGCGGTACGGCCGTCGTCAAAGCATCGCGATTAGATACGGCCAAATAAAGCGGTGTCCAACCCTTCGTGTTCGCCTGATTGGGATCGGCTCCGCGATCGAGCAGAAATCGGGCGATTTCGTAGTGACCATTCTGAACAGCCACTAACAAGGGGCCGCTGCCGTCGACGGAAGTTTTATTCACCTTCGCTCCGGCGGCAACCAGTACTCGAACCGTCTCGATAGAGCCTTCGCGCGCGGCGAACAAAAGAGGAGTGAGAGCGCCCATCGGCTCGCCGTTCGGTTTTCCGTCGGGACTGGGGCGCGCAAACCCCAAACCGTTCCGGCGGACGGGACGAATGATCTTCGACTGCGCGTCGACATCAGCGCCATTGTCGAGCAAAAACTTGACCACACCGGAGTGACCTTGCTCGGCGGCCCACATCAAAGCATCGGTGCCGCGGAGGTCCTCCTTCTCCTGAACGCCGGCACCATGACTGACGAGGACTTTAACCGCATCCAGCTTTCCTGTGCGCGCCGCCATCATTAAGGCGGTCTCCCCGTGGGAGAGGACTGGCGCGTTGGGATCAGCACCGGCCTTCAGCAGGCTTTCGATCATCGTGGCGCTTCCATTCACGGCAGCCAGAAACATGGGTGTGGCGCCTGTCCGATTTGCCGCCTGCGAATTTGCGCCGGCTTGAATCAAAACAGCGGCAATATCCAGATCGTCCCACCGTGCGGCCCAATGCAGCGCGGTTGTGCCGTCCGCCTGAGGCGCGTTGACATTGGCTTTCTGCTGGATCAATGCGCGAACGGCTGCCGCGTTCTTGTTCATTGCGGCGTCCGCCACATCGCTGGTGCCGGCGAATGAGGAGAGAGGCAGGAGGACACACAGAACGGCGGCCAAAAACCATTCCCCTCCTCGCAGAGGAGGGGTGGCTGCGCCGTAGGCGCAGACGGGGTGGCGCGAAGCGCGAGCCCGATAGGGCGAAGCCTCAAGAAAAGACCGGCGTTCCCCACAGGTTCGCCGAACTGACCACCCCGGCGCGCCAGCTTCTATTAAGCTGTCGCGCCACCCCTCCTCTGCGAGGAGGGGAATGGTTCTCGCCACGATAGGTCTCCTCACAACGTTAACTCGCCCGTGCTGTCGCCGACGCTTTCCTGTTCGATGCCGTACATGTGAAGCACCTTCAGCAGCAGATTAGCGGTCGTTCCGGTACGCTGGATATGCTGCCCTCCGCGATGCCGTCCCATGGCACCGCCGATCAACATGTTCGGCACGGCCTTGTGACTATGCAGGTTGCCATTCGACATGTTGCTTGCCCAGAAAATCAGCGTGTTATCGAGCAAGCTCGCATCGCCATCGGGAGTCGACTTCAGCTTCGCGAGAAACGGCGTCAGGCACTGCACATGATATCGGTTAATCCGGATAGACCCGCATGCTGACATCGTGCGCGTACATTAATGTCGTCACGCGCGTGATGTCCCCCCGGAACGCTAACACCTGCAGATCCCACAAAAGATTAATGTGGTCGGTAAACGACTCCGGGATGCCGAACGGCACTTCCGACGCCGGCAGCTCCGACGAGTTCGCAAGATTCTTTAATCGGCGCTCGATCTCGCGGATGTCCTCTAGATATTCATTGAGTCGTGTACGATCTGTCGCCGGAAGAGTGCGATTCAAGCGAGCCACCTCGACAGTGACGGCGTCCAGAAGACTGGCCTTTGCCTGTTTGCGAGACGCTCGTTCTTGCGGGTTGCTGCCGTCACCGAATAGCTGTTCGAAGACAACCTGCGGATTGGCCTCGAACGGAAGCGGCCTCGCCGGACCCGACCACGAAACCGAATTCACGTAAGCGCAGCTATAGCCCCAGGGGCAGGTGGCGAGCGAACTCTGGTCCTCGCATTTGACCTGCAGGGAGGGCAGCACACTCGACTGGCCGTACTTCTGCGCGATGATCTGATCGATGGTTATGCCGAGATGAATGTCCGCGCTGACGGTTTTCTTCGGTTGAACACCGCTAAACGTTGCTGCGCTGCGTGAATGATCGCCGCCGGTCTCACCGGGCCCGGGCATGGATGACGTGGCATCCAATCCGCTGATGACCGTGATCGAATTCTTCCATGGTTCCAGAGGCTTCAGTATGAATGGAAGTTCCGAGAGTTCCCCTGGTTCCATTGCCCAATGCGCGGGTTCCCAGCCGTGTGGATTGAAGATACCAACGAACCTCGGAGTCTTTCCCGTGGCCTCTGCCTTGGCAGACGGCGCGAAAGCGGGAAACATCGATTCCAGCAGCGGCAGCGCTATGGTTGCGCCTGCGCCCTGCAAGAACCTCCGGCGAGGAATATGCTTTTTCGTGATGAACATGTCATTACTCCCGGCGCTCACAGAGCGCCGCTACAAAGGCTTCCGATTCATCTGAAACGGAGCGCTCTTCACGATTTCCAGAACAATGGCCGAGAGGCTGTAATCGTTCTTCGCTGCCTCGCGCACCACCGATCTTACCACCGGCATGTCGTCGTACTCTACTCCGCGTCCCAGCGCGTAGGTGAGCAGCTTTTCCGTGACGGTGCGCACGAACTGGGGAGAATAACGCAGCAGGCCTTGCCGCAGGCTGACCACGCCATCGATCTTGCTGCCGTCGACAAGCTCGCCTGACGCATCGAGTCTCTGTCCGGCTTCTTTCGTACGCCACCTCCCAATCCCGTCGAAATTTTCGAGTGCGAACCCAATCGGATCCATCATCCGGTGACAACTCGAGCACGCAGGATTCGCGCGGTGCTCTTCCATGCGCTGCCGCATAGTTTGCGGACCCGCCGCGGGATTGGGCTTCAGCGGCGGCACGTTCGGAGGCGGATCCGGCGGATGGGTCCCCAAAAGATTTTCCAGAACCCACTTGCCGCGTAGCACGGGAGATGTTCTGTCGGAGTTCGACGTCGCCAGATGGAAGCTTCCCTTTCCGAGCAAGCCGCGGCGGACATCGAACTCCGCGTCGAGCTTCACGCGCCGGAACTGGCTTCCATAAACATTGGGAATCCCGTAATGCACGGCCAGACGCTCATTCACGAAGGTATAGTCCGCTGTTAACAGTTCGAGGACGCTCCGGCCTTCGCGCAAAATGCTGTCGAAGAACATCTCGGTTTCCGTGCGCATGGCCTGCCGCAGGTTATCGTCGAAATCCGGATAGATGGTTCCTTCCGGCGTTTCATTCTGCAACGTTCTCAAGCCCAGCCACTGTCCGGCGAAATTCTTCACGAATTCGTGCGACCGCTGGTCTCGAAGCATTCTCCCCACCTGCTGCTGCAGCACGTTGGCGTCTTTCAATTTTCCCTGAGCGGCGATGTTGATCAATTCCTCATCGGGAAGATTGCTCCACAAGAAGAAAGACAGACGAGACGCCAGCTCGAGATCGCTAACCCGATAGGCTTCGCCCGGTTTGGCGCCGGCCGGCGCGGTCTCGGTGCGGAAAATAAATTCCGGATGCGCAAGAATGAACTGCAGCGCCTTCTCGACGCCGTACTCAAAGTCGCCGGTTTCGCGGCCGACGTGATAGAAATTCATCAGCGTATTGACGTCGGCTTCGGTGAGCGGCCGGCGGTAAGCCTTGCGCGCCACGGTGCTGAGAATCGTGCGCGCGCATCTCAGTTCTTCGGCTTCGGTGCGCGGCGTGTTAGACGGCGTGCAGGACAGGATCTTTCGGCGGCTGGGCGTGTCCTTTGGAAGCATGCCGTTGACCGGCCCCTGGACAGTGATCTGACTCACTTGCGGGGACTGCATGATGCCTTCGATAGGATTGTCATCGAGGATGCTGCGCCGGTAAGAGCGGTTCAAGAACAGATGCGGGATATACGTGTTCGCGATGAAGGCCAACCCAATGGAGTGCTCGCCGGCCTTTAGCGGAACGCGCACTTCATTCTTATCCGCCTGGACGTTGCTCGCCAGCGGTATGTCCTTCCCGATCTGATATAGCTTGAGGCGGGTACCGTCGACACTCAACTCGATCTGTTCGTTATCCGAATCGCCGCCGTATAGCGCGCCGACGGTGTTTCTCACGGGAACCCACGAGATGATGTACTCACCATCCGACGGAAAATAATGACGAACGAGCAAACCGCCTCGAGTGCCGAAGGGCAAGCCTTCGACTTGATCCTCCTGCGAGTAATCTTCCCGTGTGTAATAAATCTTCCTGCCCGGCGCGGTTTCGTGGCCAAGGGCAAGACGGCTCAGCTTGGCGGCCGCCGAAACGTAGCCTTCCACCAATGCCGGCGAAACTTGCAAACCACTCTCGACATTGTCGAAGCCATAACTGGAATCATCAGCGGGGAGGTAGACGGCTGGATCGATGTCGAGTCCAACAAGCTCGCGAATGGCGTTGGCGTATTCCGTTCGGTTCAGCCGGTGCATACCAGGCGTGGATAGTTTCGGTTTTTGAGCAGCCGCCCGGTCCAGTTCATTTTCCAAGGTGACTGTCAGCGCTTCGTACGTAGCGTCGTTCGGTCTCGGCATGCCTTGAGGCGGCATCATGCCGGCGCGAAGCTTGCGCACCACTTTTTCCCAGGCTTCCCGGTCCTGCGCAACATGCGCAGGATCCATTTTGTCGAGCATCAAACCGGCGGTCTTCGCTCGTTGGTTATGGCAAGTGACGCAGTACTGATCGATCAGCGGGCGTGGCGCCGGGTTGGGAGCCGGATTCTGCCCAAGAGCCAAGCCGGCACAAATGACGATTCCACCGGGAAACAAGAGGCTATTCATTGCGTACTTCACAAGAAGAAACAATTAATACACGGACATATGCGCTGGTCAAGTCATGTGTGTCTCTAATCGCGTCATTTGACAACCAAATTTGACATTGCTCATTGGACCACCCAACATTGGACATTCAGGAAACTGTAAATGCCACACGAAAGGGAGAGAGTCATGTCGAATTACATCGCTTTGGTCCTCGCGATTGCTTTCCTCGCTCCGACGCCTATCTTCGCCAGTGGTTCACAGATCGCGAGCAACGACGCGGGTGTTTGGAATAGCCACAGCGCCGCCGCTTACCTCGATCAGCGATTGAGCTGGTGGACGACCTGGAAAAACGCCGAGCGCGATCACGGAACTTTCTGCATCTCCTGTCACACGGCGCTGCCGTATGCGCTCGGCCGGCCTGCGCTGCGAGCGGCCCTGAATGAGCAAGGTCCATCCGCTAGCGAGCGCAGGCTTCTGGAGAACGTAACGAAACGCGTCCGGCTGTGGCCGGAGGCTCTGCCATTCTACAGCGACGAGAAAAACGGCGCGCCCAAGACGGCGGAAGCGCGCGGGACTGAAGCGGTGTTGAACGCCCTGATTTTGACAAGCTATGAGGCGGGCGGGAAGCTCAGCGCTGATGCCAGGCTGGCTCTCGATAACATGTGGGCGCTGCAGCTGAAGTCTGGTCAGGAGAAAGGCGCGTGGGTATGGCTGAATTTCCACAACGAACCGTGGGAAGCGGATGATTCGCAGTTCTGGGGAGCAACGCTCGCCGCTCTTGCTTGCGGAAACACTCCGAAGGATTACCGGTCGGGGATCGCGCGCGAGAATCTGAAACTGCTCACTGAGTACCTTCAACAAGCAGAAAGAACGCAATCGCTGTTGAACCGTCTCTTCCTACTTTGGGCTTCCACAAAGGTTCCAGACCTGTTATCCGCCAAGCAGCAAAAGTCGATTATCGATGAGGTTCTTGGCAAGCAACAGGAAGATGGCGGCTGGAGCACGTCGTCCCTGGTGGCCGCAACGTGGAAGCGAAGGGACGGAACGCCGTTAGAGAAGAAGAGCGACGGCTACGCGACAGGTTTAGTCTCGTTCGTGCTGCAGCGGGCTGGTATATCGGCCACCCAGTCAGAGTTGAAGAAGGCGCTCGGCTGGCTTGCGAAAAATCAGGATAAAGCCGAGGGTCGGTGGCCAGCGGCTTCCCTGAACAGGGAGCGGGATCCAGCTTCTGACGCCGCCAGGTTCATGAGCGATGCGGCGACCGCGTATGCCGTACTAGCGC
>MNKP01000158.1 GCA_001920875.1 Acidobacteria bacterium 13_1_20CM_2_55_15
GACGCCCGAGGATACGCCCGACTATGAAGCCAGTCAGCCCGATCGGCATTGACGCTGTCACTTATGGTGTTCAAGACCTCGGAATGGGTGCACGGTTCCTCCAGGAGTTCGGGCTCCGGGAGCTCGAGCGTGGCCACGGCGGCGCAACATATTGCACCGCGGAAGGCGCGGCCGTCCACCTCCGCTCGGCCGATGATTCCACTCTGCCGCCGGCGATCGAAGCAGGATCGACGATCCGGGAGGTCGTTTGGGGCGTAATATCGAAGACCGATCTCGATACTATCGGCGCCGAGTTGTCTAAGGATCGGGAGGTTTGGAACGGTTCGGATGGCAAACTCTGCAGCGTCGATCCCACCGGCCTCGCGATTTCTTTTCAAGTGAGCCGACGCAAGGAAATCCCGGCACCATCGCTTAAGCCGCGCCGCGTTGATGCGAGAGCGAAATTCTATGATCGGGCCGAACCCGATCACATTGCGCACGTGGTCTTTTGTACACCGAAGGTCGAGGAGACCGCGGAGTTCTACATGCGGCGCCTCGGGTTTCTGCTCTCCGACACCATTACGGGTTTTGGAGTCTTCCTGCGCTGCTCTTCGGATCACCACAATCTGTTTCTCATTAACCACACGCGGAAAGGGCTCAATCACCTCTCGTTCAGGCTGAGGGATTTTGACGAGATCATGACGGGAAAGGAGTTTCTGGAGAAGCGGGGATGGCGGCCGGTGTGGGGGCCGGGCCGCCACGTTATCGGCTCAAATCTCTTTTACTATTTCGCGAATCCGTGCGGCGCCTATATTGAATACTACGCCGACATGGATTGCATCATGAGCCCCGAGGCCTGGATCGCACGCGAGTGGGCCCCAACGCCGGAGAACTTCGCCGCCTGGGGACCTCCGATTCCGGAAGAGATGCAGTTGTAGGGGCGGTCTGCGCCCGCCCAGGGCGCTCATAGAGCGCCCTTACAGTTAATCCTTTAGTCTGTTTTCTGAAAGATCTCCGGCAGATGATAGACGGCGACTCGACCATCACCTCCGATCACCAAATCTCCCCCTTCCGGATTCAGAGCCATTCGGCTGCCCGGGATTTTCGTGATTGGCGTGGCGTTGAGAACCGCCCACGGTGCCACATCGCCGTTATCCCCGTACTTCCACACTCCAATAAAACGTTGCCCGCCTCCCCGGAAGAATCCTTCCTCATCCTCATTGCTTGCTTCCCTCGAGCGTGTTCCACGCGGGCCTCGGATCGACGCGCCTGCAATGATTTTTCGTCCTTCAGGAAAGAGTTTCAGATCTCTGGTCCCAAATCTGGTTCCGATTCCGGTTTTTGGGCCCGCGATGATCCATTTTGGAGCGACATCTCCGCTGTCGGTGCGGTTGAAAACCAGAAGCGCATGATCGTTCATAACGGCCATCAGATTATTTATTGGATCTACTTCCACGCGTATGGGGCGATCGAGTTGGGTTTTGGGACCATGCAGGATGCGGATCGGTTCGACGTCGCCGCCCGCATCGCTGCGGAACACGAGAATCGAATCCGTGGGGAACGACGCCGTCATCAGTTCACGATGAAGAGGATCCACCGCCACGTTATCAACTGCAGTCAGTAGCGTCTTGGGTCCCTGAATGACACGGACGGGCGCCTCGTTGCCGTTCGCGCCGCCGCGGAAAATCAGGATTGCCTGTGCAAAAGGGTTGGGGACAGCGAGCTCATCGTGGACCGCGTCTACTGCAATATAGTGGCTCGTGCGCGCCTGGAGCGTTTTTGGACCTTGAATCACTCGAGTGGGCTGAGCATTTCCATCCGCCGAACCGGCGTATGCCGATATTCTCGGTTGGCTCACTCAGTTGGGAGCCAGGATCTCCTTCCGCTTCGGGTCATAGGCGACAGCGCCTATTCTTCCCATACTGGCCAGCGGCGCGTTTTCCGAAGCGGTGCGGATCACCCGAAGCGGCGCGATGTTGCCGTTCGCCATTCTGGGAAACACAGCAGCAACGTGGCTGTCCCAACTGGCCACCCACAGCTCGTTGCGTTTGGCGTCGATCGAGATTCCGACCGGGCCTTTCATCTTGGTCGCCGGGCCCTTCAGCACTCGCACCGGCGTCGCGTCGCCTGCTGCATCCTTCGCGAAAAAAAGAACCGAATCGTCTCCTGTGTTGGCGACGATGAGTTCTCCGCTGACCGGATCGCGGTAAATGCCGTCGGGCAGACTGAGCTGAGTGTGTGGACCATGAATGATCCTCAAAGGCGCAGCGTTGCCGGTGGCCGTCCGCGAATGGACGGTAATCGATGGCCCCAGGAACTGGCCCGTGGAAGGAACGAGTGGAACTACGCGTCCGGGCACATTATAGCCGAGCGAAGTGCGCGTAAGACTGTCCGGTCCACGAACCTCGCCCTCTCCCGGCTGGGTCTCTCGCCAATTGCCGTGATTGCTCACAAAGATCTCGTTTGTTGTGCCGTCTATATAGATTCCATGCGGATCGCCCAGCCCCGTGACCGGGCCCTGGATGAAGCGTAGCGGCTCCTGATCTTCCTGGAACGTCCTGGGATAAACGCTGATCCTGTTGACATGTTCTGTCGTGATGAACAGTTCGTCATTCTTGACATCTAGAAAAACGCCCGCGCTGGCGCGAGGCATAACTCCCCTGAGCCGTCTTGCAGGACCAACATTACCTGTCGAATCCAACGGATATACGTTCAAAGTCCCGGTCTCACCGCTGACCGAATACAGCTCTCCGTGCTCGATGGACAGGGCCAAACCGCAGACCATTCCGAGATCCGTTTTAGGACCGGCAATTCTTCGGCGCGGTTCCAGGATTCGATTCGTGGGTGGGAACTGCGTGGGGTAGACAAGGACGCTTGTGCCGGCAGACTCCTTGTCGTTGGCCATGAAGACCTCCCCGTGCTCCGCGTCAAGCACAACCGCGCGAAAGACAGGGTTCGGATCCGCAATCATACGTGCAGGCGCCCGATCCAGAACCATGGGACGTCTGTCCGACGTGTTGCTTCGCTGTTGTGCGGCCGTGACCCCAGGCCCGTAGCCAAACTGGATCCACACCGCCGCCAAAAGCAGAGTGCCGACCATAACGCGCCAAAACCTTTCGGGAACTCCCATCTTTTACTCCTTTCTGCCAAAACGATCACACCTGCTTATGCTGCTGTCAAGTAAAGACTAAATACCTGGTCACATGAAAGCCGGTTGCTAGTGTTGCGTCTCATAAATAGCTGCACCATCGGCCCGAAGGGTTGCGGCGGAATGGCCCCGTCTTCGTCGTCGCTCCTGGAATCCGGGGCCATTGCGCTCGCAACGATGGTAAAGCTATTTATGAGACGCGACACTAGACACCCAGGAAAAACTTTCACGGATTCTGCGGTAAGACGACGCTCCGGCGCCACAACTCCCAACGGGACACAGTTGTTGAATGGTACGGAATTTGCGCAAGACGCGCGCACCGGCGCGGAGGCCCCAGTAGCCGCATGAGCGATCCTAAAACTATCCTCGGCGCGACTCTCACAGTCGTCCTCGCCGGGGGCGATGGCAAACGATTACTTCCGCTGACGGCGGACAGACCAAAGTCTGCACTTCCCATCGGAGGTCCCTTCAAGCTGATCGATTTTACATTGTCGAACTGCTTCAACTCGGGATTGCGCCGGCTCTTCCTGCTCACGCAATACAAATCTGAGGCGCTGCACTGCTACATCCGTGACGGATGGAGCGCGTTATGGTATCGCCCCGACGGCGATCCGCGTGAATATATCGTCTGCCTGCCGCCCGCCTGCGGAAAACATTACCGCGGGACCGCGGACGCAGTCTTCCAGAACCTGCAAATCATCACGCGTGAAGGTCCGGAATTTATCCTCGTACTTTCAAGCGATCATGTTTATCGCATGGACTACACCCAATTGCTGGAACGTCACGCCAATTCCGGAGCGGCGGTCACTGTCGCACAAGTCCGTCAGCCCTCAAAACGAGGGAGCCGGGCCGTGAACATGGGCGTTTACGCATTCACGACACGCGCTCTGGTGCGAGCGCTGGCCGAAGATGCCGAACAGGTAACGAATCACGACCTCGAAGCCGATATCGTTCCGCGGCTGATCCGAATTGGCGCCACATCGGGGTATTGCTTGCAGCTTTATTGGAGAGGTATCCGGACGATCGACAGCTATTATGAAGCGAACATCGAACTGGCGCAGGCGAAACCGCCGTTTGACCCATACAGGGATGAGCCGTGGCCCATACGTGCGGGAGATTTCGGAGTTTTGCATCCATCCGATTTCGTTCTACCGGCCGCCAAAGGCGTTTCCAACTCTGTTATCTCGCCCGGCGTTTCCATCGCCGATGATGCCGAAGTGGACAGCTGCATTGTAATGGCGGGAGCGATCATCGGAGAACGAGCGCGGGTGCGCTGTGCAATCATTGAAGAAGGTGTCGAGATTCTTGCGGGGTCAGAGATAGGATTTGACCGGCTCAAGGACCGGGCGCGCTATCGAATGAGCGAAAACGGCGTTGTGATTGTGCCTGCGAAATCCGCCGGTATCGCCAGAGGAGTCAGCAGCGGCCCGGTCTAAAACCACTTGTGAGCTGCGCCGATAAATTAAAAACTTTTTGAAGCAATTTTCGGAAGCGCGGCGGATTTATCGAGCGTGAATTTCAGCTTCGTTTCTGATTCGAACTCGACTTCCTTGCCTTTAGTCACCAGCACCCCTCCGGTGCCAGCCGCACCACCTATCAGTGCGCCTTCGGCGGCGCCTTTCCCTCCGCCGGCGATTGCGCCGATCGCCGCACCGATGCCCGCCGCACCGCCAATGATTCCGGCATCACGTTTCTTCGTAGATTCCGCTTCGACAGAATACGCGCTGGTTGAGATCGCGTATTCTTTTTGACCATCGAGCACGTTTGTCAAAGCAAGACTCATCTTGGCGCGGCCCTTCACCCGTCCGGATCCTTCGGCCTCGAGCACACGCCCCTGCAGCTTTACACCTCGCGCCAGAACTGTGTCGCCGTGGACGATGATCGGTTCGGCAAGAGTGGCTAGAAAAACGTCACCCGATTTGTTCGTTTTGCTGCTCAGGGCGTCGATCAAAGTGACGTCTAGCGGCGTCCCTTCAGGAATTTGGAAAACTGCCTTGACGCTGGGTCGTTCCGCCTCGCGGTTTCCGGCTTTCGGCGCGTTCGGCTTCGCCGGTGTGGCGGGTGCTGCGGTCTTGACTGATGAGGTCGCGTTGTCGTGCAGCGGCTGGTCCGGCTGGACGGAGCTTGCGGCCGCATCTTCGGTGGAGCCCTTGGAGCATCCACCCAGCGTGAAGATCAGGGTGACAATAAAGAAGATGGACAAAAATGGTTTCATGGATCCCTCCTGACACAAATTCCCCTCCTCGCAAAGGAGGGGCGCGAAACGCCGGGTGGTCAGTGCGACCAAGAGGTTACGCCGGTCTGACCACCCCGTCTGCGCCTTCGCTTCGCTTGGCGCAGCCTCCCCTCCTGTGCGAGGAGGGGAATATGTCAGCAAAAGCAGTACCATTGATCGTCTTTGGAAAGTGACACAATGGCTGTTCTTGTATTCCTCAGGGGCAAATCTCGCTCGGTTTAGCCGCAGGTATGAAATTTTTCCCATAACGACGTGGTTCCGAACGGCGACTTTGGGCGGTATGATCGGATGCAATCGGAAGGAGATCGTCAATGTCTACGTCAAGAGATCCGAAGTTCAAAAGTGAAAAAGCACAACCTGCCGCTGCGCTATCGCGGCGCGAGTTTGTTGCCGGGGCCGCGGCGGCCGCTGCGCGGGGGTTTGTGCGCCGGCCTGGCCAAACGCGTTCGGGTGGTGTTCTCTCGCCTTACGGTAATGGCACGATTCCAGCGGGTATCCGGTCGCGCACCGTACCTAATGTCAACGGCCTTACTGTGCATGTGCTGGAGGCGGGCTTCGACACGGCAGCACGGCCGGCGATCCTTCTTCTACACGGTTTCCCGGAGCTTGCCTATAGCTGGCGCAAGCTGATGCTGCCGCTGGCGTCGGCGGGCTATCACGTCATCGCGCCCGACATGCGTGGCTTCGGACGCACCACAGGATGGGACGATTCTTATGACGCCGACCCCGATCCTTTCCGAATCGTCAACATGGTGCGCGATTCCATGGCGATCGTCTACGCGCTCGGGCACCGCACAGTAGCGATGATTGGGGGACATGACGCCGGCGCGCCGGTTGCGTCCTGGTCGGCTTTGATCCGGCCCGACATTTTCCGAACGGTCACGATCTTGAGCTCGCCCTTCGAAGGTCCCCCGGCGCTTCCCTTTGATACCGCAAACGGCGCTGCTCCTCCGCCGCGCGCGCTCACGGATGACGAGCTTGATGCGGAGCTCGCGAAGCTCAATCCGCCGCGAAAGTATTACCAAAACTACCAACGCACACGCGAAGCCAACGATAACATGCTGCATGCGCCACAAGGTCTGCACGCGTTTTTCCGCGCCTACTACCACTACAAGAGCGCCGATTGGAAAGGGAATAAACCTCCCCCTTTGAAAGCGCGAACCGCCGAGGAAATGGCGAAAATCCCCACGTATTACGTGATGGAGAAGGACAAGGGTATGGCAGAGACTGTTGCCCCCTTTATGCCCTCGCCGGCCGAGATTGCGGCCTGCAAATGGTTGACGGAAGACGAGGTCGAAGTGTATGCGACCGAGTACGGCAGGACCGGTTTCACCGGCGCGCTTCAAGGCTATCGCGTGCGGCGGGGTTCGAACCCGAAAACGCTCGCCGAGTTGCTGACATTTTCAGGACGTAGCATCGATGTTCCTTCGATGTACATCGCGGGTGCGAGTGACTGGGGCGTATACCAGACGCCGGGCGCTGTGGACAAGATGCGGGCGACCGCCTGCACCCGCATGGTGGGATTTCATCTCCTGGATGGAGCCGGCCACTGGGTACAGCAAGAGCAACCGGAACAGGTCAGCAGGCTCCTACTCGCCTTCCTGCGGGAGCATGCTTTATAAGTCCCGCTACGGACAACGTTGACTCCACGGAGCCTCAAAAGTCGAGTCAACATTTTCCAGAGCGAGTTAAAATAATGCGGCAGTTCAACGTTCGGGAGGAGAGAGCGCATGACACGGCGTGAGTTCTTTGGAAGTTCGATTGGGATGGTTGCGGCGTCCGCATCCGTGCAGCCGCCGCAGGAAGGTGCCCGTCAGTTTCCGAATGTGCCTGGGCTGACGAAGTATGTTTCGGAGTTCATCGCGAGTACGAAATATCGTGACATTCCGGAAGACGTGTTGGCGTTGGGAAGGAAATCCATTCTTGACGGCTTCGGTCTGGCTCTCGCAGGTTCCGTCTCGCCAATGGGGCCGCTGATTCGCCAGTACGTCGAGAAATTTGTGGCGCCGGGTTCGAAATCGAGCATCGTAGGAACTGGGATGAAAGTCCCTACGCGCTTCGCGGCTCTGGCCAACGGCGTTTTTATCCATGCCGATGACTACGACGATACACAGCTTTCGGTCGCACCCGATCGTGTCTATGGCTTACTCACTCATCCGACCGTGCCTGTTCTTCCGTCCGTGTTCGCGCTCGCCGAAACGAATCGCTATACAGGCGAAGACCTCACGCTTGCTTACCATGTCGGTGTGGAAGTCGAATGCAAGATTGCCGAAGCCATTTCGCCGCGCCATTACGGCGCCGGGTTTCATTCCACGGGCACGCTGGGATCCTTCGGCGGCGCTGCAGCATGCGCAAAACTGCTGAAGCTGGATACCAAGCGCATCGCCAATGCACTGGGAATCGCGGGCGCACAGGCGGCGGGTCTTCGGAGTAACTTCGGATCCATGACGAAGCCGTTTACTGCCGGGCATGCGGCGGAAAACGGCGTTGTCGCCGCCGATCTTGCCTCAATCGGTTGGACGGCGTCGGAAGAAATTCTCGAGGCGAAGGAAGGCTGGTTCAGTGCGGCCGGTGGAGGATTTGATCCCGAGGCGATTATGAACCGTCTGGGTAAACCGTGGACGTTCGCAGATCCGGGTGTGTCGATCAAGCCTTTTCCTTCCGGTTCACTCACTCACCCTGCCATGGGTGAAATGCTGCGTCTGGCGCGCGAAAACAACGTTCAGGCAGCGAATGTCGATAAAGTCGACATGGGTGGAAATAGCGCCATGATGGCGGCGCTGATTCATCATCGGCCCGAAAATTCATTGCAGGCGAAGTTCAGCATGGAGTTTTGCATGGCCATTCTTCTGCTGGACCGCAAGGCTGGATTGACAGAATTCACGGATCCGGTGGTTCGCCGTCCCGACGTCCAGCAACTGCTGCGGCGGGTGAATTTTTACGTGGATCCCGAGGCCGAAAAAGCCGGTCTCAACAAGATGACGAGCATCATCAAGATTCACATGAAGGACGGCAAAACCATAGCAGGCCGCGCGGAGTTCGCAAAAGGGCATCCCGCCAACCCCATGAGCTACGAAGACGAAGCCGACAAGTTCCGCGGCTGCGCCGAGTTTGCGAAGTGGCCGTCCGCAAAGGCGGAATCGGTCATTCAGATCGTCCGGACACTCGAGAAAGCAACCGACGTCAGCAAGATTTCAGCAGCGTTGACCAGTTAGTCGAGACCCGCGATGTCGCTCTTTTTCAACGACATCCAATCGTGTCCTTCACGGTGGCGGTCCTACTTTGATAAACTTTGCAGAGCAAAACTCAAATCGAGGAGGTTAGATGAACCGGAAAGTATTTTTCGTCATGGTCGTGTTTGCGGCCATTCTGCTTCCCATGATCCTCGTTGGTCAGGAGAAGAAGGATTCCGGTGGGGTGAACGTCACCGGATGCTTCAACAAAGGAGCGGACGCAGACCACTACGTCCTCAAGGATGAAAAAGGCAAGGAGTACGTCGTCACCGGTGACGCCGGGATGCTCGCGCGTCATGCGAACAACCACCGGGTTACCATTACCGGCAACATGGCTAAGGAGAAAGACAAAGACGTTCTGAAGGCCACAAATCTGCAGATGCTCGCCGTGTGCCAGTAGGAAATTGCTGTATCGGCCTTCTATGGGCCGATCAGCAGCAGGGGTAATCACCCTCTCCCTCTGGGAGGGGGCGGGGTGAGGGTTTCAAGATTCGAATAGACTTGCGACCCTCACCCGGCGCCTGAATGAGCTCCTTCAATTCAACTCGACCGGAAGCAAACCGATCGCCTTCTTCAAATTGTCAAACGGCACCGGTCGTGTGCTGTGTGCAGGCGCGATCGTTTTGATGTTGAGATTGAGCAGCGTGACATTCCGGTACAGGTCGATCCCGTATTCGGGCGTTCGAGCAGGATCAATCGGGTTATCGCCCGGGGGCGGATTGTAGCCGTCGCCGTAATACAAGAGCGCTTCTTTCGGCAGATAGGCGATCAGCGTGGCGACGTTGTGGCCGCTGTTTTGCAGGTGGTACAGCTCCAGTGTCCTTGTCCCGTCGGTGATCACTTTCTTCTCCTGCACCGTCTCGAACACGGCCGGCTTTGGATTTTGCGACAGCATGTCCGGAGCTACGGTGCGCGGGCTTGCCCAGACGGTCTCGAAGAACGGCTTGTTTCTCTCATGGGTAATGACCGTTATACCTTGTGCCACGTAGGTGCGCAGCCCGCCCGCGTGATCGTAATGGGCATGTGTATTAACCACGTATTTGGTCGGCTTGTTCGGAATCCTTTTTTGGATTTCTTCGTTGACGGCTAGCGAGCGTGCTTCGCCGTTGGGGCCTTCGACCGCCACGACGTAGTCCTTGAACTCAACGGCCCAACTGCTGATTCCGGCGGCGGTAAGGTACAGGACGCCATCGGCAAGCTTCTGCACGTTCACGGCAGGTTTCGCCGGCGGCGCTGGGGCTTGGGCGACATTCTCCGGAACGTTCAAGGTGACGGCCACATTCGGCTTCACCTCGTTGATCTTCACATCCAGAATGGGGAAATCGGCCTGTGTTTCCACGATGTGAGTAGGAAACTTGATCCCACTGAAATCCGCATAATCGGAATAGGTGATTTCATCGGCGAAATCCCCGATAACTTCGTTAGTACCCAAAAAATTCACTTTCTGGACCAAGTTCTGATCGTTGAGCGTCGCCTTGATCTCGCGCCCGTCGAGCTTGAACGTGACGACGTTGCCTTCAAGCTTCCCATCGTTAGCCATCGCCGCTCTAACCACGCCATGCGGCGTCGCCCACAATTGTCGCAGGCGATCGGCAACCGCGTTCGGATTCGGATTGGGCTGGGGGCCACCTTCAGTCCAGGCATATTTGCCGCTGACGACCTGAATGGTTCGCTGATCGGCGCCGACCGGTTGTGCGGCGCCCCCACGCGGAGGGAACTCTCCTTGCGAGCGGACAGTGTTCATTCGCATCGCCGGCGTCTGATAGTTGACCGCAACGTTGTAGCTCCGCTGTATGAAACGCGGCCAACGCTCCCCCGGAATGTATGCCTGGCCGAAGCCGAAAAGCTCGCCGCTGCCGGAATATTCGATCGAGTTGAGATTCGTCGCTCCCATGGCATCCGCAACCGCGGCGATACCCGTTCTCTGCTGCGTACAGCCTACAATCGACATCGTGATCGCAATGCCGGCAATAATTCCTTTGAGCATATTCCAGTCCTCCTTTAATAAAGCGATCTCCGTCAAACTCATGCTAGGGCACCTGCTCGGTCTGAGGTTTGTCCTTGTCCGTGATGTTGAGCTCGATCGATCGCGCCGGAAGTTTTGAGAGATTCTG
>MNKP01000176.1 GCA_001920875.1 Acidobacteria bacterium 13_1_20CM_2_55_15
ATCTTCTCATCTGGGCGGGACTCACACCTGAAGTCCTGCGATTTTTGATCGTGGGCCCGCATACTCTTGAAAGTTTGTCGCGGACCATAAACCCAGTCCTCTATACAACCACCGTTCGGGTGAGGGTGCGCGCGATTTATGTCGTCCTCTCAGGTCTGTGCATCGTTTGGTCATTTGGCCTCGTCCTCCTGCTGGGCCGCAGCCGGATGGAGGCATTGCTGGCCGCCGCTCTTCTGTCGTGTTCGTGGGAATTTGCATACCATAGCCGATGGATAGCTCCCGACGCGGTGATGGCGCAGTTCCTCTGGCTCTCGTTGTTATGTCTCGTTGCCGGCGAAATCTCAGGAACGCTGTCCTGGTTTTATCTAGGGGCGGTCGCGATGGGTCTTGCCGGGGGGACGAAATACACCGCCGCATTGCTCTTGCCCTTCTTCGTCGCCGGCGCGGGATTTTCGCTTTGGCGCAAAAACGGCGCGGTACGCTTCGTGGCAAAAAACTCCGTGGGTATTGTGCTCACGGCTACCGGCACGTTCGTTCTCACCACGCCTGGCACAGTCCTGGATCCTTTTCGTTTCTTCTATCAACTGGGCGAGCAGCAGGAAATGTACGGCACCGGTTGGTATGGCTACAGCGTGAAGCCGGGTGTCGCACACTTCATAGAGATATCGAAGTACTTTACCTTTCAGTTTTTTTCTCATTTTGGGCCAATCTCCGCAGTGCTGGCTGTGTTCTCATTCTTAGGTATTGCCGCGCTGTTACTGGAACGGAAGCCGGCGAGTTGCCTCGCCGCAGCATTTTGTTTCGCGTATCTCGTCTTCTTTTCACTTCAGAGTACACTGATTGTCAGGAACTTACTTGTCGTCGTCCCGTTCCTGTCGCTTGCCGCTGCTCGCGGGATCACCGTTGTCGCTCATCGCTTTGGCCGGAACCTGAGTTTCGGCCTTTATGCAGCGATCGGAGTTCTGCTGGCGGCTAATTTCGGCTGGGAGGTGTACGCGGCGAGACAGATCAAGTTGCGGAATCATCCGGAATACTTCTTGCAGAAATTTCGAGAGTACGTGGAAGGGAGACCCAACCACAAATTTCTCGTTTCAGCGAGATTGTTCGGTGCGCTTCGGAATACTCAAGCGCCAATGCCTGCCAATATGACCGCCGATTCCAGCGTGGATTACACGAAAATAGCTTTCTTCCAAACTGAAGGAGCGGATACCCACTGGGAGACCTGGCCGAGTAACGTCTGGAGCCTCTATGAGCGAGTATTTGGTCCGCAGGAGGTGAATCTGGAAGCGTATACGACGTTCATTGGCAACGAGAGAATCATTGTTATCACTAAGGAGAACTTCAGGAAACTGCCGCTGAAAGATACGGATCTTGCGGTTCCAAACTAGCTGTAGCGGCGCTTTATGTAACGAGTCTGTGCTTTCTTGTTTTTTCTTGGCAATGTTTTACGCCAAGCGCATTCCCCTCCTCTGCGAGCTCTGCGAGGAGGGAATATTTCGGTTGCGGGTTTCCGCGAGCTGATTGCATCGATGCATTCAGATGGTGCTAGACCGCTTGCAGGCCGCTGCTACAGTCATTGACTTGTCGCGGTAGCAAGTATAAAAGAGAGCTATGAATACCTTCCCATTGATTCTTTTAGCCCTTGGCGTGCTTGCGATCGGCTATCGCTATTACAGCAAATTCATCGCGATGACCGTACTTGGCGTGGACGAGACTCGCACGACGCCTGCGCACACTCAGTACGACGGCCAGAACTACTACCCCATGAGCAAATGGGTCTTGTTTGGACACCACTTTGCCGGCATTGCGGGATCAGGACCGCTGATCGGCCCCACGCTCGCGGCACAGTTTGGGTATCTGCCGGGATTGCTTTGGTTGGTGTTGGGTGTGGTTTTGGCGGGCGCCGTTCAGGATCTTGTTATTCTTTTCGCCTCCGTCCGGCGGGGCGGAAAATCGTTGGCAGAAATTGCGCGCAGGGAAATCAGTGGATTTTCCGGTGTCACCGCAGCACTCGCCATTTTATTTGTCGTCACGATTGCGGAAGCGGGACTTGGTTTGGCTGTGGTGAACGCGCTGGCGGAGAGCGCGTGGGGAACGTTCACGATCGGGATGACCATTCCGTTGGCTCTCATCATGGGTGTCTGGATGTACAAACTCCGTCCGGGGAAAGGTATTCGGGAAGCCACGGTCTTTGGTGTGATCGGGCTGATTGCCGCTGTCGTATTCGGCAAGTGGATACCGGGCTCCGTGCTGGCCCCGTATTTCACGTTCTCAAGACATGGGCTGACTATTCTTTTGGGCATATACGCAGTCGCCACGGCGATTCTCCCGGTGTGGCTGCTGCTGGCGCCCCGTGATTACTTGAGCACGTTTATGAAGATCTCCACCATTTTAGCCCTGATACTTGGGGTCTTCATCGTGCATCCGGATTTTAAAATGCCCGCATTGACGTCGTTTATCGCGGGCGGCGGCCCGATCGTGCCGGGCCCCGTGTTTCCGTTTGCATTTATCACGATTGCATGTGGCGCGATATCGGGATTCCACTCGCTGATTGCATCCGGAACGACGCCGAAGATGATCTCCAGCGAAGCTCACATACGGACCATCGGATATGGTGCGATGCTGATGGAGGGCGTTGTAGGCATAATGGCGCTGGTGGCGGCGACATCGATGTTTCCGGGGGATTATTTCGCGATCAATACTCCGGCCGCGGTATATCACGACAAAGTTGAAGCGCAGTTTCCGATCGTGAATCTGCCGGCTCTTTCCGCCGATGTTGGAGAAAACGTGCAGGGCCGCACGGGCGGCGCTGTTTCGTTGGCCGTCGGAATGGCGCAAATTTTTACTGGGATTCCCGGTATGCGCAGCCTGATGTCGTATTGGTATCACTTCGCCATCATGTTCGAAGCCCTCTTCATATTGACAACCATTTCCGCAGGCACGCGTGTGACACGATTTATTCTTCAGGAATGGGTCGGCAAATTTTATCCGCCCTTTGCACGGGCGGATTGGCTGCCGGCGAGTGTTTCCGCGAGCGTGCTCGCCGTGGTTGCCTGGGCGTACTTCATCTGGACCGGCAGCATCAGCACGATCTGGCCGATGTTCGGCATTGCCAATCAACTGCTCGGATCGATTGCCCTTTGCGTGGGGACGTCGCTGATTCTGAATTCCGGCCGCGCCAAATATGCATGGATCACGGCGCTTCCGATGAGTTTTCTCGGCACCAATACTCTAACTGCCGGTTATCTGAGTATTCGCGACAATTTCTGGCCGCTCACGGCTAATCCTACGACTGCTACTCAAGGTTACGTGGACAGCATCTGCACGGGAATTCTGATGGTGCTAGTGCTGCTCATTGTCGTGGATTCCCTCAACAAGTGGCGAAGAGTTCTCGTCTCCGGCGCACCCGCCATGGAGTACGCGGGCGACTAATAAGGGGAACGGCTAAGGGGAACGGCCACAAAAATCACAAAAGTTTTTTCGATTCCTTTTGCGTTCTTGTGCTTTTTTGTGGCTATTTTCTTCGTCGCGATTTTGACAGAATCTTCTATTGCGTCATCCGCTCTTTTGCTCTAGTCTGCGAATTTCTTATCATGGCGAAAGAGTTAACCAAAGAAGATATCTGGACGGTCGAAGATTCGGAAAATCTGTACCGGGTCGCGCTGTGGGGTGAATCCTATTTCTACGTCAACGAAGAAGGTCATCTCACGGTACGGCCGATACTGGGTGATTCGATAGGTATCGATCTGTATAAGGTCGTTCAAGACCTGAGGCAGCAGCGGATTCAGTTTCCGCTGCTCATCCGTTTTCAGGATCTTCTTCGCTCACGAGTTACGGAGCTCAATACGGCATTCCGTAAGGCCATTGAAGAGTCCGGCTACGGAAATTCTTATATCGGTGTGTATCCGATCAAGGTGAATCAACTCCATGAGGTCGTCCAGGAGATTCTTGAAGCGGGACGCCCTTTCGGTTTTGGTCTGGAAAGCGGATCTAAGGCTGAGCTTGTAGCCGCGCTTCCCCACCTCGAAGACGATCGCACGTTGCTGATCTGCAATGGATACAAAGACTGGACGATGATGCGGCTGCTGTTGATCGGGCAGCTGCTCGGAAAGAATGTCATTCCGATCCTTGAGAAGTTCTCGGAGCTGCGTCTGCTGCTATCACAGGCCTCCGAGTTGGGAGTCCGGCCCAAGTTCGGCGCGCGAGTCCGAGTCTCGGTGACAGGTTCGGGCAAATGGGCCGCTTCGGGAGGCGACAGTTCGAAGTTTGGGATCACGATCAGCGAGCTTGTCAAGCTCATTGATGAGGTGTCCCTTAATGGTGTTGCGGACGGTTTCAAGCTCCTGCACTTCCATATGGGAAGCCAGATACTCGACATTCAGAACTTGAAACAGGCGGTCAAAGAGATCGCCCGGATCTACGCCACGCTTCGGAAGCGAGGACTGGAAATCGAGTACCTGAACGTCGGCGGCGGATTAGGAGTGAACTACGAAGCGGGGGAAGTCACCTCGCCGCACGGGATCAATTACACGCTTCAGGAATATGTGAATGCTGTCGTTTATACCGTGAAAGAAGTTTGCGACGCCGAAAACGTGCCCCATCCGATCCTCGTATCAGAGAGCGGCCGCGCGCTCACGGCACATCATTCGGTTCTCATCGTCGAAGTCATCGCCGCGAATACGCGCGAAAACATGGATGAACCGCTGCCGATGGGAGCCACCGACCATCCGCAGGTCGCGGAGCTTGCAAAGCTATTCAATTCGGTTGCAGACAAGTCGGTACGGCGGAAATCCCTGCCCGTGTTGCTGGAAACGTTCCACGACGCCGCAGAGAAGCGGCAAGAGATTGGGCTGTTGTTCGAGCTGGGATATCTTTCGCTGGAACAAAAGGCTGCCGCTGAAAGACTCTATTGGTCGATATGCACGACGATCAACCGGATGCTGCAAAAGAGAAATCCGGAGCTGCTTCCCAAGGACTTGGTCGCCATGAAGGAACAGCTTACTGACCAATATCTTTGCGACTTCTCGGTTTTCCAATCCATACTGGATTACTGGGCGATCGGCCAGGTGTTTCCCATTATGCCGATCCATCGGCTCAACGAGCAGCCGTCGCGCGTCGCTACACTAGTCGATCTCACCTGCGATTCCGACGGAAAAGTCGATCGATTTGTGTCGCCGTTGGGCTCGAAGAATGCGCTCGAGGTGCACCGGCTTGTCGAAGGACAACCGTATTATCTCGGTTTCTTTCTCATGGGCGCATATCAGGACATCCTGGGTGACATTCATAATCTTTTCGGCCGTGTTACGGAAGTCCACGTGTACGCCGACGCGGATGAGCCCGACAATTACTTCATCGAAAAAGTAATCAAGGGGACTTCTGTGCAAGAGATTCTGGCCGTTGTTCAATATTTTCCGAATGACCTGCAGCGGCGCATGGAACAACTGATTCAGCAGAAAGTGAAAGACGGCTTAATTCGGCCAAAGATCGGCGTCCAACTTCTCGACCAATACAGCAAAGCCTTTCACGAATACACCTATCTCGGCCCAGACGATGGGATTTAGCCGGAATATTTATTGGAAATTGCATCATTGGAGGTTGCTTCATTTCGCAATTTAGAAATCCAGCACCTCCAAGGACGCAATTTCCGATACCTTTAGGAGGAAGTAGAGTGAAATTCAACGGAGTTGAGGTGCCTGCATCGGGACAAAAGATCACTCTGAGCGGGACGAGTCTTGTCGTTCCTAATAATCCCATCATTCCTTTCATTGAGGGTGATGGGACCGGCCGGGATATTTGGAAGGCTTCCCAATTGGTCTTCGATGCCGCCGTTGAGAAGGTGTCGAAGGGATCGCGGAAAGTCGTCTGGTACGAAGTCTTCGCGGGAGAGAAAGCGTTTCAGAGATTCGGGAGCTGGCTGCCGGACGATACGCTTACTGCGATTCAAGAATTTCGAATTTCGATCAAGGGACCACTGACGACTCCGGTTGGGGGCGGCATTCGCAGCCTCAATGTCACGCTGCGGCAAGTGCTGGATTTATACGCATGCGTTCGGCCGGTTCGTTACTTCGACGGAGTGCCTAGCCCGGTGAAGCATCCGGAAAAGCTCAGTGTAGTGGTCTATCGCGAAAACACAGAAGACGTGTATGCGGGAATCGAGTGGCCGGCGGGAAGTCCTGAAGCGCAAAAGGTGATCGCGTTCCTCGAGAAGGAACTTGGAAAAAAGGTGCGTCCGGATTCCGGCATCGGCATCAAGCCGATCTCGATCACTGCCACCAAGAACCTAGTCCGGCGTGCGATTCAGTACGCGCTGGAGAATAACCGGAGGTCGGTGACGCTCGTTCACAAAGGCAACATCATGAAGTACACCGAGGGCGCATTTCGCGACTGGGGTTACGAGGTGGCGCGTGAAGAATTCGCTTCCCGAACTGTCACCGAGGAAGAGGTGACGACGAAATACGACTTTAAGGTTCCTGAAGGCAAATTGCTTATCAAGGATCGCATTGCCGACTCCATGCTTCAGCAGATACTCACGCGTCCCGATGAATATGACGTCATTGCGACGCCAAATCTCAACGGCGACTATCTTTCCGACGCCTGTGCGGCTCAGGTGGGCGGACTCGGGATCGCGCCGGGAGCGAATATCGGGGATGGTTGCGCTGTGTTCGAGGCTACGCACGGCACGGCTCCCAAATATGCGGATAAAGACGTCATCAACCCCGGCAGTGTGCTGCTGTCGGGTTGTATGATGTTCGAGTACATGGGCTGGAGAGATGTTGCGAAGACGATTGAAGACGCTTTCGCCAAGACGATCCAACAGAAGAAAGTCACCTACGACCTCGAGCGCCTCATGACCGGCGCAACCAAACTAAAGACCTCGGAATTTGCTAGAGCAATTGTGGAGAACATGTAAATGGCGCGAGAAAAAGTGAGTATCGTCGGTGCTGGGAATGTCGGAGCAACTGCGGGGCAGCGGATCGTTGACAAGCAACTCGCAGATGTTGTCCTCATCGATATCATCGAAGGCGTACCGCAAGGCAAGGCGCTGGACCTCGCCGAGTCAGGCCCGATCGAAGGGTACGATTGCAGGCTGACCGGCACCAACAATTACAACGACACGGCGAATTCGGACATTGTAGTGATCACGGCCGGTGTTCCCCGCAAACCCGGCATGAGCCGTGATGATCTATTGAAGACGAATTACGGCATCGTCAAAGGCGTTACCGAGCAGGTCGTGAAGAATTCCCCGAATTCGGTCATCATCGTCGTCAGCAATCCTCTCGATGCCATGGTGCAGACGGCGTTTCGCGTCAGCAAGTTTTCAAAACACCGGGTGATCGGAATGGCCGGGGTTCTCGACTCTGCCCGATTTCGGACGTTCATTGGAATGGAATTAAATGTTTCCGTCGAGAACATTCACGCGTTTGTGCTCGGCGGACACGGCGATACCATGGTTCCTCTGCCGCGGTATTCCACGGTGGCGGGAATACCGATTACGGAATTGCTTCCCAAAGAAACGATCGACCGTATCGTGCAGCGCACTCGAGATGGCGGCGCCGAGATCGTCAGCTACTTGAAAACCAGCGCTTGGTATGCACCCGCCTCGGCGATTGTCGAGATGGTGGACGCGATTCTTAAAGATCGAAAGAAGATCTTGCCATGTGCGGCCTACCTGGAAGGCGAATACGGCATCAGCGGCCTATACGTAGGAGTGCCGGTGAAACTTGGCCAGCGCGGTATCGAGCAGGTCATCGAAATCAACTTGACTCTGGAAGAGCGCGCCGCGCTGCAAAAATCGGCGGCTGCGGTGAAGGAACTAGTGGATGTGATTGGAGTGTAGGAGAAATCCATCGGACATTGCATCATTCGAAGTTTCCAGATTTCTCAATTCAGAAATTCAGAAACCTCCAATGATGCAACCTCGAATACTTGCTCCCTAGCTGATACTCTGCGCAATCTGACTCATGATCGACTCGTTGATCTTGATCTGCTTCCCGGCCTCCATGCGCTTCTTGACTTCCTGGATGTAGGCACTGAAGTACTGCTCCCGTCTTCCAGGTAGCATTTCGTTGCGGACCATATCTAAGGATTTTTTCGTTTCCTCGGGATTGATCTGCTGGCGCTCCTTCACCGCAAAAGCAAGAGTCTTACCCGCAATCGTAATCGGCGTTCCGGCTTTACCGATCGGGAGGGAAAACATCTCTTTATCGAGTTCGGCGATCGATCCAAACTCGGGAAGTGAGGCGCCGCGCGTCAGCATGTCGCTGGTCTTGATCTCTGCTCCAACGGCCTTCGCAGCGGTGGCGAGGTCCTTCCCGCCTTTCAGCAAGTCCTGGACTTGTTTGGCCTTGTCGGCGGCGAGTTGCTTGGCCTTCTCCGTTTTCACATCGGCGAGAACCCTGGTCTGAGCTTCTTCGAAGGATGCCGGGTGTGACGGCGCGATGTCGATGAGCTGCGGGACAACATATCCGCGATCGACCTGGATGGCGGTCCCGATTTCGCCTTTGTTCATCATGAACATGCGGCGTTGGAATTCCGTCGCGTTGCCGAGTTCGGCAATCGATTCGCTCTGTTCCATGAGCGGGGTTTCTTTGACCTGGGCACCGAACTTGGCCGCAACGGCGTCAAGACTCTTGTTGTTTACAAGCTCTACTGCGATCTGCTGGGCAAGATCGCTGCCTTTCTGCTCGGCTTTCCGAGTCTCGACGATCGGACGAATGGCTTCCTTCAACTCCTCGAACGGACGTTCGCGTGCGTCCTGTTTTCCGGTGACTTTGATGATGTGAATGCCGAATTGCGTTTGAACCAGATCACTGATGGCTCCGACGCCAAGGCTGAACGCTACACGTTCGAACTCCGGCACCATCTGGCCGCGGCCGAAGTCGCCGAGATCTCCGCCGGCTCCGGCGGTCGAATCCTCGGAGAACTGTTTCGCAAGGCTGCCGAAGTCCTCGCCCTTTTTCGCGCGTTCGAGCACCTGACGGGCCTTATCCTTGATCTTTTCAATTTCCTCGGGTGTCTTCTCTTGAGTTTTAAAGAGAATGTGCTGCGCTTTCACGCGTTCTGGAACCGTGTACTCCGATCTGTGCTGCTCGTAATACTGGCGAAGTTCGTCGTCGCTTACAGTCACCTGTGAGCGTAATTTGAGCGATTCCAGAAACGCATATTTCGCCTTGCGCTTCTCGTTGACCGTGTATTTGGCTTTGTTCTTTTCGTAATACTCGCGCTGTTCTTGATCACTTGCCGATACCTTATCTTCCAGCTTAGAGGCGTCGATGACGAAGTAATCGAGCTTTCCCTTCTCATTGCGGCGTTTGTATTCTTCTTCGGCTTCCTGATTGCTGACGTGAACCGCGGCGGTAATGAAGCTCCGAAGCTTCTCCGTGAGGATTTCATTGCCGACATTGGACTCGAACTCATCGATAGTCAGATTGTTCTGAGCCAGCACGGCCTGATACCGGCTTTGGCCGATAAACGTGCCGTTCTCGCGAAAGACAGGATTCTCGAGAATTTTCTGTGCGATTTCGGCTGAGGAGACATTCAAACCCAGGCGTTTGGCTTCTTCCGTCATGACGTGGCGGGTCACCAGCGCGTCCATGATTTGGCGCTCGAAACGGAAGGCACGCAGCATTTCCGGATTGAGTTGACCTCTCATCCGATCGATATAATTTCGGTACGCGCTTTGAAATTCGTGGGAACTGATACTATCGTGCCCGATAGAGGCGACGTCGTTCGTAATGCTGACGTTGGGAAGGTCGCCGAACGGGATGTAAAGCGTCACAAGCGTTACGCTGAAGATAAAAATGAGGATCACCCATACCCACTTGAGGGCTGAGCGCTGACGCCTCATGAAATCCAACATAAAAAACCGCCTCCTGGAAATGACCTCTCGCTTTTGGAAAAGTCGGCGCAGCGCCAGGTGAGAGTTTCAGGATTTGCAAAGACTTGCCACCCTCTACCCAGCGCGTCATAAAGACGCGCCAAACTCTCCCAAATCGAGAGTCCCTGTGCTAGAACTTAACTATGCTAGCAGAAATTTTCGAACTTCGGGTATGATGACAAACATCTCGGTTTCGGTCCCGCCTAAAGGTGCTGAGCGGATTAAGAATCTCCTCGACGAACAAGGAGCCTGAAAAGCTACATGAACTTTCGCCCGCTGTTCAGTTTATTCTCCAGCGATCTGGCGATTGACCTCGGTACAGCGAACACCCTGGTCTATGCTAAAGGTCGCGGCATCGTGGTCAACGAGCCGTCTATCGTTGCCATCAACAAAGTCACAAACCAAGTCGAAGCTGTCGGCAAAGAAGCCAAGGATATGCTTGGTCGTACGCCGGGCAATATCGTGGCTATCCGGCCCATGAAAGATGGCGTCATTGCCGATTTCACGGTCACGGAAAAAATGCTGACGTACTTCATCCAAAAGGCTCACAGCCGGAAGGTGCTGGTCCATCCCAGGATTGTGATTGGAGTTCCGTCGGGCATCACGCAAGTAGAGAAAAGAGCTGTGCAGGACTCGGCCTATCGGGCTAAGGCAAGCGAAGCTCATCTGGTCGAGCAGGCCATGGCTGCAGCAATTGGCGCTGGGTTACCCGTCACCGAACCTTCCGGAAACATGATCGTGGATATCGGGGGCGGTACCACCGAAATCGCCGTGATCTCCTTATCGGGAATCGTCGGCAGCCGTTCCGATAAAGTCGCCGGCAACGAGATGGACGAAGCGATCACACAGTACATCAAGCGCAAATACAACTTGTTGATCGGAGAACGTACGGCCGAACAAATCAAGATTGAGATCGGGTCTGCATATGTCTTGGATGAGCCCCGCATCATGGAAGTCAAAGGACGGGACTTGATGGAAGGCGTTCCGAAGAGCGTTACCATTTCGGATGAGGAAATTCGGGAAGCGCTCGACGAATGTATCAACATCATTATCAATTCCATCAGGGTCGTTCTGGAGCGAACTCCGCCGGAACTTTCCGCCGACATTGCAGACAAAGGCATCGTCCTTGCAGGTGGCGGCGCACTGATCAGGAATCTCGATAAACGGATCCGTGAAGAAACGGGTCTACCTGTGACACTGGCTGAAAATCCGTTATCTTGTGTCGTCTTGGGTACCGGAAAAATGTTGAGCGATTTTGATCTCCTGAGGAAAATCGCGATCAATTAGTTTGTGCGTGAGATATTGCTGGGTTAAGAAAACATTCCCCTGCTCGCAGGGGAGGGAATGGCGCGACAGCGCCGGGGGTGGTCAGTTCGAGAAACAGTCGCGCGGTCTGACCATTCCGTCTGCGCGTTCGGCGCCTCCTCCTCTGCGAGGGGATTGAGTGGCTGTATATGATCCGGATTGTTGCAGCTTCGAAAAAGCCAACGTGGATCGCCCTCGGCATCGCCCTTGTTCTTCAGACCGGGCTGATCTCGTTCCAAGCGCGCCACCGGATCGACACGAGTTTTGTTCGCGTATGGATACTCGATTCGCTTGCTCCCTTGGAAAAGCTGGTCGACCGGTCCACATATGCCGCTCTTTACGTGTGGGAGCGGTACTTCGCTCTTGTCGGTACCCACGATGAAAACGAGCGCCTGAGGCACCAGGTTGAGGAACTGCGGATGCAGCTTCACCAAAATCGTGAAGATATGCTGGAGCTTCAGCGGCTGAGAAGCATGCTTTCGCTTTCAAGCTCAGATACCGGCAAAACCGTCGTTGCCAGGGTCATCGGGCGTGATCCTGCGCGCAGCCAGACAATCACCATCGATAAAGGAACAGTGCAGGGTGTGAGGCCCGATTCCGCAGTCATAACGCCGGCGGGTGTTGTCGGACGCGTCATCTACTCCAGCAATTTTTTCTCGATCGTTCAGCTGATCATCGATTCGCAGAGCGCAGTAGGAGTCCTGCTCCAGTCGACGCGCCGGCAGGGAGTTGTCCGAGGGACAGGGGGCCTTTCTCTGGATTTGGATTACATTGACGATGACAATGATTTGAAACAAGGCGACACGTTCCTCAGTTCTGGCCTGGATCGCATTTATCCTAAAGGGCTGCCCGTCGGTGTCATCACCTCTGTCGGCCCCCGCCGCGGTCTATTGAAGATGGTTCAGGTCAGACCCAGCGCCGATCTCGGCCGTCTGGAGGAAGTCATTTGTATTCTTGAGCACCCACAAAATGCAGATTCCGATGAACCCGCTCAAGGGAGTGCGAATCCATGAATGCGTTGGGAGGTCCTCTCCCCTTGGGAGAGGGCGGCGCGAAGCGCCGGGTGAGGGTTGCAGGTTTGGTCAAGTCTCGTCAAATCTTGCAACCCTCACCCTACCCTCCCCCAGAGGGAGAGGATTTATGACGGTTTATCCGATGGCGCGAGTCAGCACGCTTGGCATGCTGGGCAAATTCGCCGCTGCGCTCGTGGCCGTAGTCGTCATCCAGGGCGTCTTCTCGTTTAAATTCAAAGTCTTTGGATTTTTTGACCTGCCATTGATATTTTCTGTGTATTACGGATTCACTCTGGGCAATCCGGTTGCATCGATCGTGATTGGAAGCTCATTGGGCCTCATGCAAGACAGTCTTTCGGGCGCGGTCCTGGGTGCCAACGGCCTGAGCAAGACAATTATTGGTTTTCTGGCAGCCTCGGCAGGATCGAAGTTTGCCGTTGACCAGCCCGTGACCCGACTCTTGGCGTTATTTTTGTTTACCATCGGAGACGGCATTCTGGTTACTATTCTAGGCGCGATGGTAGGTCCGGCGTTGGGTGCCACCTATAGTGTGGCCCTGACGAGCTGGGCCCTATCAGCGACGTTCAATGCTGTGTTAGGGCTGGTGTTGTTTGCATATCACGATCGGTGGAGTCATGCGACAACGTGACGAACTTGAGCTGCTGCGGTGGCGTATCAGCTTTGTCGGCTACGTCATTGCCGCTGTGCTGCTTACACTCGTGTTTGGTTTTTGGAACGCGCAAATAATCCAGTCCGGTTATTACCAGCTCCGCGCCGAACAAAATCGAATCCGGGAAATTCCCCTTCGTGCGCCGCGAGGGAGAATTTATGATCGCGATCACAGGATTCTTGCCGGCAATCGTCCCTCCTACAACATCATCTTAATTCGAGAAAACAGTCCGCATACGATCGAGCAGACTGCAGCCATGTTGAGCGCTGGCATTGGCATGTCGAAAGAAGAGTTGCTGGAACGCATTAATCGGAAACGCCGCGAACCGAAATTCCGTCCGATTGTGTTGAAGGACGACGTCTCGGTCGGTGACATTGCATTTGTCAGGGCCCGTCGGTACGAATTACCGGAAATTACCGTTGAATACCAACCGAGGCGGCGGTATCTGGAAAACGAGATCGCGGCTCACGCGATGGGCTACGTGGGCGAGATAACAGAGGCTGAGCTGGCAATTCCCGAGTTCGTCAATTTCAAATCCGGCGATCAGGTGGGGAAAGCAGGACTCGAACGCGAATACAACCGGGTGCTCGTGGGTAAGGACGGGTTCAAACGTGTCATCGTCAACAGCTTCGGCCGCGAAATGGGCAAGTTGGAAGAAGAACCAGCCATTCCTGGAAACGATCTGGTAACAACCCTCGATCTTGATCTACAAAATGCGGCGGAAGACTGTTTTGCCGGCCTGCGGCCTGAGTGCATGAAGGCGGGAGACCACAGTGGTGCCGTCGTTGCCTTGGACCCTCGAACCGGCGAAGTGCTGGCATTAGTGAGCAGGCCTGCGTTTGATCCCAACGCCTTTGCAACGCGAATCACCGCAGCCGATTGGAATAGCCTGATCACCGACCCGCGCAAGCCTCTTCAGAACCGCGCCATTCAGAGTCATTTCTCCCCTGGATCGGTGTTCAAAGTCTTTATGGCGGCGGCGGGACTGGAAGCAGGAACATTGAATCCTTTACGCACGGTGTTCTGTCCGGGTTATGCGACCTTTTACGGGCACACCTTCGCTTGCGACAAACATGAAGGGCATGGGACGTTAAGTCTGCACAACGCTATCGTTAATTCTTGTAACGTGTTTTTCTACAATGTAGGAAAAGAACTGGGCATCGAGCGCATTTCTCGCTACGCGACGATGATGGGTCTCGGCCGCAAAAGCGGGATTGACTTGCCGAACGAAGACGCCGGGATCATCCCTTCTTCGGAATGGAAGCAGCGCGTGTTTAAAGCGAAATGGTATGAAGGTGAGACGATTTCGGTGGCAATCGGCCAGGGTTACGTCGGTGTTACGCCAATCCAAGCAGCGTGGGCCATGGGAGGCTTAACCACAGGCGGGCGCTTGAAACAACCTCATTTTGTTGTTCCGCAGCAGCTGAAGAAGCTCGGATTTGAGGCGAGAGAGATTATTGAAGAGGATTATCCGATCCAGGAATCCACTGTAGAGATCGTTGGCAAGGCGATGTGGGGCGTGGTCAATGAGGGCGGAACGGGCATCAATGCCAAGATCGAGGGCTTCGAGGTCGGCGGCAAAACCGGTACCGCTCAAGTCGCGAGTAAACAGGCCAACCTAAAAGGCAAAGAGTACAGAGATAATGCGTGGTTTGTCGGCTTCGCGCCGTATCGCAATCCCGAGATCGTCGTGGCTGTTTTCACCGAAAATGGGGGATGGGGAGCCGAAGCGGCCGCTCCCGTCGCGCATGCGGTGCTGGAAACTTATTACAAAAAAAAGACCGGGCAGTTCGAGAACAAGAACACAACGATTGCGCAGAAATGATCTCTCCGTCTGGGAGGGACCGCGCCGCGAAGCGCGAGCCCGACAGGGCGAAGACTCAATGGAAGCGTAGGTGAGCGTTTACGTTTCTGCAGATCTTGAGACCCTCACCGTACCCTCTCCCGAGGCGAGAGGGTAGAGTTAGGCTACGATGATCGGTCCAATTCCGCCCAAACGGCTTAGCAAGGATTTCGATTGGTCGCTGCTTGGTTCCGCAGTGCTGTTATCTGTAATTAGTCTTACCGAAATTTACAGCTCCACGATGACCCAGTCTTCAGATAACTTCTTCTTGCGGCAGTTAGCCTGGGTCGCCGTCGGCATACTGTTCCTGTTCGTTCTCGCGGCAATCGACTATCACCTGATTTCGGAGCACATCCCTTGGCTTTATGTTCTCGCTCTCGGTGTGCTTGTCTACACATTGGTTTTTGGGCATCGTGTTTCCGGATCCAAGAGCTGGGTTGCTCTGGGTAAAATCCAATTTCAACCTTCCGAGTTGGTCAAGATGGTAGTCGTTGTCGCATTGGCGCGATATTTCTCGGACTTGCGCGCCAGCCGATACATGACTTTGATGCAAATAGGGAAAGCCTGTGTGATATCGCTCGTTCCGATGGGTTTGGTGGCTCTTCAGCCGGATCTAGGAACAGCGCTTACCTACTTGCCCCCCATTGCTGTTGGATTGTTCGTTCGAGGTATTCGGCCCGCTGCGCTGCTTTCTCTGCTTCTGGGCTTTGTTCTTCTCCTTCCGGTGAGTTGGATTGTTCTAAAGCCTTACCAGAAGGAACGCATCATGACTTTCCTCGATCCTGAGAGAGATCCCCTGGGTAAGGGTTATCAAGTGGCACAATCGAAGATCGCAATTGGTTCGGGCGGTCTGCTGGGCAAAGGCCTCTTTCGAGGTTCTCAAAACCAACTCGGATTTTTGCCGACCCGGCACACGGATTTCATCTTCTCGGTCATCGGGGAGGAGTTGGGTTTCGTTGGTGTAATCGCCTCGCTTGGGCTGCTCACGTTTATCATCTTCCGGTCGATCTATAACGCGCAAACGGCTCGCGATAATCTGGGGCTATTCATTGCGATGGGTATTGTGGGGACACTCTTCTTTCATCTCATCGTGAATGTAGGAATGGTGATTGGATTCTTGCCGACAACGGGTATACCTCTGCCATTCTTGAGTTATGGCGGTTCATCAGTTTTGACTGCCTTTATAGCCCTGGGGCTCGTGATGAGCGTTCGCCGCTGCCGTTACGTCAATTGACCTCGAGCGTGCTATAGTGCGGTTCAGGCGCGGTATGTGCCGAGAGATTTTGTTTGAGTAGTGAGGTTCGGATCAGCGACGGGAGGAATCACCCTCTCCCCCTGGGAGAGGGTGGGGTGAGGGTTTCCAGATTTGACTAGACTTGCGACCCTCACCCGGCGCGTCAGCCTTGCGGCCGTCGCGCCACCCTCTCCCAGAGGGAGAGGGACCCGTAAATTCCGTATCGTCACTACATATTTTTCGCCCGTTGTAGAGTAGAGCATTAGCTCCTCCGGGCACAGGAGTTTTCCATGACAATACGCGACATCTGCCTTAGGGCGAGCTGTCTCAAGGTGTCCCTGTGCGCTGCCAGAGACGGGCACAGGAGTTTCGATGCAGAAAGAATTGATCATTTCCACGACGCCTCAGGAGACTAAAGTTGCGATCCTCGAAGACGACGAACTCGTTGAATTTTACATAGAACGCCATCGCTCGCAGGGTATCGTTGGTAACATTTATAAGGGCAAAGTAACGAAAGTACTGCCGGGAATGCAGTCCGCCTTCGTCGATATCGGTCTCGAACGGGATGCGTTCCTTTACGTTTCTGATTTTTTTGAGGACATTGAGGAGTACGAGAAGATTGTCTCGAGTGTCGAAGACGAGGTCGCCCAACTCCAGGAAAGCGGACGAGCAAAACCTGGCACTGCCCCTTCCGCCGCTGCTGCGGCACCGCCAGCCGTCATCGAAGAAGGAGTTGATGCACCCGCGGGCACCCTGATACCTCCCTCAGTTCCGGAGATCACGGCTGAAGCCGAGCGTCCAGAACCCGCAGCTCCGCCGGTACACGAGGATTACAGCCGTCGGGATCGAGGCGAACGGGGACGCCGAGATCGGGATCGGCGGGGCAAGAAGCCAAAAATCCCTTCGTTTGAAGGCAAGTCTTACGAACAGAGAAGCTCGGAGCGACCATATACCGCAGGGCCAATCGAGGTTCTCCCAGGCGAATCCCTCGCGAAATATTCGCGCCGCCCGGAGCCAGAGCCCGAACCAAGTACTATCGACGATAAGGATGCTGGTCTGGGTGCCGTCGCCGAAGAGGCAACGCCGGTAACGCCCGCGCCGATATCCGAGCTTGCGCCGCCGGTTACAGCGCTGATTCCGCCGGAAGTCACCGAAGGCGGTGTCGTTACGGAGGCGTCGCCGCCAACGCGGGAGCCGCTCGAGAAGCCAAAGTCAGCAGAGCAAGCCAAGGAAGATGAAAAGTTCCAGGAGGGAAATGAAGGGCCTTCGAGCGCTCGCATGACGGATCGTTCCGACAATCACCATTTCGCCCACCGTTCTTCCAGCCGGCGCGGACGCCGAGGCCGAAGTGGCCCGCCCCCGGTCAAGCAAGAGGAACATCGGACAAACGGATATTCGCCAAAAGCCGGGCCTACCATTTCGGAACTGCTCCGGGAAGGGCAGGAGATCCTCGTTCAGGTTTCGAAAGAACCGCTCGGCAAGAAAGGGGCGCGCATTACCTCGCACATTGCGCTTCCCGGACGTTACCTGGTTTATATGCCGACAGTCGATCATGTCGGTGTGTCGCGCAAGATTGCGTCCGACGAAGAACGCTCGCGGCTCAAGAGAATCATTCACGAACACAGAAATGGTTTGCCGGGTGGCTTTATCGTGCGCACGGCGGCCGAGGGACGCAGCGAGGATGAGTTTGTTCAAGACATTCGTTTTCTCGGGAACCTGTGGTCGGACATCCGCACGAAAAGCGAGAAGAAGTCCGCACCCGCGCTCATCCATAGCGATTTGAACCTGGTGCAGCGTCTGCTGCGGGACCAGTTGTCGCCGGATTACCGAGCCATTCGCCTGGATAATGAAGCCGAATTCGCGACGGTCCTCGATTTCGTCAACAAGTTCCAGCCTGCGCTTGTGAACCGCGTCAAGTTGCATCTGAAGGACACGCCGATATTCGAAGAGTATGGATTGAATCTTGAGATCGAGAAGGCGCTGCGCTCGAAGGTATGGCTGAAATCGGGCGGCTACATTGTGATCAATCAAACGGAAGCGCTTGTTGCGATCGACGTCAATACGGGCAAATTCGTGGGCAAATCGAACCGGCTCGAAGATACGATTGTCCGTACGAACGTCGACGCCGTCCACGAGATTGTTCGCCAGATCCGCTTGCGCAATCTCGGCGGCATCATTGTGGTCGACTTCATTGACATGGAAGAAAAGAAGAATCGTCAGCGCGTGATGGCTGCTTTGGAAGAAGCGATCCGCGCCGACCGGTCTCCTTCAAAGACCCTCCAATTTAACGATTTCGGTCTTGTGGCGATCACACGCAAGCGCACTCAGCCGTCGCTGGAACGGATACTCTGCAGGCCGTGCACCTATTGCAATGGGACGGGTTGGGCGAAATCTCCCGAGACCATCTGTTACGAGATCCAGCAGGAGATCAGGAAAATGATGCACCTCGTGGAAGGAAAAGAGATTACGGTGCGTGTGAATCCGGAAATCGCAAAGGCTCTCAAGAGTGGGGAATTCGTCTCGCTCAATGATCTCGAGGATTGGACGAAGAAAGACATCGTCGTAAAATCGGACCCTCTCTTGCAGGAAGAACACTTCGATATTTTCTAGACGTCACTGTAGCGGCGCTGCGCGCAGCGCAAGCGCGACAGCGCGCAGCCTCAAGATGATGAGCGCCCACAGTCCAACAATTTGGAGCTGGCTGGCACGCCATCTTCATTGACCGCCGATACAGAGGCTCGAGTTTCAGGGGCGACAGCGTGAAAGAGCAGGCACCGTTTGACGTTGCAATCATCGGAACGGGACCGGGCGGATATGTGGCAGCGATCCGAGCGGGCCAGCTTGGTTTAAAAACCGCCGTTATCGAGAAGGACACGCGTTACGGCGGGACGTGCCTGTTGCGCGGCTGCATTCCGACCAAGGCCCTGCTTCGCGATGCCCACCTGTTACAGGAAGTCAAAAAAGCATCGCAACAAGGTCTCTTGAAGATTGGAGAGATCGGCGTCGATTTCGCAAAAATCCAAGACCGCAAAAGCGATGTGGTCGAGAAAATGGCCAAGGGGGTCGATTTTCTGCTCCGAAAAAACAAGGCCACCGTTTTCAAAGGCTACGGTACCGTCGTCACTCCTAATAAGATTGTTGTAAAGGGGGATGGTGTTTCAACTGAAGTCAACGCGAAGAACATCATTCTCGCCACCGGTTCTGAAGCCAAATCGCTGCCTGGTTATAACTTCGACGAGAATTACATCCTCAGCAACGTTGGAGCTTTGGATCTCGCCGAGGTCCCGAAATCGATGCTTATAGTCGGCAGCGGCGCCGTCGGCGTCGAATTTGCATCAATCTATAGCAGCTTCGGCGCGAAGGTGACGGTGATTGAAATCCTGCCCAGCATCGTTCCGCTGGAGGATGAGGAAGTTTCGAAGGAACTCAAGCGCGTCTTCACGAAAAAGGGCATCGAGGTGTATACGAAGGCGAAACTCGAGAGTGCCAAACCAAAGGACGCAGGCGTTGAGGTCACATTTCAGACCGAAAAAGGCGAAGTCAAGCACTACACGGTTGAGAAATTGTTGATGGCGACGGGCCGCGGCCCAAATACGGCAAACGTCGGACTCGAGAAGATTGGCGTCACGACGGATCGCGGCTTTATCAAGGTGAATGAGTTTATGGAGACGAACGTCAAGGGCGTTTACGCCATCGGCGATGTGACGCCTTCGCCGTTGCTGGCCCACGTGGCTCAGCAGGAGGGCATCGTTGCAGTCGAAAGAATCGCCGATAAGCACCCGGTTCCGATCAACTACAACCACGTCCCTTCCTGTACCTATTGTGATCCGCAGGTGGCAAGTGTCGGCTTGACCGAATCCAAGGCCAGAGAAGCTGGATATAAAGTTAAAACCGGCAAGTTTCCATTTACTGCTATAGGCAAGGCGAAGATCGAAGACGCCAGCGATGGTTTCGTGAAAATCGTTGCCGATTCCGGATACGGCGAGATCCTCGGTGTTCACATGATTGGAACGACCGTTACGGAAATCATTTCCGAAGCTGTGGCCGCAATCGCGTTGGAAGGCACGGTCGAAGACTTGGTCAACACGATCCACGCTCATCCCACCCTAGCGGAAGCTACACACGAAGCCATGGAAAACGTCTTTGGGGCTGCAATCCACATATGAGCAACCGTCCCGATTGGCTGAAGGTCCGCATACCCAGCGGCAAAAATTTCTTCGAAGTCCGCCGGATTCTTCGCTCTCACCAGCTCAACACGATTTGTGAGGATGCGATGTGTCCTAATATCGCCGAGTGTTGGGGCAAACATCGAACGGCCACATTCATGATTCTCGGCAACATCTGCACACGCGCTTGCGCGTTCTGCGCCGTGACCAGCGGCCGTCCCAGCGAATACGATCTGATGGAGCCCGCGCGTGTCGCTGCCGCCATTGCCGAGCTCCGGTTGAAGCATGCCGTGATCACCTCTGTCGATCGGGACGATCTGGCCGACGGCGGCGCAGCCATCTTCGCCGACACCGTCCGCCAAATTCGCAAACTCGACGGAAATGTGAAGGTCGAGTTGCTAACGCCGGATTTCCAGGGCTCGCTGGACTCGGTAAAAACGGTTGTGACCGCCGGTCCGGATATCTTTTCCCATAACATCGAAACGGTCCGACGGCTTTATCCTAAGATCCGTTTCAAGTCCGATTACACCACGTCTTTCGGTCTGCTGAAGGCCGCCAAGGGGATGTCCTCGCACATTTTCATCAAGACCGGCATCATGGCGGGACTCGGCGAGACAACCGAAGAGATCCTTGAATTGATGCAGGACGCCGTCGAGGCCGGAGTCGATATCCTCACGATCGGGCAATACCTTCGACCTTCAATGAAGCACGCGGAAATTCAAAAATACTACCATCCCAACGAATTCGCTGACCTGGGCGAAATGGCCCGCAACCTTGGCATCCGGTGGGTCTTCTCCGGCCCCCTCGTTCGCAGTTCCTATCATGCCGAAGACGTCTTCGAGCAGATGATGTCGCAAAAATGACCACCGGGGACAGCGGCGGAATATCGGCGACAGCGTGGATTTCTTCCTCGAAAAGCGCTCGTCACAGGAAACGCTCCTGCTTACTGGAATTCGGTGGTCGGTCAGCTTGAACTGTAGCGGCGGTCTATTTCTTGAGGCTGCGCGCCATCGCGCTTGCGCTTTGCGGACCGGCGACGATCTGTACTTGCTGGACTGTCGGCGATCATAGAGCGCCGCTACAGTTGGCGTCGTCATGTTTTCTAGAAAACCGTTCGGGTGTCGGATAGACTGCAATCCGGCGGGGGGACCAAAGAATGCTAAAGACACTTCTTCTGATCGCTGGGTTGGCCGTGCCTGCACAATCGCAACGGATATCGCCATGCATTAGTGCGACGCCCATTTGCACCGAATGGATAAATCTCGGCGGCGGGCCGTCGCGATCGATGATCTACCGTACGTACGCGCTCGACGCGAAAAACGATAGGATCACCCGAGCGCTGGTTGTGGTGCACGGCGCAGGACGCGATGCGGACAATTACTTCCGAACGGCGCTGGCGGCGACATTTCTTGCAGGCGCCCTCGAAGACACAGTCGTGATTTCGCCTCGATTCGCGTCGAACGATGGACGCGAGTGTATGGACATGCTTGCGGTGAATGAAGTCAACTGGCCATGCAATGGCGACAGCTGGCGATCCGGCGGAACGGCGACGAACAATGAAAAGCTGATGTCTTTCGATTTTTTCGACGAGATTCTGCGAAGCCTCGTCAAAAAGGAAGCATTTCCCAATTTGAAAGCCATCGTTGTTGCGGGTCACTCGGCTGGCGGGCAATTTGTCACCCGGTATGAGATGGCAAATCAAATACACGAAAAAATCGGAGTGCCCATAGCATACGTCGTCGCCAACCCTTCCAGCTATGCGTACCCGGATCCCGAACGCCCCGACGGCGACAACAAAGAATTTCGTGCTTTTCGAGACGCCCGCAATTGCACCACGTATGACAACTGGCCGTATGGTCTTGAAGGCCGCAGCGGTTATTCGGCCAGACTCAGTGACGATCAATTGAGGAAGCAACTGGCCTCGCGCCCTGCCACATACCTGGTCGGCGAGCTCGACACGTTGCCGCTTGCCGGCTTCGATTCTTCTTGTCCCGCCATGGCTCAAGGCGCGAACCGTCTCGCTCGGGGCCAGGCTTTCGCGAATTACGTAAATCGGAAATACAACGCCCAGCAGAAACTTATGGTCGTCCCTCTCTGTGGCCACAACGCGCGTTGCATGTTCACAACGGAACAGGTGCTCCCGATCCTGTTTCCGAAACTGCAGTAGCCTTTCAGATTGAAGGGGCATAGTTATATGGGTTCTGTCATTCGGCAAACGATATTCCTGGTCATGGCCGCGGCGGCGCTAGCTCAGACTGCCACATCGCGAATCACCGGAACAGTCGGCGACGCATCTGGAGCCCTGGTTCCCGGAGCAATGGTGACCGCCAAAAATGAAGCCACTGGTGTCACCTATACTCAAATGACCACTGAGGCCGGCCTTTACGGATTTCCTTCTTTGCCCGTTGGGCCCTACACGATCACTGTAGCGCTTCCCGGTTTTAAGACGGCGAATAAGACCGGAAATATTTTGGAGGTCAACACGCCTCTCGTGATCAACATCTCATTGGAGGTTGGAGGAATCACCGAGACCGTGAGCATTGCTGCAGAGACTGAAATATTGCAGACGACCAATGCGGCCATCGGCAACGTCGTCGAGCGTAAGGCGATCGTCGATCTTCCGCTCAATGGACGTAATCCTCTCGCGTTGATCGCCTTGGAACCCGGCGTGGTTCAGAGGTCGGCCGGAGCTGCCGGTTCGGGCATTCACGTTAACGGCGCCCGCGACCGATCCGTCAACGTGACGGTGGATGGCATTGAAGCCAACGAATCTTCGGTACCGAACCCGCTCTCGAATTTGTACCGGCTGACCCCCGACAACGTGCAGGAATACAAAGTCACCACCAACAATGCCACGCCCGAAGAAGGCCGTAACAGCGGAGCGTCCGTCTCCGCCGCGACCCGCAGCGGCACGAATCAATTTCATGGAACGGTCTTCGAGTTTGTGCGGAACACCGCGCTCAATGCGAATGAGTTTTTCGCTAGTGCGCAAGGAACGCCTAAACCGGAGATTAAGCTGCATCAGTTTGGATTTGAGGCTGGCGGTCCCATCCGCAAGGGCAAAACGTTTTTCTTTGGAAGCTGGCAAGGACAAAACACGAAATTCGCACAGCCGATCGATCAGACATTCGGCGGGATTCCACGAATGTACACACCGGCGGCGCTTTCCGGCATTTTCCGATACTTTGTGGCGGACCCCGTAAACCCACTGGTGTTGAATGGACAGACGATCACGCGAAACAGTCCAT
>MNKP01000020.1 GCA_001920875.1 Acidobacteria bacterium 13_1_20CM_2_55_15
CTTCACGACTAACTCGGAATCGGCGAAAACCCGAAGCTCTTGACATCGCATGAAAACCGCGAAGCGTAGAGCCTCAAGAAGGGCCGAATATTCCGCATAGTTGTTCGTTCCGGTGCCTAGATATTCAGCGATCCGCACAACGCCGGGAAAGTACACGCCGATACCCACCTCGCCCGGATTGCCGCGCGAGCCTCCGTCGATATACGCGGACAACTTCATTTATGCGACTTCGAAGGGGTGATCAAGATTTTCCGGGTTATAGAGGATGCGCTGGCAGGCATCGCACGCGATGATCTGATCGTTACGGCGGATTTCCTGAAAGACTTGGGGCCGGATCCGGACCTGGCAAATTTCACAGACCTCATTGCGCGCTGCGGCCACAGCGATTCCGCCGCGGGCCTTGCGGACGCGCTCGTATCGAGGCAGCAAGTCGGACGATATCGAGATTTCAAGCCCTTTGCGTTCCTTCAAATAGGACTCCAAGGCGCTCAGATCGCGCTGGTTTTGTTCGATGAGCTGCGTTCGTTCTTGATCGACCTTCCGCTGATCTTCCTTCAATCGCGCCTCAGCAGCTTTGATATCGACCTGCGACGATTCGGCGTCCATCATCAAGTTCAGAACTTCATCCTCGATCCTCCGGATGGCATTCTGCGCATGCTCGATTTCATGCTGAAGCGCGCGGTATTCGTCATTGGTCTTCACTGCCATCATCTGATCGCGGTATTTCGAAATCTTGGTCTCGATGGAGCTGATCTCGCTTTCGAGCTTTTTGCGGGTGCTCTGATTGCTCTTGGCCTTTTCCTTTGCGGACTCCAGCGCGGCCTGGGCCGAGCGTAATTTTTCATCGAGAGCCTTGGAAATTCCGGGGAACTTATCAATTCTGGTGCGGAGTTCTTGAATCGCGAGGTCAATCGTTTGGAGTCTGATAAGCTGCTTTAAATCGTGATTCATCGTCTAACAAGTGGGCCCAGTAGGACTTGAACCTACGACTGCCCGGTTATGAGCCGGGAGCTCTAACCGACTGAGCTATGGGCCCCCTAAAAATGACAATTGAATAATGAAGATTGAACATTTCCAAAAAAATGTTCATTGTTCACTGTTCAATTGTCATCTTACCTCAGTCCCGACCCGTCCCATCCAGGAATGCGCGCAGCCGGCGGCTACGACTGGGATGCCGCAATTTCCGCAGAGCCTTGGCTTCGATTTGGCGGATGCGTTCGCGAGTGACGGCAAAGTTCTGACCGACTTCTTCCAAAGTATGTTCGGTTCCGTCCTCGAGGCCGAAACGCATCTTGATGACGCGCTCTTCGCGCGGCGTGAGGGTGTTCAAGACCTGCTCGGTCATTTCTTTCAGGTTGATATTGATCACGGCATCGGCGGGTGAAACGACACCGCGATCTTCGATGAAATCGCCGAGATGGGAATCTTCCTCTTCGCCGATCGGCGTCTCCAAGGAAATCGGCTCCTGCGCAATCTTCAAAACCTTCCGGACTTTGGATACCGGAATGTCCATGCGCTTTGCGATTTCCTCGCTTGTAGGCTCGCGGCCGAGTTCCTGGACGAGAGCACGAGACGTCCGGATCAGTTTGTTGATCGTCTCGATCATGTGCACCGGAATTCGGATGGTGCGTGCCTGATCGGCAATCGCCCGCGTGATGGCCTGGCGGATCCACCATGTGGCATAAGTGGAAAACTTATAGCCGCGCCGGTATTCGAATTTATCCACCGCCTTCATCAACCCGATGTTGCCTTCCTGAATGAGATCCAGGAACTGCAGTCCGCGATTCGTGTATTTCTTGGCGATGGAAACGACCAGGCGGAGGTTGGCTTCGACCAGTTCGCGTTTGGCGACTTCCGCCTGCACTTGCCCCTGCATGATGGTCTGCAACGTGCGCTTCAGTTCGAGGGCACTGGACTTGGTGTCATCTTCCATCGCGGCAATCCGCGATTTGACGTGCCGGATGTCCTTCTGGATTGCCTTGCGATACTCCTTTTTCGTGTGATCCGCTTTGCGTTCAAGGCGGCTGAGCTCCTGCTCCAGCGGCCGCATCTTCTCGACAGTGCCCTTCATCAGACCAACGAGCCGCAATTTTTCGGAGGTCGAAAACTCCAGGGAGCGAACAAGCTCCGAAAGCTTCACTCGGGTTCTGGCCAGATTCCAGTAAGCACGGCGGTACGGTCCTTTCTTGGTTTTGGGGACCGTCTCGAGTTTTGCCCGGAGCTGGCTGACCTTTTTATACGTTTTATTGATCTGCTCGATGATTTCCAGCGTTTCCTGATGTTTCTCTTCGATCTTCTCGTCGGTGAGTTCCTCGTCACTGAACTGCAGGATGTCCTTGATGATGCTGGGATCCGTCATCAGCTGGTCCCCGAGCGCAATGATCTCCCGAACAATGACGGCGGAACGAGAGAGCGACTTCAAAACCGTCATCTGTCCCCGCTCGATGCGTTTTGCGATCTCGACTTCACCGTCGCGTGTGAGCAATGGCACGGTTCCCATCTCGCGCAAATACATGCGCACGGGATCGTTGGTCTTTTCCAGAGCCCCCGGCGTCAGGTCCAGTTCAATATCTTCGGGCTGTTCTTCGAATTTCTTTGCACCGGCCACTTTGTCGAGTCCGGCAAAGCTTTGGTCGTCGGTATCGATCACTTCGATACCGGCGGTCCCAAACGCCGAAAATAGATCGTCCAGATCCTCGGCCGACGCGCTGATTTCGGGAGGAAGTAGATCGCTGACTTCGTCGTAGAGGAGGTATCCTTTCTCCTTTCCGATATCGATGAGCTTCTGGACTTCGTCGTACTTTTCCTCGAGTCCGCCCAACGACTCTTCTACAGCCACGGCGGCGGAGCGCTTTGGATTCACTTCGGCGCCTGCAGGGTGTTGTGGTTTCTTCTGATTGCCTTTGTTCATGCCTTTATTCACTAATAAGCGGCTCTTTCGTCTTTTCAAGCTTTAAACGCCTCCCGCACGGCTTTTTTCAGCGATTATTCTCATGTGCCTTTCCATCGACTGGACCAATTCGGGAGGGGCGCCACCTGATCCGCTGTACTGTTTGAGCACTTCCCGGATCTCCCCTATCTTTTTGACGTGATAGGCATCATTGAGTCGCTTGACAGAAGCCAGTACTTCATCGCCGGAAATACGGCCAAATGGTTCTAGGAGGGCTGCTCGCACTTCCTTGCGAAGTTGTTCATCCTGGATGTCTTCGAGGGCGTTTTCGACGTTTCCGCCGGGGTTATGGACGATATTTCTGAGCACCGGTGCCGACCAGACTTCCGATAAAAACTCACCCTCGAAGCAGGCCCGCAAGTCCTTTGCAATTTCGGGCGCCTGCATCAAAGCGTGTATTAACTGCTTTTCCGCGAGCGTCAGTTTGCGTTCCGGTTCGATCACGCCTCTTTTGGGGACGATCGGACGGATATCCGGCGGCCGTGGTGTCAAGCGCAGCCGCTCCAGAATCGCGCTTTCCGGAACCTTAAATCCTTCAGCCACAGCGCGCGCGACTTCGAGTTGTTCAATACGGTCTTGAATTTTTGCGACGTGTTCGACGACATCGTGGACGGCAGCCGCCTTCATGGCCGGTTCATTCAAATCGTATTGGTGTGCGGCCTCGGCCATAAGGTATTGCCAGAAATAAGGGGCATTTGCCAATAACCGTCTATAAACTTCAGCGCCTTCTTTCCGGACGAAATCATCCGGGTCCAACCCCCCGCTCAGTTTGAGGATTCGAATTCGCAAGGCCTTCGCAAGCAGCAAATCGATTGAGCGGCGCATTGCGTTCTGACCCGCAGCATCCGGATCGTAGTTCATCACGACCTCGGGCACATAGCGAGCCATGATCGCCACCTGCTGCTGGGTCAAACTCGTACCGCAGGATGCCACAACGTTTTCGATTCCTGCCTGGTGCAGACTCAAGCAGTCGAAGTAACCCTCGACAACAACAAGGCGGCCGGCCTTCTGAGCCGCGTCCCGTGCGAAATGCAGCGCGTAAAGTACATTCGACTTCGAGTACAATCGCGACTCGGGCGAGTTGAGATACTTTGGCTGAGCGTCGGCAGCCAGGGCCCGCCCTCCAAATCCGATCGGCCTACCTCTCTCGTTCCAGATCGGAAACATCAGCCGGCGGCGAAATCTGTCGTAAACTTCTCCAGTGTCGTTTTTAACAAACAAGCCACTGTCCAAGGGGTCTTTGAGCCGTAAATAGTTCAACAACCCGGCTGCCGGCGCATACCCGAGGCGAAATCGCTCGACGTATTGCGGCTGGATTTGCCGCTTTTCCAAAACCTGCCTTGCCGGAGCCGCCTCATCCGCTGACAGCTTCTGCTGAAAATACGATGCAGCGCGCTCATAAATTTCAAAAAGTTGCTGCCGCTCTTCGAATTTTTTGTCCTCCAGCCCCGGGACGGCCGGGATGGGAACGCCACATTTCTCGGCGACGATACGCACGGCTTCAGGAAAGGAAACTTTCTCGGCCAGCATGACGAATGCGAAGACGTCGCCTCCTGCACCGCAACCAAAACAGTGAAATATTTGTTTCTCTCGGTGGACTGAAAACGAAGGTGTTTTTTCCGAATGAAACGGGCACAGCCCTTTGAATGCGCTCCCTGCGCCTTTCAGGCTCATATAATCCGAAAGCACTCGGACGATATCGGCAGAACGACGAACGGTTTCGGTAAAGTGGTTCATTAGGCTGACGTGGGAGTCTAAAAAAACGAAATTGAGTAATTTATACGTTTTGACCGAAAAATTTCAAGCCTAAATTAGTCCCGTAACGTCACGATAGTGACGCCACGGCCGCCTTCCGAGTGGGGAGCGGACTCAAAACGGCTGACATGGGGGTGCTTGGTGAGCCAGTCTGCAATCGCCTGGCGCAAAGCACCCGTACCCATTCCATGCACAATCCGGACCGGATTAGCTTGGGCCAGAAAAGCGTCGTCCAGGAACTTGTCCGCGATATCCAGGGCTTCATCCACCTTCAGTCCAATGACGTTGATTTCGGCTTTTTCCAGTTGCTTCGGCGTGATGTTCAGCTGAACGTGTTGGGGAAGCTTCGGCCCCACATTCTCAATGACTTCGAGATCATCCACCGGCCTGCGGAGCTTAATGTTCCCCACAAGGACTTCGGCTTCTCCATCCTTAATCGATGCGATTGTGCCCGTAACCGCCAACGATACCACCCGTACCCTTTGCCCCTCTCCCTCTGGGAGAGGGCGCCGCGCTGGAAGCGCGGCGGGTGAGGGCGCCAATTTCGACGTTGGCTCGATTTTCTCCTTCTCTCTGCTCAGCTCTCTGGCGGCCTCTGCCTTCACGTTCGCCAGCTTCTTCTGATACTTCTTGACCGATTCTCCGGCCGACTCCAACTCCCGCGAAGCTTTCTCCGACATTTCCCGAACGATGCCTTCGAGTTTCTTTTCGACCCTCGCGATTTCCTGCTTATGCTGCTCCGTCAACTGATCGAGTTCTTTTCGCTTCCAGTCCTCAAAGTCTTGACGTTCTTTTTCGAGCCGAAACTTTTCGTGTTCGAGGTCCGTCACGCGCTGCTTCAACTCCTCGAGGTAGTGGGCCGCTTCCAGGTCTGCCGTATCCAGATAGCCGATAGCCGATTCCAGCACGGGCCGGGGCAACTGAAGCCGCTCTGCAATTTTCAATCCGCTCGACGCCCCAGCCAGACCGTGAATCAGCCGGTAGGTGGGTTCCAAGGTGATCTCATTGAACTCCATTGCCGCATTGGCAACGCCCGGCGTCGTCTCCGCATACACCTTCAACCGGTTGTAATGGGTTGTGGCAATCGCTAAGGCGCCGATTTCGCGGAATTTTTCGAGAACGGCACGCGCAAGAGCAGCGCCCTCGCCCGGTTCGGTGCTGCTTCCGATTTCATCAAGTAACACGAGCGACCGGACCGTTGCGGATTCGATCATCGACTTTATGGCCAGAACGTGCGCTGAAAATGTACTGAGATGATCCGTAATCGACTGCTGATCGCCGATGTCGGCCAGGATGCGGTCGCATACCGGCAAGGTCGCTTCCTCAGCGGGAACAGGAATGCCGGACTGGGCCATCAGAGCGAAGAGACCAACGGTCTTGAGAACCACTGTTTTGCCTCCGGCATTCGGACCGCTAATCACCAGAATTCGCCGATTCGTGTCCATGTCCAGAGAGACAGGCGCCACACACCCCTTTTCACGCCGGAGGTTATCTTCCAACAGCGGGTGACGCGCGTTAATCAGGCTGAGCAGCAAGCCCCGGGAAAAGGCCGGGATCACACAGTTGAAATCGCGGGCGAAACGCGCTTTCGCGAAGACCAGCTCGATGTACGCTGAAAGCGAGCACGCATGCTGCAGTTGCGCCGTGCTGGCTTGAATCAGAACCGTCAGCTCGGCGAGGATTCGGGCGATTTCGACTCTCTCTTCATCCTGAAGCCGGACCAGTTCATTGTTCATCTCGAGAACGGCAAGGGGTTCCATAAACACAGTTGCTCCACTCGAGGAACTGCCGTGAATAATGCCGTCCACGCTACGCTTCTGCTCCGTTCGGATGGGAATCACAAACCGTCCATTTCGAATTGTGATGATTTGTTCCTGTAGTTGCGGCGAATAAGCGGGGCTTCGAACGATCCTTTCCAGCTTTTCAGTCAGACGGGAACGTGCTGCTGAGAGAGCCCTACGGATCCGAGCCAGTTCGGGACTATATTTGTCGTCCACTTCACCGTTTTGAATCGCGCGCCCAAGATGCTTCCCGAGTTCCCGAAGATCAGGAAGCCGCTGCCCGGTTTGCGCAAGCTTCGGGAATTTTTCGCGGTCTTCTTTCCACCGGACGCGCAACCCTTCCACTTGCGCTAAAAAAACCTGGATCGCCTCGATCTCAGGGATTTCCAGCATGACGCCTTCGACCGATAATTTCTCGAGTACCTGCCCAAGCAAAGCAATATCCTGGAAAGGCACACGATGTTCTCGCAGATACGATATCGCTTCGGCTGTAATCGCGTGTTCGGATTCGAGCTTCTGCTCATCGGCTATGGGCGCAAGGTCATCCAGCGCAAACTTCCCGGCCTCAGTCGAAATATAGCGGCCAACCAGGTCTTTCAATCGGTAATATTCAAGGGCGTCGAGCGAGAAATCCATGCGAGCTTATAGACGGTTTATCAAGCTGGCGACGACAGCCGCGCCATAACCGTTGTCAATATTGACGACAGTAACGTTTGAAGCGCAGCTGTTCAGCATACCGAGCAGTGCGGCGACCCCGTCAAAGCTGGCACCGTAGCCCACGCTCGTGGGAACTGCAATAACAGCAACAGAGACGAGTCCCCCCACGACACTGGGCAGTGCTCCCTCCATACCTGCAACGACGATGATGACACGCGCCTTCGCGAGACGCTCGCGCCGGTCCAGCAGCCTATGGAGACCAGCGACGCCGACGTCGTATAGTGAATCGACTTCGTTCCCCATGACCTTCAATGTGACAACTGCTTCCTCGGCAACGGCCATGTCGGACGTACCGGCCGAAACAACCATCACAGTGCCTTTGCCCAAAATCTCCTTGGTCTTATGGATCACGATCGCCCTTGCGTTGTCGTAGAACTCGGCTTCGGACGCGATTTGCTTCACGCGTTCAAAGTGAGCCGGAGTTGTACGTGTAACCAGAATGTTGTGTTTGTTTTTGTACATGGCCTCGACAATTTTTCCGACTTGATCGACGGTCTTGCCCATGCCGAATACCACTTCCGGAAAACCCTGTCGAAGCATGCGATGATGATCCACGTTTGCGAATCCTAGATCCTCAAACGGAAGTGTCCGCAGACGGTGCAAAGCGTCGGCGCTGGAGATTATTCCTGCTTTGAATTCTTCCAAGATGGCTCGGATCTGTTCTTCAGTCATGTTTTGATGAACAAATGACAATTTGAACATTGAACAATGAACATTTCCGAAAAAATTGCCAATGTTCAATGTTCAATTGTCATTTGTCAATTACAGGAGATGCAGCTCCCTATAACATTCTAACGGACGAAGCGGTCTATTGAGAGGATCACGAAACAGGGCGTGAATGTCTTTGCGGGAAATGCGAGATTGCATGTAGGCAATATAGAGCCGGCGTCCCAGAGCATAGCCAAGCAACTGCGCGAGCATTCGCATCATTTTCTGATTACCGGCTTTGGCTTCGATCGCTGAACGCAATGCCACGAAATGCTGAGCGCCCGGACGCGTTCGGGGATCAATAAGAAGTTCGATCGCGCGCGTGAGCTGCTCGTTCCGGCCAATCTGGCTCAATACCCGCTCCGCAAGCGATTCGATGCCGTCTCGAGACGAGTCCAGAACCTTGGAACAGAAATATCCCAAGCCATGCTCGATGACATTTACAAAAAATTGGTCGCGCGGGGCCCGTTCAACCGGCTTGCCGAGTTCACCGCGGCACGCCTGATGGATGAATCGCGCGAATTCCTCGGCTGCATTGCCGAGTTCGAACTCTCCAGCCCACGCCGAATCGAACTCGAGCAAGGACATCAAGCTTGCGGCGTGTTTGTCCAAGGCTAGAAAGTTCATCATGATTTCCATCAGGGTTTGCGCGAGAACCGTCCAATCGCCACATGAATCTTCCTCGATGCATTTGTGCAGGTATTGGCGGAAAGACTCATATTTCTCGATGGGTGTTGCATTGAACACGCAGTAGCAACCCTCTCGCACACGCACCGCTCGGGCCTGATGGAAACCCGTCTCCTGGAGTTTCCAGTAGAGCGCATCGATATTCTGAACGACGAACAATTCCTTCGATTCAATTCCTTTCCTGCCGAGTATCGCTCGAACGCGCCGGGGCAAATGATTGCTTGCAAGATGCGATTCGCCGAAAATGACGACTAACGTCTGCTCCGGATCGTTTGCGAGAAGACGTGCCACGCGCCGAGCGACACCAAGGTCGCGCCGGCTGATGCTGCGCATGTCATTTCGAGGATGGCAGTCCGCGCCGTAGATCGGAATATGCAGTTCACCGGCCGCCTCGAAAATCGTTTTATACCCCTCCCAATCACAGCCCCATTCCTCGCGGTAATGGATCCGGTCGAGAAACTCTTGTTCCGAAATTTTGCCGGCCATCCAACGGGAGAGCACTTCTTGATTTCGAGCAAATACAGGTTCAACAGCGACGGCAATATTGTTTTTGCGGGTCTTCAGCTCTCGGAGAAATCCCGAGGCATAGGTCTGGCTACGCGTAAGCGCGTGATAATCGCCGATCCAAATTAAGTTTGCCCGCCGCGCTGCTTCTAGAATCTCGGCGGGAGCGACCACCGATTCGAAGGTTTGGAATTCGCGAGTAAATTCGTGGATATATTTCTGGCTGGGCGAAGCACCGATCTCGCCAATATCGTTTTGGATGCGGCGAACGGCCTCTCGTTTGAGGGCCGTAACCTCTTTCAGCCGCTGTCGGGAATACGTCATAGTGAGTTAGACTTATGACACCTCATATAGGGAGCTAACTGTTGATTTTGCGTAAGTTACAAATAACCCTCGACATGATTAAGTTCGAGCACACCATCTTCGCTTTGCCCTTTGCATTTATAGGGGCATTGTTGGCGCGAAAGGGGTTACCAACGGCTTGGCAATTGACCTGGATCGTACTTGCAATGATTGGGGGCCGGAGCGCCGCAATGACTTTCAACCGGATTGCAGACGTCCGTTACGACAGGTCCAATCCACGAACCCGCAAACGGGCTTTACCGCAAGGCACCCTGTCGATGGGGTTCGCCGTCGTTTTTACGATTGCCATGTCCCTTCTGTTTGTTTTTGCGGCGTGGCAACTCAATTCATTGTGCTTTTACCTGTCCTTCCCGACGCTGGCAATCCTGCTTCTATATTCGTACACTAAGAGATTCACATGGTTGAGCCATGTCGTGTTGGGTTTCGCAGTGGGTTGCGCCCCACTCGCTGCATGGTTGGCGATAGATGGCGAGTTTGCATGGCCTCCGGTTTTCCTGAGTGGCGCTGTCACGTTCTGGGTGGCTGGATTTGACTTGATCTATGCGCTGCAAGACGTCGAATTTGATCGGAAGGCGAAACTGTTTTCCCTGCCTTCGAGATACGGTGTCGCTCCGGCGCTGCGTGTATCCAGTGTTTTTCATGGCGCGACGGTCATCCTGTTGATCGCGACGGCCGTGATCACGAATTTGGGTTGGATGGCCTACGCGGGGATCGCCGTTGTGGCGAGCATTTTGTATTGGGAGCATCGGCTTGTGACGCCGGATGACCTGAGCCGAATCAACGTCGCTTTTTTTAATCTGAACGGCTATGTCAGCATTCTCTTACTTCTCACGTTTGCCGGAGATATCTTAATAAGGTGACACAGTTCTACTTAGCGATGGCTCTGATTCTTCCGCCTGAACGCCCGCATTTCTTTCAGCTTCCTGCGATCGATCACTGGAACAGTCTTTATAAGCTGACCGCTTTCGACATTTTCATCCTAATCCCATATCTCACGATCCTGACCGTGCTCGCCGTTTATGGTATTCACCGGTACCATCTGGTGTTTCTTTATTTGAAACACAAGGACAGGACCGCGCACCCGAACGCAAAGCTGGAAGAAAAACCGCGAGTGACGATACAACTGCCGGTCTATAACGAAATGTACGTTGTGGAACGTCTGGTCGAGGCAGCTTGTCGGGTACGCTACCCGCGTGAACTTTTGGAGATTCAGGTTTTGGACGACTCTACCGATCGCACTGCCGAAATTGCCGCTACCTCGGTGCGCAAATATCGCGAACTCGGGTTCAATATCCATCACGTCCACCGGGCCAACCGTAAAGGTTTCAAAGCGGGTGCTCTGGAAAACGGTTTGAATTTCGCGACAGGCGAACTGATTGCGATTTTCGATGCGGACTTCATTCCCCCACCGAATTTTCTCGAAGACGTTGTGGATTATTTCAGCGATCCGCAGGTTGGAATGGTTCAGGCGCGTTGGGGTCATATCAATCGCGAATATTCTTTGCTCACGCAAGTGGAGTCGGTCATTCTTGACGGCCACTTCATCATCGAACACGGCGGGCGTCATTTCTCGGGACGATTCTTCAATTTCAACGGCACGGCAGGCATTTGGAGGCGGACCGCAATCGAAGGCGCGGGAGGATGGCAACACGATACGTTGACGGAAGACACCGATCTAAGCTATCGCGCTCAAATGGCCGGATGGAAATTTCTTTATCTGCCTCAGATCGTTTGCCCCGCAGAGCTTCCGGTTGAGATGAATTCGTTCAAGAGCCAGCAGGCTCGATGGGCAAAGGGATTGATTCAAACCGCAATCAAATTGCTTCCTCGGATCCTCCGAAGCGATCTGCCGTGGAAAATCAAGATTGAGGCATTTTTCCATCTCACTGCGAACATTTGTTATCCCCTGATGATTGCGCTCTCTTTTTTGCTGCTGCCGGCGATGATCGTGAGGTTCAATCAGGGTTGGTTCCAGATGCTGTCCGTAGATCTTCCTTTATGGTTGGCGTCGACGGCTTCGGTTTCGACCTTTTATTTGATTTCGCAAAAGGAACTCTATCCGGATTGGAGAGTCCGTTTACGATACCTGCCGTTCCTGATGTCAGTCGGCATCGGGCTCTCCGTCAGTAACTCGAAGGCTGTCATGGAAGCGCTTCTCGGCATCAAGAGCAGTTTCAAGCGCACACCGAAATATCGAATCGAGAGCAGGAAGGACCGGTGGGTAACGAAAAAGTATCTGCGGCGAACCGGTGTCATGCCTCTATTCGAACTCAGTCTCGGCGCGTACTTTGGGCTGGTGGTCTTTTACGCATTTGTGAATCAAAATTATCCGACGATTCCATTCCTGATGTTTTTTGTTGTCGGATTTACCTACATGGGGCTCATGTCGATCGTGCACATGACGCTGCATCGATGGTTAAGAAACTTATAGCCCCCGCTTGCTTATTCCTCGCGCTCACAACACTCCTCGCGATTGAGAAGGAACCGTTCGGAGAATATAAGGCCCGGCGGGACAGGCTGGCTGCGCGTATCAAGGGCAACGTGCTTGTCCTTCGCGCAGCTCCGGACCAGGAATTGGTCAAGTACCAACAAGAGCGAAATTTTTATTACCTTACCGGATTCGATCAGCCCGGCGCGATTTTGCTCCTGGATGCCGCCTCAGATCCGCCCCAGGAATTTCTATTCCTGCCGGAACGGAAACCTTCGGCAGAACGTTGGACGGGGCCGAAACTTGCCCCGGGCGCCGACGCGGAAAAAGCGACGGGGTTCGCTAAGGTTCTCTCGGCGGACGAGTTTGAGACCACACTAAAACGAGTTTCAGAAGGAGGAACAGCCGCATACGGTTTAAAAGATGTTGAGAGCGATGTCGGGTTCCTGCGGCAAACCAAATCACCAACAGAAGTCGCCCTGCTCGAAAAAGCTGTTCAGATTACGTTGAAAGCGCATCGCGCTGCAGTCCGCACCATTGCTCCGGGAGCGATGGAGTATGAAGTTCAGGCCGCGCTGGAATTCGAGTTCACACGGAACGGAGCGGAGCGGCCCGGGTATCCTTCCATCGTGGGCTCGGGGCCGTTTTCGACAATCCTTCACTACAACGACAACACACGGCGCATACAGGCGGGCGATGTGGTTGTCGTGGATATAGGGGCCGAATATAGCGGCTACAGTGCAGATGTCACACGGACCTATCCGGCCTCGGGAAAGTTCTCCCCACGCCAGCGCGAGATTTACCAAATCGTCCTCGAAGCCCAAAAAGCCGCTATCGAAAAAGTCAAACCCGGCGCGCGCATCGGCGATCTGCACAACGTAGCCATGTCGCACATTCGGTCAAAGGGCTACGAAAAATATTTTATTCACGGAACCAGTCACCACATCGGACTCGAAGTTCATGATGTCGGGGATACATCTCGTCCCCTCGAACCCAATATGGTGATCACCGTCGAACCGGGCATTTATATCCCTGAAGAACAACTCGGCGTCCGGATTGAAGACGACGTCGTCGTTACAGCGACGGGTCATCGCGTGCTCTCCAACTTTCCGAAGGAAATATCTGAAATCGAAGGCCTGTTTAAGAGATAGCGTCTAGTTCCGGGGACTTACCGTAACGTCGACGTCGAAGGCACCAGCCAACTGGCCATCACTTGCGACGGCGCGCAGGCGGTAATTGCCAGGGGTGCTGAACGTTACTTTCGTTTGCATAGTCACGGGTTTTCCGTAAACGCGCTCGCTCATGATATCGGGATCAAAGCGAACTTTCCCTGAACCACGATGAACGATCCATCGGATTCGGACACCTTGCTGACGGCCAGGAGCGGTGATTGGCTTCGGTCGGTCGTCGTCGGTGGCAGTGACGGTTAACGTGAGGGGATCTCCTAGTTTGACCGTCTGCGCTGGGCTTCCCGTCATCTTGGGGGCCACGTTATCGAAATCAACGTCACCAAATCCGGTGGTCATCAACATCGAATCGCGGGGAGAATTCTTCGAAATGATTCCTTGGTCCACTTCCCACTCCGGCTCGAGCCAGGCTTTGGCCTGATTCGTGTGGCCGCGATTCGTCAGCGTCCAGACGAGCCTTTTATCTTTCGGCCAATCTTTCGGTACGACGACACCAAACACCCACCATCGGGGCGACGGATAAAAATGTGTAGGCTGGCCCTGGTCGATATTGTCCGCATCGAACTTGTTGTCCGGACCAATCGGGATATCAACCTCTTCTTCCGAATTCCTGTTGAAATACCCGAAGTAAAACGTGTACGTCCCATCGGGATTCATTTTCCACCCTTGGAACGTCGGGCTTACATCCTGCCCACGGGCGTATCTGATCTGATATTGGGCATAGAGGCTGGGGACGACGAAAACACAAAGACACAGTGACACGATCCAAATGAGGATTCTCTTTCCGTTTCGCTGTGTCTTTATGTCTTTGTCCTTCATTCCCGGGAGCTAGTCAGGATCCGCTGTGCGGCTTTTCTCTCTTCGACCTCTTTTTTGTAATCCTGTTCGGACATGTAATACCAACTGATCCACGCGGAGCCCATTTCATCAACCGTTCGCTGTCCCCACGTGATTTGCGCGTCAGGATCCGGGTTGAACTTGTTCCCGGCGGTGTTGTCGTGCCACGAGATCGAATGCAGAACAGTCCCTTGCGGGAGCAGGGGCGCCGCGTCATCGCGGTAGACGTAATTGATATGCCAATTGAAGTAGAACTTAGCGCAGGACAGCATTTCAACTTTGCCGTTGGGATATATCGCTTCCAGGCACTCGGCCTTTCCGCGGTTATGCATGTGAGGTTGGAACGACAGCAGCCGCGCGGATTTCACCAGCGTGAGATAACCATCCGAGCGCACGTTGTCGGTATTCGGGCGAAGGTCGATCTCGGCCACGCTGACCGTTGTGGAAGAGATCACGTGTTTCGGGACATAACCCTTCGGATAGAACTTCAGACCAAGCGCAACATTCGTCGGCGTCTCCGTGCCAACAGAATGGAGGTGAAACTGGAAGTTAATCTTCGTTCCCGCCTTGACTAACCGGCCAGACCCTTCGGGAAAGACGTCACCTTTCTTACCGATGGCATATTCATTGAGAAAGACTCCCATCTCGCCTACCTCGAGCGTCCCATCGGTGTCATCGAGTTTTCCGCTATGAAGCGTCTGGGCTGCCGGCTCAACAAGAGAAGTTCTAATGTGATGGATTACCGGGAATCCTTTGACCGGAATGATCTGAACACCTTTTAGATAACGATCTTCGGTCAACCCCGGATCGACCAGAATATCCGGCCATTGGTCGGGCGCCTTGGCTTTCACAATGACGTCCTTTGGCAATGTGATGACGCGATCCGGTTCTCCGATCTGCCATGTTTCGTTATCGTCGAATTTCCGCGTCGGCGGCATGTCGGCCGGATTCCCTTTTACGGCCCCGGCATCGACCCACTTCACGATCGTTGCGATTTGCTCATCGGTCAAGGAAATGTCATTGCTGAAATATTGCACGCCCACATTCTTGTCCAAGTGCCAGGGCGGCATCTCGCGCATGAGAACCTTTTCTTTGATCGATCGAGCCCACGGCCTTGCATCCTCATATGTCATCAATGACATCGGTGCAAACGTGCCGGGATGGTGGCATATCTGACAGCGCCCCTGAAAGATCGGCGCCACATCCTTCGTGAACGTGACCTGCGTCTGGGCCGATTGCCCGCTCGCGGAAACTGCCGCGAGCAACGTTATAATTACGACGGACAGAGAGATGGTTCTCATACCTACCTCCGAGAGAGGTCTTTAGTTTTGGTCAGTCTTCCTCTGTTCTTATATCGAACGTTCCTTTTATATGCAAATTCTTTCGTTACCTATTGCATGTTTGCTGAGGCACGTGCAGGCCGACGATGCAAGAAGATCCGTGCCTGTATGTTTAGGAACATCTTCGGGAAACCGCAGCATGATGAATGTAGCGATACCAATCCTCGCCGGCGTTATCTATGTCTCTCTGTGCTCGCTTTTCAAAGAACCAAGCCGCATAAGCTTTAACGCGATTATGATCGCGGGCGCTGGCGCTGCCTATCTCAGCGGAGGATTTGGAGTATGGGAGTTTGCATTCACCGCCGTTGTGACTTTCTGCGCTTATCGGGGACTTCGCTCATATCATTTCATCGGAGTCGGATGGCTTCTCCACACTGCTTGGGACGTGCTCCATCACCTGTACGGAAATCCAATCATCCCCTTTGTTCCAACGTCGTCGCTTGGATGCGCTATTTGTGACCCGGTGATTGCGGTGTGGTGTTTTGCCGGTGGCCGCTCGCTTATAAGGCGTTCCAAGTAAGGAAGCGCAATGCCGGACTTCAGTACGGCGGCTCGTGTGCGCGAGAGTGGACGCTTCAGCAGTTGTGCTGGTTTTCGTGATCCTGAAGCCGATCGCGTGCTTCCTCCGAGAGTTTCCGAGCTGCTGCAACTTTCCGCTGAATCAATTCGTATTCCGCATGCAACACGGCACCAATGGCACGTGACAAGTCGGCTACCGCTTCAGAATAAGCTGTTACGGCTTTCTGATAGTCCACCATCAGTGCCGCTTTCTCTTCACAGGCCATTCACATAACGATGCCACACTTCTGGCCTTTCTAGCTGTGCTGTTTGTACCTACTGATATATCGGTATTAGTCTTACGACATGTAGGACAAATCATCAGTCATTAATGAATGCTCAATTCTCATTTGTTATAGAAACGTTGACGCGGGGTCCACCCCTCGATGTAAATTGCTCTCGACTACTTCACCGAGGACAAGAACATGGCCAAGAAAAACGATACGTTCAGTCCAAGGTCGATGCGGGAAAAGATTCGGAATTCGGAGCCGGGTCCAATGTACAAAATTCAAAAACCCCCGTTCTACGCGGCGTGGTCGACGCCAATCCTTCATGACACACTAAGTGGTCTGAAGATCAACACAAAGTGTCAGGTCATCGATCGCAATAATCAGGTCATCCCTGGGTTGTATGCCTGCGGAGAATCGGCCGGGGGTTTTGCTTTACACGGCCTGCCGAGAGTTACAGTTTTTGGCCGCGCCGCCGGCCGTGAAGCCGCCAGCGCCAATGCCTCCTAAAGACGTAGAAGCCGGAGAGCACAAGACGAGCATTGCGGTGTGGGATCTCGTCTCTCCTCTGGTGATCGGCCGTACAGCGAAAGTGAAAGTGGGAGCGAAGTGCGCGGCGGGTTGTCAACTGACGGATCATGGAGTGGAGATCCATGACGCCTCCGGAAAAACGATCGCTCGCGCTGTTCTAGGTGGTACGCCCTGGCCTGGCACGAGCGGTCTGTATTGGACCGACGTTGAATTCCCTGCACCCGCAGAAGCCGGCACGCATACGTTTTCCCTCACATCCGAGCACGGCGGTGCTCACTCAGAATTCAGCTTCATCGCCGTCAAACCGCCCGATCACAGCGTGACGATTCAGGTCCACGACAAGACCACAAAGGAAACCATCGCGGACGTGGAAATCCGGCTGGGTGTCTATCGAAGCATCACCGATGCCCGAGGCCTTGCGACAGTGGACGTGCCGAAGGGCAGCTACGCTCTGACGGTATGGAAACTCGGATACGAACTCTTTTCCACCGAGCTCAGTGTCGCCGATACGGCCACGATTGAGGTGGAAATCGCCGTGGAACCCGAGCCCGCGCAGCCCTACTGGATGTAAACCGCATTCGGCCGCTCGTTCAACTCAATGTAAGTTCCCCACGGATCGTAAATGAACGCGAGCGCGCCGCCGGTCTGCGGATTTCTCGTCAACGGACGATCTAACTTGATGCCGGCCGCTTCGAGTTTCTTGCAGAACGCTTCAAGGTTCTGAACGTCGAACCCGATGTGATCGAGAACGCGGCCTCTGGTCGTAACGGCCGGTCCATCGGCTTTGGAGAATGTCAGGTTCACTCCAGGAAGATCTGCAGCCTGATTCTGTCCCCGCGTCCCGGGTTTCGCGCCGAACGTCTTGGCGTACCACGACTGGATTTGAGGTATGACCGGCTCCGGCACATTGAAGTGGACGTGATGATGCTGGATTGGGAACTTCTGGTCCTTATTTTCCAAGATTTCGATGCGTAATTCGTCTGCTGTTACAACAAAGGCCTGATCGGTTCTGCCATTGCCGCCGGGAAGCACCGGCACGCCCGCGGCTCTCCAGGCCTTCACCGACTCCTGCACGTTCTTCACGGTGAATCCGACATGGTTGATAATGGAACCCACAGTGCCGCCCTTGGGCGGTGGCGTCCCCGCTGCCTGGTGCAAAATCACCAGCACGCCTGGGAAACGCACGGTTTCAAAATTGCCGCCTTTGACTTCCGTGCCGCCCATGGCAAGAAAGATCTTCTTGTTGGCAGCGACATCGCGGCTATTGAGATGCCAATGTCCCATGGTCACGCCCGCCTCATTCGGCGGAAACGCCTGTGCCCACGCTGTCCCTGCGGACAAACTCAAAATTACAATCAAACTCAGGATCGCTCTTTTCATCTTTTGCTCCTTCTCGGTTGCCCGATGGGAATTGAAAATCGATTATTGATGACTAATGATTAATTTTCAGATCTTCCAGTCCGGTGTTGCGATGTACGAGCGGTTGATGTCCGCCACAGTACGCGTTCCGCAGTTGCCCATGACCAGCTTCAGTTCGCCCTGCAGAATCTCGAGGACCCGATCGACACCTGGCTGCCCGAAAGCCCCAAGTCCCCATAGGAATGGCCGGCCCACGCCAACGGCTTTGGCTCCAAGTGCCAAAGCCTTGAATATATCTGTTCCGCGGCGGAATCCCCCATCTACGAAGACCGGAACGCGATTGCCGGCTTCACCGACGACTTCGGGTAGCGCCTCCAGTGTGGACCGTAGCGTTTCCGTAGCGCGTCCACCATGGTTCGATACGAGAATACCGTCGAAGCCATGCTCGATCGCCAAACGCGCATCTTCGTGGGTATCAATGCCCTTGATGACGAGTTTTCCGCGCCAGAATTTTCTGAGCTGATCGACGAATTCCCAATCCATAGCGGGATTCGGAGCGCGCACCCCTGTCATGTCGATACCTTTGAACATGGCCCGTTCGCCGACCGGCCCGGGAGGTTGGCCCGGACCGTGGTGGCACGAACTGCATTGAGTAAGATCTTTCGGGCGCGAGCGCAAGTACGTTTCGCTGTTGCGGCCAGTGGTATTGTCTACCGTCAGCAACACCACTGTCGAACCGGCCGCCTCAACACGCCGCAACAATTGTTCGCAGGCTTCCCACTTGCTTGGCGCATAGAGCTGGTACCAAACCGGACGGCCCAATGCTTTATTCACCTCTTCGATCGGCGTCGAGGTCATCGTCGAAAGGCACTGCAGGGTCCCACGGGCGCGAGCTGCGCGTGCCACGGACACCTCTCCGTCCATGTAGAACCCGCGCTCACCGCCTGTGGGACACAAGAAAATCGGGCTGTTATAAACCGTGCCGAACAACTCCACACGCGTATCAACGAGCGTGGCATTGTGCAAACGACGTGGCCGTAGCTGGACGTGTTTGAAGATCTCACGATTCGCGCGCAGCGTCGCGTCGTCGTCGACACCGCTGGCCATGTATGCCCAATGGCCTTGGTGAACCTTTCGGTGCGCCGCTTCCTCGAAATCGAACACATTGAGCGCGTTTACAGGGTCGGTGATCACCTCAGGGCCCTCGGCCCATGCTCGCGGCAGAAGCACGAATGCGCCCATTCCGCCCGCCGCTGCCACGTACGGGCTTGCAGCCAAGAATCTGAGAAATTCGCGACGTGCCAATAAAGAATGTTGGTTGTCCATGGGCGCTGATTCTACCTCCGATTGTCGGATTTGCGAAAGAATACGCGCGATGGAATAATCCCCGCATGCGATACCTAACACCCTTTTTTCTGATATGCCTGGTCGCGGCGTTTCTGGCCGCTCAGTCACCATCCCAGACGTTGGCTCCGACGGGGACGCTCCGCGCGATCTTTCTCGGCGGCAATCCCGTACAAGGACGAGTAGATCCAAAAACCGGAGAAGCGACCGGCCCGGTACCGGATCTGGTCCGAGAACTGGCGAGACGGCTTGGTGTGCCTTACAAAATCATTTCTGCGCCGGATGCACAGGTCATCTTGGACGCTTTGAAGGACCACACCGCCGACATCGGCTTTCTCGCTTACGACCCCGCTCGTGCGCGTGAGGCGGACTTCGGAGCTGCCTTTGAGGTGATGTTCAATAGCTATCTCGTGCGTTCCGACTCACCAATAAAGAAAAGCGCGGACGTTGACCGGACAGGAGTGAAAGTTGCCGCCGTCAAAGGACAAACACAGGAATTGTTTGTGAGCAGCCATCTGAAAAAAGCTCAGGTGCGCGTGTTTCAGACAATGCCGCCGCAAGCCGATGTCGAACGGCTGCTTGGGAGCGGGGAAGTGGACGTTTTCGCTATTAACCGGCAGCGATCGCTCGATGCCCAAGCGGCTTCGGGTTCGAAGCTGCGTGCTCTCTCTGACAGCTTTTTGGAGGTCGAGCAATGCTTCGTTGTAGAGAAAGGCGCCAGAGCGAAGCTCGACGCCATCGAAAAATTTGTCGCTGAGTTGCGCTCCTCCGGTTTTATTAAGGTATCCATCGACCGCGCCAAACTGACTGGAGTGGACGTAGCCTCTGGCAAGAAGCGGTAGGTTGTGGGGCGCCGCCGTCGCTCCAGCCGTGCATTACGGCCGGTCTGCTCCGACGTCTGTTTGAACTCGCTATTGAGTGCGAGTGACGGTTTGGATCACCACAAGAGATCGAGTAGACGATCGGATCAAGCTAGGTTTGGTTTCTTCGGAGTCTGCCGATACTCAGAGACAGTATTCATCCCCTCCGCTCCACACACGCCAGTAAAAAATGATCGACGACTTGGCCTCACGCCCCGAGTTGACGTGCAATCTCCCCAAGCCGTGCCGCAATCAAAAACTGGCGATGTTGAAGCGCAATGTCCGATAGCGCGCTGACCACAGGCCGAAGCTCTTGCTTGTATTCGGAATTGGGCCACGATTCACCCAAATCCAAGTACCGGCGAATTGTCTTCACGCATTCGTCGACTCGAGGATCTTCCTCGGGCGGCATGGCCTTCGCTGCAAGATCCACGGTCGATTCCAAAACAAAGTGCGAAAAACCTTTCATGCTTTGCTGCGTCTCGTTATCCCCAGGGACAGGCAGGCACCCGCATTACCAAAAAGTAATGGAGCCAAGTCCAATAAATAAGCGTTTTAGGATCGCCCTTGCTGCTTGATCCACCAAGAATCTAGGCAACGTCCACGAGCTTTACAAAGCCCAGAAGCCGGCCAAGGGACGCCGGCGATGCCGGAAATTAAACCAAAGCGTTTGGTTCTGGGACTGAAGAACAGCCGCGAAGCCTGCTACCACGCCGTAATGGGCTAGCCTGGTGCCGATCATGATTTTCACTTTTGCCCTGGTAGCCTAACGAAGCAATGCGTGGGCTATCGCTCAAAGCGCAACAGTAACGCGTAAGAAGATTGCAGGAATGGAGGTGGCATCCTTGCTTGCGCTTTTGTTCTGGCTGTTGAACAGAACTTCCAGTTCTTTCTGCAGATCCCCTGTGCGACCGTTCTTTTCTGCGGCTTCGAATGCATTCATTGTCGGCCCGTAGTATTTTCTGAATGCTGAAAGTAACTCTGACGGCGCGCTGGGATAGTTGAAGGTATAGGTGTCTCTGGCGAATGATATTTTCTCTCTTGGGACCCCCGCGCCTGCAAATCGCTCTATCACATTGTTCTCGATCCCCCACGTCATAGGGCTAATGAAGCCTTCTGGAGGCGGCGGCGTATAAGAGGAGCTGATTTTCAAAATTTGTGCCACCAATGTTGGGTCATTCGGAATCCAATTCCCCATAATGATCCGGCCTCCAGGCTTGGTCACGCGCACCATCTCCTTGGCCACATCAAATGGCTTTGGGGCGAACATGGCTCCAAAGATACTCACGACGAGATCAAAAGTATGATCTTTCAACTCAT
>MNKP01000009.1 GCA_001920875.1 Acidobacteria bacterium 13_1_20CM_2_55_15
CTCTTGAATCCAGTGGAGGTTGCCGAGAACGTTTCGACACTGGATCACATGACTCATGGCCGGCTCGTGGTGGGTGTGGCGATCGGTTACCGCGAGGCGGAGCTCGAGACGGCCGGACTGACTCGAAAGGACCGCACCGCCAAGCTCGAGGAATCCATCGAACTCATGAAACAGCTTTGGACCGGACAGGAAGTCACATTTGAAGGCAGGTACTCGAAAGTGACCAAAGGCCGTGTAGGCTTCACGCCTTATCAAAAGCCGCACCCGCCAATCGAGATGGGAGCCCAGAGCGAAGGAGCTACAAGGCGAGCCGCTCGACTGGCCGATGGCGTATTTTTTGGACCCCAGGTCGCCTGGGCCGACATACAGAAATTAGCGAAGGTATACCGCGAAGCGCGCGCGGAGTCAGGTCACCCGGGCCCGGGGACCATCGGCGCGTCGCGCAGTCTGATGGTCGCCAAAAGTAAGGAGGATGCCGCCCGGACGGCTCGGCAGTACCTCGACAAAACTTTCAATATGTATCAAACGTGGGAAATGCAGGAGAAGAGCATGGTTTCACTCCAGCTCGGGCATGAGCACGACCTGGATGACTGGACCATCCATGGGTCTCCAAAAGATTGTGTCGAAATGCTCGAGAGAGCACGCGAGACCACAGGAATGGACCGCGTCGGTTTCACCATTTATAGCTTGCCGCGCGACCCACAAGCCCGGATCGATTATCTGCAGATGATTGCGGAGGAGATCGTCCAGAAGGTGCTGTAGAATGCCTGCAGATGAAGCGACCTGAGCCGTTCGAAGTGTTTCAACCCGTCTCGATTCCGGAAGCCTGCGAACTTTTCAGGAAACATGGGCCCGGAGGACATTTTCTGGCGGGCGGGACGGATCTCGTCATCGCGATCAAAGAGAAGGGACTCGTTCCCCGATACGTGGTCGATCTCAAGAAAATCCCCTCGCTGACCGGTATACGTGAAGCCTCCGACGGATCACTGACCATAGGGGCCCTGACGACGATGCGAGAGATCGAGACCGCACCTTTGATTCGCAGAAAGTATCCCTTTTTGGCGCAAAGCGCGGCTGAGGTGGGATCGATACAAATCCGTAATCGCGCCACCATTGGAGGGAACATGGCGAACGCCACACCCTCTGCTGATGTCGCGCCGGCTCTTCTGATCCTTGATGCTCGAGTGAAAATATCCCGATCCGACGGTGAGAAAATCGTTTTGCTGGAAGAGTTCTTCATCGGACCCGGCAAAACGATAATACAGCAGGGCGACGTCCTGACCGAAATCCTGATCCCGCCTACTCCTCCCGATTTTTGTGGGGAGTACATCAAGTTCTCGCCGAGGGAAATGATGGACCTGGCATATGTCGGGGTAGCAGTGGGTGTCGTCGCAGAAGGAGCGAGAAAACGGTGCCGGGATGCACGAATTGCGTTGTGCGCGGTGTCGCCAACGCCGATAAGGACGAGGAAGGCTGAAGAGACCTCCAACGAATGTAAGCCCATTAGCGACGTGCGCTCCTCCGCGGCCTATCGAAAAGAAATGGTTCGAGTGAACACCAGGCGTGCGCTCCTGAATGCGGCGGCCGGCTATGTAGACAACCTCTCCTGGACGGCAAGAAGGGATCGAAGATACTCATGAATACGAGGATTCAGATCCGGCTCAATGGAAAAATCCTCACGCTTACGGTTCCTCCGTTCAGGCTTTTGCTGGATCTCTTAAGGGACGAAATTGGTTTAACAGGAACGAAAGAAGGCTGCGGAACGGGCGACTGTGGTGCCTGTACCGTGCTTCTGAATGGTAAGCCGGTGAACTCCTGTCTTGTCCTTTCGGGTGAACTGGACGGCGCGGACATCGTAACCATCGAAGGTTTAAAGATTGGTCCCCACCTGCATCCCGTGCAACAAGCATTTGTTCAAGAAGGCGGCGCGCAGTGCGGCTACTGCACGCCGGGCATGCTGATGATGACCAAGTCTCTTCTGGACGAAAACCAAAACCCCACGGAGGAAGAGATTCGGTTTGCGCTCTCGGGCAATCTCTGCCGCTGCACGGGTTACGCCAAGATCATTCAAGCGGTTCAGATTGCCGCGGCAGAGCTTCGCAAGGATGAGGCTGGAAAATAGAATGGAAGAACTTGCAGTCGTCGGAAAATCGGTGACGCGCATCGACGCCGAGGAGAAAGTCACCGGCCAGACGGTTTATGGATACGATCTCGTCCTTCCCGGCATGCTTTATGGAAAGGCGCTGTTCAGCACGCGGCCACACGCCATCATCAAGCGTATCAACACTGAAAAGGCAAAGAATTACCCGGGAGTACATGCGGTAATCACGGGAGCAGATGCGCCCTGGATCCATGGCGAAACCATCAAGGACACTCCATTCCTCGCTCAGGGAAAGGTCCGTTACGTCGGGGAACCTATCGCGGCCGTTGCTGCGGTTGACGAAGATACCGCGCAGGCTGCCGTTGCTCTGATAGAAGTCGAATATGAAGATCTGCCGGCCTATTTTTCGCCCGAGGAAGCCTCGAAACCAGGTGCGCGGGCGATCCACGAGGATTATCCGAAGTACCACAAAGCAGACTTCATCGTCACCAGCCCGCTGCCGAACGTCTGCGAACATTTCAAACTTCGCACGGGCGATGTGGAGCAGGGCTTACGCAAATCGGACCTCGTTCTCGAGCAACGCTACAGGGTTCCCGCCATTCAGCACGCAGCAATGGAACCGCATTCTGCGCATGCAATGGTGGACGACTCCGGAAAGCTGACCGTTTGGGTTCCGAACGATGCTCCATTCCGCGTTCGCACCGAGACCGCCGAGGCTTTGGGATTACCTCCCGAGAAGATTCGCTACATCAATCCCTATCAGGGTGGGGGCTTCGGCTCCAAAGGCGGATTGAAAGTCGAGCGTATTGCTATCGCTCTCGCCTATCACACGAAAGGCCGTCCGGTTCGGGTCAAATTCAACCGGCAGGAGACTTTCGTTTCGACGAGTACTCGGCATGGAGCCATTGTTCGAATCAAGAGCGGCGTGAAAAGCGACGGGACACTCGTCGCTCGTGAAATTACGATTTACTGGGATGCAGGCGCCTATTCTGAAAAGAGTGCCACGGTCTGCATCAGGGGAAGCTTGCCTTCGCCCGGGCCTTACCGCATTCCGCACGTCAAGGTCGATGGCTACGCGGTGTATACGAACAAGCCTGTAGCCGGCGCATTCCGCGGATACGGCATCCCTCAAGCCGCGTGGGCCTGCGAACAGCACATGGATGATCTGGCGAAACGGCTGCACATGGATCCGCTCGAGTTTCGTCTGAAGAATATTTTCGTCGATGGGGACATCACTTACTGGGGAGAGGAGCTTCACAACGTCGGTCTGAAGGAAACCTTATTAAGAGCGACAGAGGCCATCGGTTGGGGCAAGACAGAGAAGTTAGATCCAAAAGGATTCAAAATCGGGAAAGGATTTGCGTGTATCTCGAAACCGACGCGCACGCCCACAACCTCCAATGCGTCTGTTCTGGTTGATGGTCAGGGAAAGGTGACTATACTCGCAGGGACTGTAGAGATCGGTCAGGGCTGCAGCACCATGCTTTCCCAGGTCGCAGCCGAGGAACTTGGAGTCCCCATCGAAAACACACGCATGCACCCGCTGGACACAGACGTGATTCCCTTTGACTCATCCACGACGTCGAGCCGGAGCACGTTTCATATGGGCAACGCCGTCCGGCATGCGGCTATCCACGCTCGCGAGCAGCTCGCGCAGATGGCAAGTGGAATTCTGCAGGCGCCGGAGGAACATCTTCGCTTTTCGGACGGCAAGGTATTTCTGAAAAAAGATCCGCACCATGCGATAACCCTGGGTGAGGTTATTCGGACGCAACTGGGACCCGATGGAGTCGTCCGTGGAAACGGATCCTACACCTACGAGCTTGGTAAAGACGTCGACCCGCAAACCGGACACAGCGACCACGCCTCGGCGTTCTATATGTATGCGACACAGGCCGCTGAGGTGGCGGTGGACGAGGAGACGGGCAGAGTGCGGCTTCTCCGGGTCGTTGCAGCCCACGATGTCGGGAAAGCGATCAATCCGCTGAACTGCGTCGCGCAGGTTGAGGGCGGTCTCGCTATGGGTATCGGCGCTGCTTTGCACGAAGAGTTAGTCGTTGACAACCAGGGCAGGGTCCGCAACCCTTCATTCCTGGACTACCACCTGGTGACGTCGCTGGACGTGCCGGAGATGAAAACGATCATCGTGGAATGTCCGGCGCCCGACGGGCCTTACGGTGCGAAGGGGCTTGGAGAACCTGGATTGGCTCCAACTCCTGCAGCCATTGGAAATGCCGTGGCTAATGCTCTGGGGATCCGGATTTATGACTTGCCGCTAACTCCTGAACGCGTTTACTGGGCGATCCAGGCGGCAACGGACTAACAGTCGCGGTTTCCTGATGAGCTTACCGGTCCTCTCGATCATCGCTTTGGTTCTTGCAATCCTCATCAGCTGTGTCTCGCGTTTCAATGTCGGTCTTCTATCCATCGCGTTCGCGTTCCTTGTTGGTGTGGTGTTCGGCAGGATGAGCGTTGCCGAAGTGATGGCTGGATTTCCGTCTAGTCTGTTCCTGACGCTGATCGGTGTGATGTTTTTCTTCAGTCAAGCCACCGTCAACGGCACTCTCGACAAGATCACGCAAAGCAGCCTGAAGTTGGCACGAGGCCGGGTCGGAATGATTCCCGTCATTTTCTTCTTTATCTCGCTGGTGTTTTCTTCGATCGGACCCGGCGCTATCGCAACGGTGGCGTTTCTGGCGCCGGTGGCGATGAATCTGGCAGGCCGAGTTGGGATCAGTGGGTTTTTAATGGCGATCGTGCTGTGCTCCGGAGCGAATGCGGGCACTCTATCACCGATCGCACCGTCGGGCGTGATTGCGAATAGTCTGATGGGAAGAATTCAAATCACCGGTCAGGAATCGGCGATTTACCTGAACAACCTCTATATCGAGTCGATTGTAGGCCTCGGGGGTTATTTCATTCTCGGCGGATATCGATTACTCACTCGCCCCCGCGTGAAAGGGATAGAGGAGGAAAATGCATTCGGTCTGGGACGTGTGGAACCGATGACGTGGAATCAGAAGTTAACGCTGGCACTGATCGCACTCCTCATCGCGGCTGTCGTGTTACTGAAAATCGACGTCGCGATGGGTGCATTCATGGCGGCGGCCATTCTCACGCTGGCTCGTGCATCGGACGAGCAGGCCGCACTAAAGGCGCTTCCGTGGAACGTAATCGTTATGGTATGTGGCGTGATCGTTCTTATTTCCATCCTCGAGAAGAAAGGCGGCATGGATCTGTTCATTACGATTCTGTCGAAGTTCGCAACGAAAACGTCTGTTAACGGAGTGATCGCCTTCGTGGCTGGATTGATCTCCGTCTACGCGAGCTCTGCCGGTGTCGTCATGCCGGCATTCATTCCCACGATCCCAGGTCTGATCGCCAAATTGGGTGGAGGCGATCCTATTGCAATCGCCGGTTCCATCAGCGTCGGCGCGATGATCGTGGATACATCTCCGTTATCGACCGCCGGTGCTTTATGCATTGCGAGCGCGGCGCCCTCTGAAGACCGGAGATCACTTTTCAATAAGATGTTGGCTTGGGGCTTATCCATGAGCCTGGTGGGCGCTCTTGTATGCTGGCTGTTCTTCGGGCTTCTTTCTGGAAAAACGAATTAGGATGAAGACATGAAAGCCGATCTCGTCGTTAAGGGCGGTTGGGTGGTCACAACGCAGGAAACTTTCAAAGGCGGCGTTGCCATATCGGATGGGAAATTTGTTGCTATCGGAACCGATGATTCCCTCCCCGACGGCAAAGAAGTCATTGACGCCGGGGATAAGCACATTCTTCCAGGGTTGATCGATGGACATGTGCATTTTAGAGAGCCGGGTCTCACCTATAAAGAAGACTTCGGAACAGGATCGACAGCAGCGGCATGTGGCGGCATCACAACCGTGATCGATATGCCGAACACGATTCCTCCGACGGCGGACGCCGAACAGGTCACAGTGAAACAGCGGCTCGCTGAGGAGAAATCTCTGGTCGATTTCGGGCTCATCGGAGTCATCCTTCAGACCAATACAGACCAGATCGCTCCGATGGCGGAAGCCGGCGTTATTGGTTACAAGATCTTCTTTGGCGCAACCGTCGGCAATCTCCCTTGTCCCGACGACGGGGTTTGCCTGGAAGCTTTTTCCCGAATTGCCGAATCGAAACTTCCTCTGGGGATCCATGCCGAGAATCGCCAGATCATGGATCACTACACCGATCAACTGAAAGCCAAAGGAAAAAACGATCCGATCTATTGGGAATCATCGAGACCGGCTCTCTGCGAGGCGGAATCCGTTGCACACGCCTTGTTCTTCGCCGAGGCGTTTGGGACCAAGTTGCACGTTTTTCACATGAGCTCCAAACAGGCCGCGTTCCTGGTGAGGGATGCCAAGGCACGAGGCGTGAGAGTGACCGCCGAGACGGGGCCTCACTATCTGCTGCGCGAGCCAAAGGACATGGCCGAGGTCGGTCCGCTTCTGAAAATGAATCCGCCGGTTCGCCCACGCGATCATGCCCAGGCGCTTTGGGACGGACTGCTCCATGGATACGTCGATATGCTCGCAACCGATCATTCTCCTCACACCTTTGAAGAGAAGGGATGCGACATGACAGGGAAGTTGCTGAAGCCCGCCATCTGGGATTGCGTTTCGGGCTTCTGCGGCGTCGAAACGGCGGTACCGCTGATGTTGACCGAGGTCAACAAAGGACGGATGACGCTAAACCACTACGTTAAACTCGCCAGTGAAAACCCGGCAAAGATCTGGCAATTCTATCCAAAGAAGGGAGCCATTCGGCTCGGCTCCGATGGCGACGTTACCATCGTCGACATGAACAAAGAGAGTGTGATCGACGGCAATAAACTGCACAGCAAGAACAAGCCCACACCATGGCACGGCTGGAAGGTGAAAGGCGTGCCGGTCTGCACGATTGTCCGCGGCCACGTTCAGATGCGGGATGGCGAGCCCGTTGGAAAGCCAATCGGCCGCATGCTACGGCCGGTCCTGTAGCGGCCCGTGCCTTTGCCGCATTTTTTTTAGAGGCTGGCGCAAATTCGCCAACCGCGGCTCTGTGAAATGCGAATCGTCACCTACAATTTTCTCCGCGCAGGAAGCCTGAAGCGGTGCGGTCACTGGTCTCGGGTGATCCGCAGTTTGAAACCCGATCTGTTGCTCGCCCAGGAATGCCGTCCGCCGGAGACTTCGCCTGGAGAGCGATTCCGGCACGGGCAGCGCGATGGATTCGCCTGGCAGTCCGCCGGAACCAGGGATTGGGGCAGCGGACTTTTTGCGCGATCGGCGTCGCTCGTGCCGATCGCGATTCCCGATTACGACGGCTGGGTTGTCGGCGGCCAGATCCGAAATACGTCGTGGTTGGAACGTCCGTTCATCGTGTTCAGCGTTCACGGACCAGCCGGTGAACGGGGATACATCCGAACAATGCAACACATCCTCGACCGCATCGCCGCCCTCCGCGGGCGCGCTGACCTCGTACTGGGCGGTGACTTCAACATCGCCGTCGGCTACCGGCAGCCGCGCGATCGCATCCGGATGCTGCGAGGCGAACGCGATATTCTCGACCGCCTGACGAACGAGTTCGAGTTGGTGAGTTGTTGGCAGGCGGCGAATCCGGATCGTCCGCTGGCGCAAACGCTGCGATGGACAGGAAACCCGTCCGCGCCGTATCACTGCGACGGCATTTTCGTCCCGCGTTCGTGGCTGCCGCTTTTGATCTCCTGCCGTGTCGTTCGCGGCTCGCGCTGGAAGCAGTTGAGCGATCACAATCCTGTCGTGGCTGAGTTTCGTGAGAAGGCTACAAACTTTATTGCGTAGATACCTCATATTGGGGCGTAAAGGCTTATCCCTTAATACCGCAGGAGTGGCACGGCGATTGCCAGTGGAATGCATGCGCGTCAAGGATGCCTGAATATCCAGGCTCAAAGGAGTGACCTTATGATGAGGACAAGATGCGGGATGCTCTTGGGTTCGATGCTGTTGCTCGGACTCTTGACAACGCCCGCCCGTGCCCAGGTGAGCATAGACGTCCACATCGGCGAGCCACCGCCCGTCGTTGTGTACTCTCCTCCAACAATGGTAATGTTGCCGGAGCCCCAAATGTACGTAGCCGTAGGTGTTCCCTATGACATCTTTTTCGTCAGCGGCCGCTACTACTATTTCCATGGCGACCATTGGTTCTGGGGAGCGGGATACGGCGGACCGTGGACCTACGTGGCGGTTGAAAGGTTGCCTCCGGGCCTCCGAAGGTACAAGGTGAGACAGTTGCGTGAATTCCGAGAGCGCGAATATCGGGTCTACCAAGTTCAGGGACCGAACTTCGGAGGCAGGCACTTCGTGGCCGAAGACGAAGACGGAGAAAAAGAACACCACGGACGAGGCCGCGGCAGAGGTCACAACAAGCACTAATATTCGTTTTGCCCGGAATCCTTCCGATCTTCAACTTGCAGGCGCGGTGTATCACCGCGCCTTTCCTTTTTGTGCGGCTGAATTCCATTGTCTTGGTCTTGACTTCGTCCGGGGGCGGACGTAGATTTTGCGCCAAGGCTCAAACTATATGAAGAAAAGGATTGGGGTTTCGATCTGCGCATCTTTAGTTCTCTTTATGCTGTTAATCCTTCCCACATTTGCACATCATGGAAACGCCTCCTACGACAACAAAACCGTCACCATCAAGGGCGTCGTGACGGAGTGGCGTTGGACCAATCCCCATTCCTTCCTGAAGTTCGATGCTAAAGACGAGAAGGGCAACGTCGTGCAATGGATCGGGGAGTGGAATAATCCATCCACACTGATCAATTTTGGCATCACTGCCAAATCGTTCAAAGTCGGTGACGAGGTCACCGTCACCATGAACGGAATTGCCAAGAGTGGTGTTAACCTCGGGCGTGTCGTTAAAGTTGTACTTCCCGATGGTCAGGAATTGAGTATGGGTAATGAACGCTAGGAGAGAGGACGGCTCAAGGGTATTTCTAACTGCTTCGCTTGATCCGCAGAATCGGTGGCCACGGCCAACTCCAAGCTGAATTTTTGAATTCCGAAAGGACTCAAAATGAAAAGCCGCTATGTGACCTCCACTATTGCATTGCTGATTCTTGTGCCTGGCCTGGGAGCTCAAATCGCTCAACAGCGCGAGTCAGGCAGGAGCATACACCGCGATGGCTGGGATCGGATCGTGCCCGACGCCCCGAAAACGCAGAACTCAGCTCCTGCTCCTGTCCGGGATCTGACCGGAATTTGGGAACCGACACCGGGTTATCGCGACGGAGTCCAGGCGACCGGCGCAAGAAACTACCCTGCAGATGGGAAGCCTGAACATGAGTTGCCTTTCACGCCTTTGGGGTTCGAAACATGGAAGTCTCATAAACCGGGATGGGGAGTTACGGCGGTTCCGATTGAGGATAATAACGATCCCTTCGACATCTGCGATCCCATAGGGTTTCCGCGCATAGAACTATTTAACCTGCGCGCGATACAGATTTGGCAAAACAAAAATCAGGTGTTGTTCGTTTATCAGAATAGCCAAGTCTGGCGGAATATTTGGACGGACGGGCGAGAGCTTCCTAAAGAGATTCTGGAGCCTCGGTGGTACGGCTACTCCGTTGGAAAATGGATGGACGACTATACGTTTGTCGTTCAAACGAGGGGGTTGGATGAAAGGACCTGGATCGATAACGCGGGCCGCCCTCATAGCGATGAATTGATGGTACAGGAGACATTCCATCGAGTGAATCAGGACATCATGGAGTTAACTTTAACGATTAATGATCCAAAAATGTACACGAAGCCTTGGAACGCCCTGGACAAATTCCCCCTTCGATTGCAGCCTGAGTGGTTTGATATCCGGGAGCAGGTCTGCGCCGCCTCTGAAGCCGCAGACTATAACAAGACAGTTGCGGCAGGGGCTGCGGCGGAAAAGAAAAAATAGCGTATTGTAGCGGCGGTCTATTTCTTGAGGCTGCGCGCTGTCGCGCTTGCGCTTCGCCGAGCGCCGCTACAGATTACTTTCCGCGATCTTTAACACCTGCGCTGAGTGTATGAATCCTGTAAACGACTCCTCGACCAGTGACATAAAGATAGCTGTTACCCGGTCCACCGAAGCCGCAGTTCTGAGGCGGCATATCGTAAGGAGCTTCGATGTCGCCAAGGTGCTCGCCTTTGGCGCTGAATACCTGAACCCCAGCCGGCGTTGTGGCAAAAGTGTGGCCCGCGCTGTCAATGCATAAGCCATCGGCACCGCTGACCAGGCCATGGTCTGTCTCTTCCTTCAATGTGTACTTGCCGAAGTTCTTCCGATTCTTCAACGTGCCATCCGGCTGAACGTCGTAAGTCAGCAGATATGCGCCGTCCCAATCATTGACGTAGAGAGTTTTGTCATCGGCGCTGAGCGTGATGCCGTTCGGCCGCCTGACGTCGCTAGCGACGCGGATAACCTTGTGGCTGTTTGGAGCGATGTAATAAACGGATTGGGGCAAGTCATTCGGCGATGGCGTTGCGCCGATTTGGTAACAATCGGTGAAATAGATGCCACCCCTTTTGTCGACAATCAGATCGTTGGGGCGGATGTAAGGTTTGCCATCGAAGCTGTCGGTTAGCACTTCCTCGCTTCCTTTGGGATACAGCACGCTGACTTTCTTCGAGTATTGCGCCGCAATCACCCGGCCCTTGCGATCGATCGCCAAACCCGCTGCTTGATCGGTGTTCTCCACGAGCGTGGTCGCATTGCCGTCCGGGTCGATTTTGAGGAGCGAACCACGAGAAGACACCAGAACGCTGCCGTCAGACATGCCCATGCCTGCGTCGGTGCCTCCGAGCCCGAATTTGACAATTTCTATCTTGGTGCCGGCCTTCACTACACCAGCGATCTCCGGTGTCACTTTGTCCGTGGCCGGCGGCTGGGCGGCTTGCTGACCACGGCCCCGTCCACCCTCTTGGCCTCGCCCCCGACCACTCTCGCGAGCTTGTCCGAACGCAGCCACTGCACAAAGCAGGCACAACAGTGCAACGAAAATTACTTTCGGTTTCATGCCGATCTCCTGTTGAAACTCTTTCTCAGGAAGCGAAGCGGAATTCACGATAGGCTCGCTCCATACTGCTGTCAAGAAAATCTCCGAGAAATAATGACAGATTCTGGGGAAGAAGGTAGACTTCCGAAAAAATTCTCACGAGGGACATAAATGCCGAACCGGAGATCTTTTATCAGGACAGTGACGGGAGCCGCCGCCGGGTTAGCCGTGAGCCGGAGTTTCCCGGATGCGGACGCAGAGGAGCGCAGAGGCGGCCAGGGGCGTGGGCAGGCGCCGCGGGCTTCCGCCGCAGTAACGCGGCGGGAGGTGCAAATAGGAGGCCGGCGCGTTCGAGTGGTGGACGTCCATGCGCACGCCACAGTCGACGAGGTGAAGCCCGTCGTTGCGAATACCGAGTTCGCTCGCAACGCCGGAGGGCGGCCGTTAGACATGGAACGTATCCAGGAGATGGACAGGCGCGGGATCGACGTTCAGGTGCTGAGCATCAACGGCTATTGGTGGTACGCGGTGAAAGACCGCGCTCTAGCCGACAAGATCGTGCACGCGGCGGATGACGGCCTTGCAGCCTGGTGCAAGCAGCACCCGACTCGCTTTGTGGCTCTAACCTCGCCGTCCCTGCAGTTCCCCGATCTGGCGGCGGCGCAGGTCGAGCGTGCGGTCAACCAATTGGGCCATCGTGGTGCTTCCATCGGTGGACACGTCGAGGGTGAGTCGCTCTCTTCGCCGAAGTTTGACCCCTTCTGGGCCAAACTGCAGGATCTCGGAGTGCCGGTCTTCATGCATCCGGGCGGCGCCGACAATGTGCTCAAGGAAAATGCATGGGAGGGCAGCAGGGGCGATCTCGGTAACATCATCGGCAATCCGCTGGAGACGACCGTGTTTCTTACCCGCTTGATCTTCGACGGCACGCTGGACAAGTTCCCTAATCTCAAGGTTGTCGCCGCTCATGGTGGAGGTTACCTCCCATCTTACCTGGGACGAACGGAGGTGGCTTGCCAAGTGCGCGGCAATGCCAATTGCGCCAACAAGAAAAAACCCAGCGCGTACTTCAAGGACCAGATCATCGTCGATGCAATGGTGTTTTCACCCGAAGGCGTACGGCATCTTGTCGAGGAAGTCGGCCCGACGCAGGTCGTTTATGGCACCGACATTCCGATTCTGGCCTGGCCGGACGCGGTGGACAACATTTTGGCCGCAAAGATTCCGGACGACCAGAAAGAGATGATCCTTGGTGGAAACCTGACCAGGCTGCTGAAACTCTGAGTCGGCTTT
>MNKP01000157.1 GCA_001920875.1 Acidobacteria bacterium 13_1_20CM_2_55_15
ACACAGCTCAGTAACCGCGACTTCTTCATTCGACGATGGTCGGTGGAATACCCGGCGTTTGTGGACGTTTTCAAAGCTCTGCCTCCCGACCGGCTGGACTACCGGCCACACGCCGGCTCGCGTTCGGCCGGCGAATTGGTTGCGCTCCTGGTTTCACTGGAACGCAGTTGTGTCGAGCTTTGCGAAACGGGACAGGGTTCGTATAACAGCAGATTACGTGTCCACGCGGCGGCTGGCCCTGCGACACTGGAAGCGATGATCGCTGCGTATCAAGAGCAACATCATGCGCTTGCTGAGAGACTGAACCATCTTGTCGATGCCACATGGAACCGGCCGGCTTGGTTGATCCGAGGAGAACAAGAAATCATTCTTAGAGACTCTATCGGAGGACTGTTGTGGATCGCCCTTTTCGATGCCGTACATCATCGCGGGCAATTGAGCACGTACATTCGTCCGATGGGCGGCAAAGTTCCAAGCATCTACGGCCCCTCAGGTGATGCCCCTGCGAGGCAATAAGTATGGAATGTGAATGAAGTCGTGAATCGGTATCGGCATGTCCCTTGATTCATCAAAATGTTAGCCTGTCTGAGTGAAGAAAGAGGCCGCCGCCGTAACTCTGTCGATCAACGGACGCGACGTGCGTGTGACCCATGCCGGCAAACCTTATTTCTCCAGGCAAACGAAGCTCTCCAAACTGGATCTGGTGCACTATTACCTGGCGGTCGCTCCGGGCGCGCTGGCGGGAATTCGCGATCGCCCGCTAGTCCTTAAACGGTTCGTCAACGGCGCCGAAGGTGAAGCGTTCTATCAGAAACGCGCGCCGCTCCGTCGTCCCGAATGGCTGCGAACGGTCACGCTGTCATTTCCTTCGGGGCGCAAAGCGGAAGAGATCGTTGTGGATGATGCCGCAGGACTGGTTTGGGTTGTGAACCTGGGCTCGATCGAGCTCCATCCTCACGCTGTCCGCGCTGCCGACCTCGACCACCCGGACGAATTGCGCGTCGATCTGGATCCGGGGCCGGGCGTCGGGTGGGACGATGTGCGCCGTGTCGCTCTCGAAGTGAAATCGTTTCTCGAGGAGATGGGGCTTCGAGGCTGGCCGAAAACGAGCGGTTCGCGTGGAATGCACGTGAATGCGCGGATTGAACCGCGCTGGACGTTCATCGAAGTGCGGCGCGCCGCGCTCGCGCTTTCGCGTGCGATCGAGAGGCGGGTACCTGCCCTCGCCACCTCGAAGTGGTGGAAGGAGGAGCGGCACGGCGTCTTTCTCGATTACAACCAGAACGCGAAAGACCGTACGACGTGCTCCGCGTATTCCGTGCGCCCGCTGCCGGATGCGCGCGTATCCGCACCGCTTCACTGGGACGAAGTTCCCGAATGTGATCCGGCCGATTTTACCGTGCTGACGGTTTCGAGGCGTTTCGCGGAGTTGGGCGACCCACACGCCAGTATGGATGCCCAGGCAGGTTCCCTCGAAAAGCTACTCGAGCTTGCGGCCGAAGACGAAGCGGCGGGTCTCGGCGACGCGCCCTGGCCGCCGCACTTCCGCAAGATGGAGGGCGAGGCGCCGCGCGTCGCGCCATCGCGTGCCGCGAAGAAGCCGCGAACGAAGATACCGCTTCTGGTGATCGCGAACTCTCCCTCTAAAGAAGCTGCTCTCGCCGGCCTGGAACGCTGGACGCGTAATCATTCCGAGGTGGCCAAGCTGCTTGCGGTGGACGATGTCCTGATCGACTCGATGCGAGGCCGATCATCCACCTGGACTCGTGTCCGGGTGAACCTGCGCCACGTGCCGGAAGAGTTGCGCCCGCCGCAGGAAACTCCGGATCCCGACGACGATCCCACACGTGAGTGGCGTGCCTCTCCCCCTGGGAGAGGCACGCGCGACAGCGCCGGGTGAGGGTATGAGTTGGGGCAAATCCTGAAACCCTCACCCGGCGCTCCGGCCTGCAGCCGTCGCGCCGCCCTCTCCCAGAGGGAGAGGGTTAATTTCCAAAGATGGCCGCCAGCTCGAATGGCCGAATGACCTCGAGTTGGGCATATGTGCAGTCGCGCGTCTTCTTGTCCGGACGCCACCGGCGAAACTGCGCCAGGTGGCGGAATCGGGGGCCCTGCATGTGTTCATAAGCGACTTCGACGACCAGTTCGGGCCGCAGCGGCTCCCAAGAGAGATCCTTGCCCTGGCTCCAGCGGCTTTGGCCGCCCGGCATGCGACGCCCGGGTTGGTCGTCTGCCGAGTCGTGCTCGGCCCATGCTTTCCAGGGATGGTCGACGAGCGCATCCCGTCGATAGGGGGCGAGGTACTCGACGAGGTCGCGGCGAACGCTGTCCTTAAAGCTCCCGCAGACGCCGACATGCTGCAGGGCTCCCGAATCGTCGTAAAGGCCCAGCAGCAGGGAGCCGACAGCCGCGCGCTCACTGTTCTTGTGCCAGCGAAAGCCGCCAACGACACAATCGCAATCGCGCTCGTGCTTCACCTTCAGCATGACGCGCTTATTGGACTCATACTTTCCCGAAATCGCCTTGGCCACGACCCCGTCGAGACCAGCGCCCTCAAACCGGCGAAACCAGTCCGCCGCGACACTCAAGTCGGTGGTTGCGGGAGTCAGGTGGATCGGAGGCGCTGCGGCTGAAAGCATCGATTCCAGCTTCATGCGGCGCTCCCGAAACGCCACGCTGCGCAAATCCTGGTTCCCCTCCGAGAGCAGATCGAATAAGACGATCGATGCCGGACTCTCCCGGGAGAGAAGGTTCACCCGCGACGCGGCCGGATGAATGCGGAGCTGCAGTGCTTCGAAGTCGAGCGCGCCATTTCTGGCGACGACGATTTCGCCGTCGACCACGGAGCGCGCCGGCAATTGCGATCGAAGCGGCCCCAGCAGTTCGGGGAAGTACCGGTTCAGCGATTTTTCATCACGGCTCTGGATAAAGATCTCGTCGCCGTCGTGAAAAACCAGCGCCCGAAACCCATCCCATTTGGGCTCAAAGATCCACTGTCCAGCAGCCGGTAATTCTCCGATGCGCTTGGCAAGCATCGGCAAAATCGGCGGATTGACGGGAAGATCCACACATTAATCTTATACTTGGCGGATGGCCGGGGCAGCTCGCGCTGTCATGCACTCCGGCAGGCGAATGCTAGACGACAACGTTGTGCGGATTTCTGGTGAGGTCCTACGTTTTTGTATGGCCTCTTCAAAAGTGACCAAGGCAAAATCTTTTCTTACCTGCGTGCGGCTGCAATTGAGAAACGGCATCCACATTGCATGGCGGGCGCATGCGACCACAGATGATGATTGATTCGACCAGTGTATTAAGCGAAGAACTGAAAAATTTCCAGGATATTGCAGATCGCATTAAGCCATCGACCGCGGATATCCCGGCGCTCGAGGGAGTTGATGTTTATGGCGAGACGCTGCCGCTCCGCGGAGCCGGAGGCGGCGACCATATCATCTATGTCGATTTTCAAAAACGTTACGATCTGCAGGCGCGAATCGAGCGCGCGGAGACGCAAGGGCGGGCCGACATTGTGGAAAACCTGAAGGCGTGCAGGAAAATGGCTGGAATCGTTCTTCTGGATGTTTCCGGACACCACTTGACCGACGCCATCCTCGCGGCGATGTTGCATCAGGCGTTTCTCGTCGGATCACTCTATGAGTTGGACATGTTCGGCCACATCACGAAACATCTCTTCGAGAACCTCAACACGCGATTCTACGATTCGTCGAGCCTTCACAAATACACAACAATGATCTACGGCGAAATTTCCGAAGATTCCACGTTCCGGTTTCTTTCAGCCGCACACCCGGCTCCAGTGGTTTTCTCCCATAAGCTAGACCGCTTCATGCCCGTGAGCCAGGAACTTTGCACGTCGTTTCCGCCAATTGGAACACTTCCATCAAATAACATTATCGATCGCCGCAAGAAGCAAAGCACTCTGGGTTTCAAAGATCAGTACCAGCTCAACGAATGGAAGCTCATGGGCACAGGCGACATCTTGCTCCTTTATACCGATGGACTCTCAGAACATATGAAGGACAATGAACGGTATTTCCCCGAACGGCTGGAACGGAAAGTTCGCGAGTTAAAGCATAAGCGAGCGCGGCAGATCTTCGAAGGTATCAAGACAGACGTCCTGAATTTTGCAGAAGCGGCTGACGATATCAGCTTCGTCGTCATCAAAAGGGCATAGCCGAAAATTCGAACTGCAAACACGAAAAAGAGTGCCACAAAAAGGCACAAAAGACACAACGGCAATTTTTGTGTTTTCTGTGCCTTTTTGTGGCTATTAGTTATTCGATTCAATTCCCTTCGGGGCCGGCCGGGCGTGTACGCGCTGCGGCCGGTCCGACGGTGCTCTCGAAGTCCGCGTTCGAGCTCGGATTGCCATGAATCGGCACGTGTTGGGAAACATCGAGCTTCAGCCGCTTGATGTTGTTGTAAAGCGATACCGAATTCGGGCTGACATTCGCGACCGGCGTCCCGGGAGCCGGTGGCCCCATGTCCGCATTGATGAGAATCTTCGACTTCGGCAGATACACGATCGCCATGTCGCCCGCGTGATTGAACCCGTCGACGTGGTAGCTGATGATCGATTGATCGCCGTCGCTGATCGCATGCCGCTCCCTATAGGTCTCGAGCTTTCCTGGTCCGGGCCCCGTCGTCGCGAATGGGAATTGCGACAGCCGGTCCGAACTCAGAGTACGGGGCTGCGGTACGAGTTGGACTCTTTCGTAGAAGTTCTTGTTCAGCTCATTCGTGACAATGGTAGCCCCTTCCGCGGAAGCCGCACGGAGGCCGCCCGAATGATCCCAGTGATGATGGGTGTTGACGACATACCGAATCGTTTTGCCCGGAATGAGCCGTTTGGTTTCGGCGATCACCGCGTTGGTGCGCGCATCGTCCAGCGGAGCTTCGATGATGGCCGCAAAATCCTTGAATTCGACCGCGACGCTGTTATGCGAGCCGCCGGCGATGAGCCACACGCCTTCGGCGAGCTTGGTGGTCTGAATATTGACCCTGGGCGCCGCCGCGCTCCGCACTGCGTCGGGCACGGTTAAGGACGCGCTCTCAACGTTGGCTTTCACATCGCTGGCCTGGACGTCCATGAAATTCATGCCGCGCACCAGGGGATGGTCGCCCTGGTGCATATGGATGTGGAACGGCGCCTTGATGCCATTGCCGATGTCCTTCCAATCCGTGTAGCGGATCTCGACCTGCATATCGCCCATCACCGGGCTCGGAATCCAGGTGACCACGCGCTCCAGCATATTCTGGGCATTGAACTCGCCCGTCGCCCTGTACTTGCCCATCGTGGTGAAGCCGACGACACGCAGCGTCCTGCCGGCGCCGATGAATTCGCGATCGGTTATGGTCGCATTCGGATCGGCCATCGCCGCCTTGATGAAGCCATGCGGGCTGACCGAGAGCATGAACTGGCGCACTTCGGCTTGATCGTTCTGGGCTTGGGGCTGGCCTTGTGCGTTCAAGTTCCAGGCGTAATTGCCGCTGACCAGTGTCGTCGAGCGCTGCTCGCCCGTGATGGGAAAGCCGGCACCTCCGCCGCGCGGCGGGTTGTTGCCTTGCACACGCACCATCTCTTCTTTGGCCGACTTTCCGCTGTAATCGATGGTTTGGGACCAGGTCTTCAAATCCACGCGCGGCCAATCGTCCGCGGTAGTGAAATTCTGACCGAGATAGGCGATCCGTCCCGTCCCGGTGTACTGAATGGAATTGACTTTGCTTGCGCCGACGGCGCTGTCAGCCGCCTGCAGCAAGGCTCTCGCATTCTGGGCGGCTGCCGGCCCAACCGCCGGCCCCAGCATGAGAGCCGATATTACAACCAACGTCACGAGTACCTTTTTCATATCGCTCCTCCCGAAATCCAGACAGTCCTCGATACACTTCCAACCTCAATCGGCCGTGCCGAAAGGTCAAAAGCGTGCGCATAGGCTATCACAACAGAAAATGACGGAACAGAAAATGACGGAGCGAAAGTTTAACGTTCACCGACCCCGCGGAAATCACTGTCAAGAAATCGGTGGAATCGTTGTCGAAATTCGAGAAACAATGGCGGCCATGAACATGATCCCATCCGTCAAAGAAATGCAACGCGCATATCTTGCGAAAGACGTCTCCTATGACGGCATCTTTTTTCTAGGTGTGCGCACAACTGGAATATTCTGCCGCCCGTCCTGTCCGGCCAGAAAGCCGCTGCCGAAAAACGTGGACTATTTCTCCGACGTCCGCGAAGCCCTGCTTGCAGGATACCGTCCTTGCAAACGCTGCCGCCCGCTGGATGCGAAAGGACAGCCGCCGAAGTGGGTAAACGCCGCGCTGGAGCTCGTCATCAGTACCTCGGAAAAGATCAAGGATGCGGAACTGCGGCAATCGGGCATCGATCCGTTTCGCCTCCGGCGATATTTCCGCAAGCACTATGGCATGACCTTTCAGGCCTACTGCAGATCGCAGCGGCTGGGCAGCGCTCTGGACCAGCTTCGGCGAGGGACCGGTCTGGACGATGTCGCGCTGGGAAACGGCTACGAATCGCACAGTGGATTTAGGGACGCGTTCACGCGCACGTTCGGCAGACCGCCCGGCCGCAGCGAAGACCTCGACTGTATCGTTGTCTCGTGGTTTGAGAGTCCCCTGGGACCTCTGATCGCCGCAGCGAACCATCGTGGCGTATGCCTTCTGGAATTTACAGACAGGCGAATGCTCCAAAACCAGTTTCTGACATTGAAGAAGCTGTTCTCGTGCGCGATCGTGCCCGGCCGCAACGAGCATTTGAATATTCTCGAGAAGGAACTGGAGCAATATTTCGCCGGGAATCTGAAACAGTTTTCGGTTCCTTTGGTTTATCCGGGCACTCGTTTTCAGGAGCGCGTGTGGAACCAGTTGTTGCGCATACCTTACGGCCAGACCCGTTCCTACGAAGACCTGGCACGGCAAATTGATTCGGCCGGCTCACAACGTGCGGTAGGTCATGCGAACGGCCTGAACCGGATCGCCATCGTCATCCCATGTCACCGGGTAGTTAACAAAGACGGCAAGCTCGGGGGCTACGGCGGCGGACTTTGGAGAAAGCAGTTTTTGCTGGACCTGGAGCAGGGTGTTCGACGGCTGGATTCACCCCTTCCCTCTGGGAGTACCGAAAATTGACACGAAGTTGACCGCAGATTGTCAGATTTTTGGAGAAACGGCGGCGGCTTTGATCGTAACTCATTGAATTCATTGTGGCGATTGGTTTGGTACGAGTGTTGCATTATTAAGGGCAATTCGTTTAGTTCGAATTCCCTTTCAGAACCCCACAGGAGCTCCCGGAAGGGGGCTCCTCTTCCTCCCCAAAAAATGAAAAATGACTAATGACCATGACTAATGGCCATGATTATTGACGACCGATAAATTTTTTATCGGAAATGTTCATTGTTCAATGCTCAATTGTCATTGAGGTGCACGGCGAACTTCTAGCTATACTCGATAGCTATGCTCGCCTTCCTGGTCCGGCGCCTGCTGCTGACGTTACCTATCCTTTGGATCGTGGTAAGTCTTGTGTTCGGGTTGATCCACATGGTGCCCGGCGATCCCGTGGCCCAGATGTTGGGAGAAGGCGCATCCGTGGCGGAGGTTGAAGGGTTGCGCCACGACTTGGGATTGGACCGGCCGGTCCTGGAGCAATACCGGACCTATATAACCGGACTGCTGCGCGGCGATCTCGGTATATCTTTCCGGAATCAGGAGACAGTAGCTTCTGCCATAATGGCGCGATATCCCGCAACCGTGAAGCTTGCTGCTGCATCTATGATTTTTTGCATAACGGTTTCCGTACCGTTCGGTGTTATCAGCGCAATGCGGCGCGGCCTCGCCCTGGATCGGGCGATCGGCTTCGTGAGTTTGTTTGGGGTGTCGCTTCCGAATTTTGCATTAGGTCCCTTGCTGGTTCTTTTCTTCTCGATCGCGCTTGGTTTGCTGCCGGTATCGGGTGAGGACGGTTTTTCGCATTTGATCTTGCCGGCCATTACATTAGGAGGAGGTTCGGCGGCCATCATGACGCGGATGGTGCGCGGGTCGATGCTCGAGGAAATCCGGCAGGACTATGTCCGCACAGCGCGAGCGAAGGGACTCACCGAACGCGCCGTGTTGTTTGGACACGCGTTGCGCAATGGATTACTTCCTGTGGTCACGCTGCTGGGACTCAATGCTGGAGGGTTGCTGGCCGGAGCCATCATCACCGAAACGATCTTTTCATGGCCTGGACTTGGCCGCCTGACGATCCAGGCGATCTTCGCCCGAGACTATCCACTCGCGCAGGGCTGCATTCTAACGATTGCATTGACATACATCCTCGTAAATCTGGCCACGGACGTCCTGTATTCAGTCGTAGACCCGCGCATCCGGTATGACTGAGTTTCTCCGAAAGAACAAACTGGCGGCGGCGGGTCTTTTCATCGTGGCCGCGCTAACGATGGCGGCGCTGTTTGCGCCATGGCTCGCGCCGTACGATCCGGCCGATCAAAAATTGATGGACCGGCTTCAAGGACCATCATGGAAGCATCCGTTTGGAAACGACGAGTTGGGGCGTGATATTCTCTCACGCATCCTTTGGGGTGCCCGCGTGAGCATGCGGGTTGGAGCTACCGTTGTTTTGCTCTCCGGCTTGGCCGGCGTTTTGATTGGGGGATTTGCCGGTTACGTCGGCGGCAAGCTGGACACGCTGGTGACGGTGGTGGTCATCAATTCGTTGTTGGCCTTCCCCGGAGTTCTGTTTGCGATCGCGCTTGTGGCTTTCCTGGGCCAAGGTCTCGATCGATTAATTTTTGCGTTGACGACGATCGGTTGGGTTGGATATGCACGGCTGGCGCGCGGTCAGGTCCTCAAAGTAAAGACACTCGAGTTCGTGGAATCAGCCCGCGCGCTTGGGGCGTCGAGCATGAGGATCTTCGCCGGCCACATTTTGCCGAACATCGTCCAGCCGGTTTTGGTGCAGGCCAGCGTTGGAATGGCGATTGCGATACTCAGCGAAGCATCGCTCAGTTTTCTAGGCTTGGGTATAGCCCCGCCAACACCGAGTTGGGGTGCTATGTTGAATGACGCCCGCAATCATTTGTTCGACGCGCCGCACATGGTGGTGTTCCCGTCCGTGACTCTGGCATTGACGGTTTTATCTTTCAACTTTCTGGGTGACGCACTTCGGGATTGGCTGGACCCGAGGAGGGAAAGTTCGGGGACGATGAGCAATTTTTAAGACCCGAAAAATTGCTCATTGTCCCCGAATTTTCCCCGAATACCGATAGGAGTTTTCGATCATGCTGTTACTTCTTGCGCAAGGCGCGCAGCCCGAGCATCGCGGGGGCGAGGTCAATCTCGTCGTTCCCGATCTGAGCCGCGTCACTTTCCTGGGCGGCATTAGCGGCCCCAGCTTGCTGATGGGCGGCCTACTCATAGCGCTTTTGGGAATGGTTTTCGGCCTGGTCATTTACAAGCGGTTGCGCGACCTGGCCGTCCACGCCTCGATGCGGGAAATCTCCGAGCTCATCTACGAAACCTGCAAGACGTATTTGCAGACGCAAGGAAGATTCTTAATGATCCTCGAGATTTTCATCGGTACAGCGATCATCTTTTATTTCGGCTTCCTGCAGCGCCTCGAGGTCTACCGCGTCGTCATCATTCTCATTTTCAGCATTATTGGAATTTTGGGCAGCTATTCGGTGGCCTGGTTCGGCATACGAGTGAATACGTTTGCGAATTCACGCACCGCGTTTGCAAGCCTTCGCGGCAAACCCTATCCCTGCTACCACATTCCGATGGAATCCGGCATGAGCATCGGAATGCTGTTGATCAGCATCGAGCTGTTCCTGATGCTTTGCATCCTGTTGTTCATCCCGGGAAATCTAGCCGGCCCCTGCTTTATCGGGTTCGCCATTGGGGAATCGCTCGGCGCAGCAGCGCTGCGGGTGGCGGGCGGCATCTTTACGAAGATCGCGGATATTGGTTCCGACCTGATGAAGATCGCTTTCAAGATCAAGGAAGACGATGCTCGCAATCCGGGTGTGATCGCCGACTGTACCGGTGATAACGCAGGCGATTCGGTCGGGCCGTCAGCCGATGGCTTTGAGACTTACGGCGTTACGGGCGTCGCATTGATTTCGTTCATTCTCCTTGCGGTCCGGGATCCCGTCGTGCAAGTCCAGTTACTGGTCTGGATCTTCAGCATGCGCGTGCTCATGATCATTGCCTCGGCGCTCAGCTATTTCGTCAACAGCGCCGTCGCAAAGATGAGGTATGAGAATGCCGCCAAAATGAATTTCGAAGCGCCGCTGACGTCCCTGGTTTGGCTGACGTCGATCGTATCGGTTGCGCTGACCTTCATTCTTTCCAAGATTCTCATCCCCGATGTCGCCGGCGACACGACGCTGTGGTGGAAGCTCTCCGCCGTCATCACTTGCGGAACACTAGCGGGGGCCATCATTCCGGAATTCGTTAAGGTCTTCACTTCGACGGGATCCCGGCATGTTCGGGAGGTTGTCACTGCTTCGCGCGAAGGCGGCGCTTCGCTGAATATCTTATCGGGTTTTGTTGCGGGCAATTTCAGCGCCTACTGGTTAGGAATGTCGATTGTGGTCCTCATGGGGATCGGCTATACGATCAGCACGTCATTTCCATCGGGAATCATGTTGGCTCCTGCCGTCTTTGCGTTTGGGCTCGTGGCGTTTGGTTTTTTGGGCATGGGGCCGGTGACGATAGCGGTCGACTCGTATGGTCCGGTGACCGACAATGCGCAATCGGTATTTGAACTATCCACGATCGAACAAATTCGCGGCATCGACGAAGACATCAAACGCAATTTCGGATTTGTGCCCCAGTTCGAACAGGCCAAAGAATTCCTCGAGGAGAACGACGGGGCAGGCAATACGTTCAAGGCGACGGCCAAACCCGTGCTGATTGGGACTGCGGTGGTTGGTGCAACGACCATGATCTTCTCGATCATTCTCGCGCTCACCGAAGGATTGAACCCGAACCTGATGACGAACATCTCCATTCTTCACCCGCCGTTTCTCCTGGGGTTGATCGCCGGAGGGGCAATGATCTACTGGTTTACGGGCGCCTCGACCCAGGCGGTGAGCACCGGAGCATATCGCGCGGTGGAATTCATCAAGGCGAATATCAAGTTGGAGGGCACGACAAAGGCGTCGGTGAGCGATTCCAAAAAAGTGGTCGAGATCTGCACGCAATATGCGCAGAAGGGGATGTTCAATATTTTCTTGACGGTGTTCTTCGCGACGTTGGGTTTTGCATTCCTGGAACCGTATTTCTTTATCGGGTATCTGATTTCGATAGCACTGTTCGGTCTGTACCAGGCGATCTTCATGGCCAATGCAGGAGGGGCTTGGGACAACGCTAAGAAAATCGTCGAGACGGAATTAAAGTCGAAGGGAACCGAACTGCACGCGGCAACCGTTGTCGGCGATACTGTTGGCGATCCGTTCAAGGACACGAGTTCCGTGGCCTTGAATCCAATTATCAAGTTCACCACATTGTTCGGTTTGCTGGCAGTGGATTTGGCCGTATCGGTGGCGAACAATCAGGGAACGGGGCTCACCACGGCCATCTCGGCGGTGTTTCTGGCAATATCGTTGGTGTTTGTCTACCGGTCGTTTTATCGGATGCGGATTCAGTGACAATATTCCCCTCCTCGCAGAGGAGGGGAATGTGTCCTTCTCCCGTCTTCACGTGCAAAACTTTCTACGACATTCTTCGGAACAGAAAAACTGGCCGCTGGCTTGGATCGCTTTCCGCTCCGGCACATACGTTTCACAGACGGGATCCTTCACGAGATGTCCAGCGTCGGTTGCGGCGACATGGCCCGCAGGACTGAATGCCGCCAAGACGCGCCGTATCATCGATAGAGCCGCATACATCGCGAACAATAATCCGACGACTCGAATAAGGAAGCGCATACTAGTTTGATCCCTTCAGCTCCCGGAGACGCGTTTTCAACGTATCCATGCCTTGGTACTTAGGATCGATCTCTTCCATCTGCCTGAGCGTTCTTTCGGCCGCGGGAAAATTGCGATCTTCCGTGTAGACAATAACGAGATTGTGAAGTGTGGCCATGTGCTTCGGATCGATGCTCAACGCAGTCTGATACTCCGTCATGGCTTTGTCCTTCTGGCCGGCGTTCCAGAGCGCTGTCGCCAGATCCGTTCTGACGTCAGGGTTCTTCGGTTGTAATGCAACGACTTTTGCGAACCATTCGACGGCTTCCGGCGCCCTTCCAAGATCGAAAAGGAAGTTGGCGTACTTGGTGATAAGCGTCGTGTCGTTCGGATTCTTCTCCAAGGCTTCTTTGAACATCGCAAGCACTTGCTCATTCGTGACATTCGGATGACCGTTGGGCAGATTGGAACTCGCCGAGCGGGAGCCTGCAGGCCCCATTGATGCTTGCACCTGGTAAAAGGCGAGAATGTATCCGAAAGTTGCCCCGAGGATGATTCCCAGGATGGCGAAATGAATATTGCGGGATGAAAACATCGCGTGCGGATTTCCGGTTCAAAACTGTAGCGGCGCTCTATGAGCGCCGCTACAGTTTTGGATCCACTAATTCTTCTTCTTCGCTTTCTCGGCAGCGGCCTTCTGCTTTTCGGCTTTTTCCTGAGCGGCCTTTTCCTCGGCGATCGCTTTCTCGCTCTTGAATCCGGTCGGAGCCGATGCCTTGGCTGCCTCGATCAACTGCTTGGCAGCTTCGACGTCATTCGCAAAAGGAGTTTGCTGCTCTTTGGGAAGCGCAGCGACAAGCTCCTGGAATTTCTGGAGAGTAGGGATCGCTTGCGGAATCGTATCCGGCGCGCCGAAGTAGGAAATGCCGAGCTGGTAATAAGCCTGAGCCATTTGGGGGTTGTATTCGATGGCCTTCTTGAAAGCGTCGGCGGCTTCCTTGCTCCGGCCCCGGTTTGTCAGCACTGCGCCAAGATTGTAATAGCTCTGGCCTGCGCCTGGCGGATTCAACTCTGCAGCTTTCTGTAGCGCTTTTGTGGCGTCATCGATCTTTCCGGCACTGCCCTGCACGATTCCGAGATTGTTGTAGTAAGCCGCCTCGTCGGGCTTCAATTCGATCGCTTTGTTATAAGCTTTCGCCGCGTCGTCGTACTTTTTGGTCTGCGAGTACGCATCGGCAAGGTTGGCGTAGATCACGTGCTGGGTTGGATCCTTCTCGGCCGCCTCTTGGAAGAGCCGAATGGCTTCGTCATAATTCTTGCTGATCATCGCAGTCCGGGCCTGCTCGAATGCAGCCTTGGTGGCCTCTGCTTTTGCCTTATCCTCGGCGGCTTTCTGCCTGGCCTCCTCACTGACGCCCTGTGCGGCAGCTTGCTTCAGATCGAAATCAACGGCCGTGTCGCCGCCGAAGCGGACGACTCCAGGCTGGGTCAAGGCCTTCTTGCCGTCCCTCATGACGCTGATCTGGTACTGCCCGGTAGGCAGACCCGCGTGCAGGTACTGACCTCGGTTGTCGGTCTTGACTTCAAAATGTTGAGTGATGCCCTGTCGATCAATCGAGATGGTGGCGCCGACCATCGGCTTCCCATCGGTATCCGTCACTTTGCCATGAATGTTGCCCGTTTGTGCAAACCCAGGAATGGTGACGAACATCACGATCACGAGAAAGAGCGGGATTTTCGTGAACTTCATTGAACCCTCCGTCAGGAAAATAAAAATTCTGTGCCGCACGCCGGCGGTCACCGGTACAGTCACTACGGCACTCAAGCAGCGTACCCCGGTTTATTGGAGTATGCGATGGGGTCCTCCATTTCAGCCTGCCGAAACGCCCTGAGCCGGAGGGCGCAACTGTCGCAGGCTCCACATGCTATATCCGAGTCGCGATAGCACGACCAGGTCAAATGAAACGGGGCGTTCAACGCCGCGCCTCGTTTGACGATATCGCGTTTTGCCAGGTAAATGAGCGGTGTCTCGATCGCGATATCCGTTGTTGGCCGCGTGCCGGCGCGAATCACTTTGTTGAAGGCTTCGTAATATTCCGGCCGGCAATCCGGATAACCGGAGCTGTCTTCCCAAACTGCGCCGATGAAAATCTTTCTGGCGCCAAGAACTTCGGCCCAAGATGTCGCTATCGATAAAAAGTGCGCATTTCGAAAAGGAACGTAAGTATTGGGAATTTCCCGGCTTGTCAGGTTCGCGTCGTGGATTGGTATCCGGGAATCGGTCAAACTCGAGCCGCCAATCAAACGGAAGTGCTCGAGCCGCACCACGAGCCGCTCGGAGGCGCCAAAATAATCTGCAACCGCGTGAAATGACTGAAGCTCGCGGCGTTCCGCTGGCTGGCCGTAACTCACATGAAGAGCCGCAATGTTGTAGCTCCGGCCGGCGATGGCGGCTGTGACACAACTGTCCATTCCACCGCTGATTAGAACGACGGCTTTCGATCTGTTCGAAGTCTGATCCATGAGGTCCGTCAAGAGCTTGGATTTTAATAGGCTTAGCGCGGAAAAGTCAAAGGGTCAGACCCCACGCGCATCCGCGCCCCAGATGTACTTATGGATCTGCAATTGAAGGCGTACCGGCAAACCGTCATCGAGAATCCAACGGGCCAGGTTCCGGGCCGGCAGATCGTCGTGTGCGGGTGAAAAAAGGACCGGATTGGGCCTGCCGCGCAGCTTTTCAAGATAGATATTTTTCGACCAGTCATAATCGGCTTGCGACGAAATCACAAATTTGAATTCATCGTGAGGTTCGGCCAATTCAATGTTATCCCAGTAGACGGTGTCGCCCTCGCGGCTGTCCGGGCACTTGATATCGATGACCTTGATCACGGGCTTCGGCACACGCACCACGCTGTGGTGCCCTCCGGTCTCGAGCATGACGGTGTAGCCGCGATCAAGAAGCGATGACATGAGAAGATAGACTTCTTCCTGCTCGAGTGGCTCGCCGCCCGTGACTTCCACCAGCTTTGCAGGATGGCCGGCGACGACGCCCAGCACTTCCTGAAGCGACATTTCGCGCCCGCCCGCGTAGGCGTACTTCGTGTCGCAGTAGACGCACCGGAGCGAGCAACCCGTCAGGCGTACAAACACGCATGGCTTGCCCGCATGCGTCGATTCGCCTTGGATTGAGAAAAAGATTTCCGTAATGCGCATAGGTCCACTCTCATTCCACCACTGTAGCAGATCCGCGGTACCACACCCAGGCTGCAAGCGCGATGAGCACGCTGGCCATGATAGAACCCAAGAGAGCCGTCGAATACGGACGCTGGATACCGTCCCTCAATGTGGAAAGGATGACAAGAGTGGCTGCGGTGACGAGTGCGACCATCGGTTGATGTCTGAAAACCGCGAGATACGCCAGCATCAGAACGATTCCCGTTGCGGCGCCGAAAATCAGCCACGACGGTATCGTCTCAATGGCTGTGGAACCCGCCATTACGAGTCCGGCCACAACCAACAAAACAGAAGCGCGGGTTCTTTGCGCCAAAGCGAAGAAAACAGTGAGCAGAACGATCGCCTGGATAATGAATGCCGTCAGAGGAGAAAGCGCCGCCGTCAGTATGGGAAGGAAAGTGGAAGCTGCACTCAGATTCCCCCAAAGCGGACTCATCGACGGTACCACGTACCTTGCCAGCGCGCTAATTCCAGCGAGCGCGAATCCAAGAGACACGCCGGCCGCAATGTCCGTCCGTAAAACAGCCAGGGCATTCGCCTTGGCCGCAACCACACCACCGGCCAGCGCCAGGGCGGCTGCAGTGAAGATTCCGAATACCAGCGACACAGAAAGCACGATTGCCGCCTGCAGCGCCAGCGGCTGAGCAGTGGAAGCTTCGGATGCCTGAATAGGCCAGCTGTTCAGTACATTGACTACGCTGATCAGAAACAACAACCCGTATAACCTGTAGAACGTGTGGGTCGAGAAATTCCGGCGTCGGCTCCAACGGACGATGCCGAGAATGGAGGCGCCGACCACGATTCCGACAAGCAGGACAGTACAAACCGTACGCAAGATTCCGGGAATGTTCTGCTGCCTTCGCTCGTTTCGCAACCACTCCTCCGGGACATAAATGAACCGCGCAAAGTCGACGACTTCATCTCCGGCAATTTCAATCGCGATTCTCGGTTCGCCTTCGGGCAAGCCGTAGTTCTGAGTGTCTTTGAACACGAAGGTCCAATCGGTACGCGCCGGCCTCTTACCGGCTTCAGCGGAGATCTCCTGAAGAGACGATGCGTGGGGTCCCAGACGTACTTGAAGCGTATCCGTAGCAATTTTGCGCGCCTCTTCCTGGGCCAAGCTTTTTCCCAGCCGCGCTTCAGGCAGATCATGATCGACACGAAACACCCGGCCGCTGCCGTCGATGAATACTTGAAATTCTTCGGCACGCTCGGCGACATCACCCTGGAAACGGGCGAATCGCACGAACCAGTGGGGCGGAGTCAGATAGGATCCAACGAGTCGTTTGTATGCGTCTGGTCCCGCCTTTTGCCACACAAATCGATTCTGCTCACCCGGTTGTCCTTCAACCCGGCTCAGCTCTCTCCAGGACTGATCGAGTTGTATCCCGCGCTCGGTGAGAGCCTGCCGGGCCTTCTGCTCCGCCTCATTGCGAGTGATCTGGATTGTAGGAACATCGGTGTGAAACGGTGATGCCGCAATCCACAACACAAATCCGGCCAACCCGATCACCGGCAATGCGCGCAAAACCGCCGGCGAGATGAATGTCCGGACAGGTACGGCTGTGATTTCGGGGGGTGCTTCCGGAATTTCGCGAGGTTTCCACGCCCCATTGAAAACTTCGTGAGGGACTTCCGCCCATGATCCCACCCGGATGCGGTTCGCCAGTACGACCCAGAGCGGGACCAGAACAGCGAGTGCAACGATGACCTGTTCGAGGTGGGCCCGTGCCGTTGAAGACACGAAAAGCGGCAGTGACATCCAGACCGTGTCGTAGGTGAAATGCAGGACAATGCCTGGCAGAAGCCCGAACGCCAGATACAAAGCCCCGAACACGAATGATGGAATGATCAGCTCAACCACGCGCGCATATGCCGGCTGATTCGCGTAGCCGGCGTGCCCCGACGCGAAGACGAGCGCTTGCAGGATCATCGCCCCGCCAATGAACGTTCGCCGTTTTCCGAATTTGTCGCCTATGAGTGCCGCCGCTGCGAGAGGCGCCGCGCGGAACAAAGACTCTTCCCAAAAGCCCGCCTGCGCGGCTTGAGCAACCGCAGCGAGCGAGGGAACGTACGTGGCGAACATATCGGGATTCAAAAGAGTGTCGGACGGCGTCCACCAGCCGAGCTTTTCCTGAGCAAAAAAGTAGAGAACGATCTCGTAAGCAAAGAACAGTGTAACCAGGAGATAGCCGGCAAACGTTTCCCCAAAAATGATTTTGGAAGCGGAAACGGGACGCGACCACACTTTCCAGAATTGGATGTGATGCGGAAAGGCACGCCGCGACAGCGTTTCGGCGGCCATGAACGAGACCGTCAGCAACATCGAGAAGAGGCCGAAAGTCGCGCCGGCTCGAAGCAATTGACGGATGGCAAATCCGCTTGCGGGCAAGGCCGTGTCGTATCCCATCCAGAGAAGGGGCCAGGAGTTGAGCTGTTGCAGGCCGAGCAAGAACGCAATGAACAATCCCCACAACAGAGGCTGCCGCCCGAGGACCCAACGGTGACGGATCATGAAAAACAGGCCGACGCCGCAGAAGCCGAGAATGTATAAACCAAAGGTGACGATTTGAGAAAACGCGCCGATGGCGTCGTTGGACGCGCGCATCTCTTCGTAGCGTCGCGTGAATGCTTCCGGAATCTGGACGAAATGCGTCAGCTCCGTCAGCTTGTCGCCGCCGACAACGAGCCGCAACCGGTAATGGCCTTCTCGCAGGCTTTCGTCCTGGCGTTCATACACAAAAGTATGATCCGTGCGTCCGCCGGGCTTCAGATCTTTGGAAGATTCGACCAGACGATATCGGCCGAAATCGATGCCCCAATCGCGCTGTGCCGCCGTTTCGGCGATCTGCTGCGCCTCGCCTTCCGGCCTGGTGTCGCCGCGCTCCTCCTCCGGAAGCTTGACGGAGAAACCATAGGGCGTGCCGTCCGGTGTGAATCGAATCAGAGTCTCGTGAGCATCGCCTTGTTTGAAATGACGCACGCGCCATGTGTACAGCGCAAAGATTTTTTCCTTTAGGATTCTCC
>MNKP01000001.1 GCA_001920875.1 Acidobacteria bacterium 13_1_20CM_2_55_15
CTTTGCCCGCGCAGTGGCCGGATCATCCGACTCCCGGAGTGCCGCGCACCGCGGATGGCAAGCCCGATCTGTCCGCGCCCGCGCTCCGGACCGCAGATGGCAAGCCGGATTTCTCGGGAATGTGGGGATGGGTGAACGTCGGCCCGCCGTGCGGCGCGCACTGCAACGATCTGCAAATCTCCCGTGAGTTTCTAAACATTGCCTATAGTCTGAAGGGCGGTCCGCCCTATCAGCCCTGGACGGCGGAACTAGTCCAAAAACGGAAAGCGGACCTCGCGAAAGACGACCCCAACGTTCGATGCATGCCGCGGGGTGCTCCTCGTATATGGACGGATGACTATTACAAGAGGATATTTCAGGTTGAAGGCCGTTTAGTCATACTGACCGAACGTAACATGCAATATCGACAGATTTTTATGGATGGGCGGCCTCTTCCCCCGGATCCGAATCCGACCTGGAACGGCTATTCTACCGCAAGGTGGGAAGGGGACACGCTGGTGGTCGAAACCTCTGGTTTCCGTGACGACTTATGGTTGGACTCGGACGGAAATCCTCTGACCAGCGCCGCCAAAATGACCGAGAGGATCCGGCGCCCGAACTATGGAACGCTGGAAGTCGAAATCACCATCGACGACCCGAAGGCCTATACCGCGCCTTGGACCGTTAGGATCACTCAGCCTCTCATACTCGATAGCGAGCTCATCGATTATTACTGCCTGGAAAACGAGAAGGACTTCGTGCACATGGTAGGTAAAGGAGCCACGCCGCCGAAAGAACAATAACGGCCGACAAGCCTGGTAAGGCGCGCTGGCTCATCCGCCGCGAGAAGCAGCCTGTGCTCGCGGCAACCGAGGCCCTGCACACCAAAATTGCGAGTCGTGTTTTCCTTACTGTTTTCCCTTCGTTGATGCACCGGCCTGCTCTTGTCCGCGCCAGTACCGCTCCAGAACCGGCAGGTCCCGGTTATTTTCGCAGAGATGCTCGAGCAGTTCAGTGTCAGGCTGTACGAAATCCAATCCGTCTAGGGTGCACCGCGGCGGTGGTGGGGTGGAGAATGCGGAAAAACCGAATGATCGCTTCCTTCGGTTACGGCTCAGCAGTCGTGCTAGCATTAGTTGCAACGAACGCGGACAACACAGATCAGGGGAAACATTATGCGTAATTCAAAATGGAATATCGCTTGTGCGCTTGTTGTCTTGGTCTTCATGGGCGCTGCCGATGCGCAGACCCTGCGGCCTGCTCCGGATTCGATCGAAGGACATCTTGCAGCCGGCAAGAACGCCTCGGGAGGCCGCGACGACACCCCTGATTTCTACGGCTTGGTTACGGCACTTTGTGTGGCGCCGCTGAACGCCCCTGCTCGGCCGGACGCTCCAGCGCCCAGAGAGAACCCCAATCGCAGAAGCACATACCTCGAGCCGAAAAAGGCTTTTGACGATCTGTATTGGATGGGCACGCCTTCCCGTTCGACTTGGGCTCTGACCACCGGCGACGGAATCATTCTGTACGATACGCAGGGCGTTTATGACGCGGAGGATGTCATTGTCGGCGGCCTGAAAAAGCTTGGGCTCGATCCGGCCAAGGTGAAATACGTCCTTATATCCCACGCCCATCAAAACGAAGTCGGCGGCGCGAAGCTGATGCAGGAACGCTATGGCGCGCATATTGTCATGGGAGCGGGCGATTGGGATATGGTCGACGAATCCATCAATGGCTTTCCGAAGGGAAAGCCGAAGCGCGACATTGTCGCCACCGACGGCATGAAGATCACGATCGGCGGCCGAACGGTGACCATTTATCTGATGCCCGGCCACACACCCGGAACGATTGGCGGAATCTTCCAGGTGCATGACCACGGCAAGCCGCTGACGGTGGCCTATTCAGGCGGTACCGAATTCAACTTCGTGAACGACGTGCCGCATTTCGACACCTATCTCGCTTCACTGCGGAAATTTGCAGCCATCGCGGCGGCCGCCGGCGCCACCATCATCATGGGGAACCAGTCCCAGTTTGATAATGCGGCTTGGAGGCTCAGGATGCTGGCCGATCGGCGGCCCGGCGAGCCGCACCCCCTCGACGTCGGCGCCGCTGCCGTGGCGCGCTATTTCAAAATTGAAGATGAATGCGCGCAAGCGGTGCGCCTCAAGCTACTCGCCAAGTAAACTATTGCGGCAGCGCGAACACGTAGATGGCGTTGTTGCCGCCGGCCATATCCGATTCGGGCGTCAGACTGACTTGGGTTCCCGCAACCGCGCCTCCGCCGGCGGCAATGGCAATATATTGCCGCCCGTTGAGCGAATAAGTGATGGCGCCGCCAATTGTCTGAGAGGGAAGGCGCGTCTGCCAAATGAGCTGGCCAGTGTCGGCATCGAGCGCGCGCAAGTAATGATCCAAGCCACCGTTGAATAGCAGTCCGCTTCCCGTCGCCAGCACTGGCGAGTAATTCGCGACTCGCGTTTCCCAACTCCACACGGTTTTACCGGTCTCTACTGAGATCGCGTCGATGCGACCAACCTTCTCTTTGCCTGGCGGAAAATGAGCGACATTGGTCGTGTTGTAGACAAACTCGGGCTTGGCTTCGCGATCGGTGCGCGCCGTCTCGTCAATGCAAGCATTGGAAAGCGGCATGAACATGATGTTGGTCTTGGGATTGTAGGCGCCCATCGGCCAATCCTTGCCACCCGTAAAGGTTGGGCAGATCCGGTAAGTCTTGTTGACATCCGAAATCACCGACGCCTCGTTCACGCTGACCAATCCTTTTCCATCGATCTTCGAGATAAGGTTCTGCTCCACTGTCTGTTTTGCCCATAAGAATTCGCCGGTCGCCGCATCGAAGCTCCAGGCGATTCCGGTCTTGCAGGGAATGCCGGTCAAGGTCTTGCGGGGACCGCGGCGCGCGTTTGGATTGGTCGCCAACATGCCGGAGGCGTTCCCGTCAGGATTGACCGGCGTGTTGATGATCATCATTTCGAACGTGCATTCCTGGTCCCAATTGTCGCGCGGCAAGGTTTGGTGCTTCCAGACAACTTCCCCCGTCTTGGGCTTGACCGCAAAGCGTGTGTTGGTGCCCGCCATAGTCCCACCGATTGTTCCGCGTTGTGCCTCCGAAGCGGGACCGGCTCCGCTCGATCCGTAATAGACGAGGTCGAGATCGGGATCGTAAGTGAGAAGGCCCCAAACGCCGGTCATCCAGCGCTTGTCAAACGCAGCGCCTCCCCAGGTATCGTACCCGGGCTGGCCGGCACGCGGGATCATCTCGTTTCGCCAGACCTCCTCGCCGTCGGTGACATTGTGGCCAGTTACGTAGCAGCCGAAGCCGGCCACCTGGCAGGTACTGCCCGCGACGACTACGCCGTTCATGACGATCGGACCGCTGGAATTCTGGACGAACAGGTTGCCGCCGCGGTTGCTCTGCCACACCCGGCGGCCTGTACGAGCGTCCAGCCCGACGATGAAATTGTTCCAGGTGGCGAAAATGACTTTGTCGCCATACAGCGAGATGGAGCGCTTGCGCTGCCCGTGGATCGCTGGGAACTCTTCCCGCGCCGGCAATGGGTGGCGGTATTCCCAGAACAGGTCGCCGGTGCCGGCATCGATCGCCTGGATGACGTCCCCCGGATTGCCCAAATACATGACTCCGTCGTGGACAATGGGTGTGATCTCATTCAGACCGGGAGCCATCATGCGTGACCACACCAATTGCAGATTCTTGACATTGCCCTTGTTGATCTGCTCGAGCGGACTGTAGCCCCAGCCCTGATAATTACCGCGGTACAACAGCCAATCGTCGGGCTTGGGAGATCGCAACATCGCATCGGTGACGGGCACGAAATTCGGAACCGTCTTTTGCGGTGGGGGTGCGTCCTGCGCGGGAGCCTGGGCATCTCCTCGAGCGCCTACAACGCACAACAAGGCAACACTTAGCAGCAAATGCCTAATCGGATATCTCATCGCACTTCCCTCTCTCGGTTTCAAACTGGATGACAATAGTTATGAGACTTTAGCGCACTCCGCCGGAACCTTCAATTCGGAACGAACATTCCCCTTCCTCTGCGAGGAGGGGAATACGCTTAGCGGTGTGGGAGGGAGGTGCGATCGTACCGCGCGTCGCCTTCAGTCTGACTCAAGACCAAATGCGTCACCGTGCCACTTGCGTCCAGGAAGAACTCCGCGGCGGCCCCTGTCGATTCAAACCGCGTCTCCGATTGAGGGATCAGAGGAAGGGCGTTCAAGTATAGCTGGCCATTGATCACGGCGACGGTTTGGGTATTACCCATGAAACCTGCAACAACCCGGGACCCGCCGCGAAACTCATAGGTTCCGGCGTACTTTGCGAGAACGGCGGCGCTGAGTTGCACGGCGGCGTTCGCCTTGGCCACCAGGCGAACGGTGTCCCGCTCATTTTCGCAAACGGTCTCCAGCATCTCGGTATCCGGTGCGTAGCTCACCGCCAACGAGATGCTCAGAGGCTTGGTCAACGTCTCGGGATCGTCGAAAGTGATCTGAAACTGCATGTGTCCGAAGTCGACACGCCGGAATCTCTCCGTTACGCGCAGGCTTTCGGAATGAGGGTGGCCGGCTCTATCGAGCCAACTCCGGTCATTGAACCCTGAGGTCTCGACCACTAGCGTGTCGCCCTGCCAGTGGCCCACCGAGTAACCTAACCAGCTCGGGTTCGGATCGTTGGCTAGTTTGCGCCCATCCGTGAAGATCTGCCGATAACGCCCGCTGCCACCTTCGTAAAGCAGCGCCAGCATCGTGGGCGACTGGATGATTCGGTACATCCCGGCAAGAATCTCCGAAGGACCGCCCGGAAGGCAATGTGTGACGGGATCGTCCCGCCTGAAGTCCGCGACGCGCTTCATGAAGAGAAGCTCCGCCGCCGGCCGGAAGATGTCTTCATCCTTCGGATCTTGTATCAGGTCGAAACGGTACGGAGTTGATTCCGGCCGCCACAGCCCGGACAAATCCGGCTTGCCATCGGGGGTGCGGGGCGCGGGAGCTATCAGGTCCGGTTTACCGCCGGCCGTCCGCGGAATTCCAGGCGTCCGGAAGTCGATCCATTGAGCACACACGGGAAGTGGGACCAGCGATAAGGCCGCCGCTATCGCGATTTTGTACATGAGAGCTTCCTCCTGCCCGGCTGACTGTCCTCACAAATCCGCCGACTCGTCGGGGTCCGATTATACCGCACCGAGAAAAGGACTGATTTGATTCTGCGGAATCTCATCCCGGCAGTCACTCCACCTGAAACTGAGATCGTCACTTTTTGGGTTCACTTACATGAAAGATTCGATTGCAGTGATTTGGGTCTGAAATCGCGAGAAATTCTCTGACCGATCAACGGCCGCGCCGTATCCTTACGTACGCGCGTGTGGAGGAGCGGTATGAATCGCTGGATCAAGCTCGGAATCGTGCTCGCCGGCTACGCGCTGGCGTTTGTCACAAGTTTCTTCATGACTGCGCTGTACGACCGGCAGTTTTCCCCCGAAGACAACCAGACGATGGGCGGCATGATCGCGGGGGGCGAGATGATGTACAGCAGCGCCGTGTTCCTCCTGGCGTCGCTTGTGCCGACAGGACTGGCCCTGTGGTTCCTGCGGCGCAGCCGGAGGTTCTGGTCTGCTTTCTCGAGCGCAGGGCTCATCTTCGCGATCGTGGGGCTGGCCGCCGTTCTCACGGCGCCCGCCACAACCGGGCTGACGGCTGGCGTGCCCCTTCTCCTTTTTGTGGACCTGCTGAGTCTCGTGCAAATGCTGGGGTCGCCACTGTGGATCCTGAGCTTCGCGTTGTTCGCCGCGCTCGCACCCGCTCCCGACCTGCGCCGGCGCATGCTCGCCGCGCTGGTGATCGAGTTCGCGATCGCCGGCTGCGGACTCGTTCACTTCATGGCGACGCAGCCGCCTATCTGAGCGGATCCGAATGAGGCGGCTGCGGTATTTCCATGGCGGCGTCTAGGCGTAAGCAGGCCGATGCGCGCGGAGGAACGAACGTATCTGGCGCACCGCTAAGGGAATCCGCTCCTTGGGCTCCTTCCACGGGTACATGCTCACTTCGGATTTCGGCGCGAGCATCGCGGCCTCCATCGCAACGGCGTACGGATGCGCCGGGACATCGTCCGGCAGGATCAGTACGGGCGTCTGGCAATTGCGCACGAAATCGCGCGTCACGGTCAAGACGAAATCGGCGTTGGTGCGGTACATCTTCGTCAGATATTTCTCGACCATCTCCATCGTGATGTCGGGCCGGCGCTTGACCAATTCCGGACCCCAGCCGGTCATGCTGCCGTCGTAGAGCAGGGTGGGCATCTCCGGCCGGAAACCGACCGGCTGCGCCAGCACGGCCGCGACAACACGATCGGGCGCCCGCTTCAGGAGATTCCAGATGAATGGGCCGCCGATGCAGAAGCCCATCACCATGAACTTGTTGATGCCCAGGTGATCCAACACACCGAGCTGGTCATCAGTGTGTGTATCCCATGGCCGGTCGATTTCGAGCGGACCCGAGGACTGGCCGGAATTGGCGTTGCGCAAGTCCGCCGCAATGCAACGGTACTCTCCTTTGAACTCCTCGATCACGTTAAAGGGATTTTTCAAGCCGGCGATCGTCGAGTTCAGTCCCCCGCCGGCAATGAGCAATAAGGGGAAGCCGGAACCGGCCTCTTCATAGTGGATGCGAACCCGGCCCTTTTCATAGAAAGACGTGGCAGCTCCTCCCTGGCCAGTCTCTCCAGCAAACACGCGCGGCGCTGCGGCCATCGCCGTTGCCGCGACGCCTGTTCTCAGTATTTTGCGTCTGATGGGATCCATAATCGGCGTCCTCCTCGGTCATTGTTATGGCCGGTATTTTAACAGAACAATGCTCTTCGGATAGGGCGGACCTGCTTTGCTCCCGAAAAGGGGAACGAACCACAAAAGGCACAATGAAGATCACAAAAGGCACAAGAAACTTCTTTTTGTGCTTTTTGGCCTCCTTTGTGCCTTTTGTGTACCAGTTCCCCTAATCCCGCGCTACGCCTGGCCGACCAGCCCCGCCTTGTAGAGGCGTTCGTCCATAAACCAACGCCGGGTCGGATGAAAAATCGGAGTGTGTTTGATATCGACGAGATATTCGGGGATGGCCCACAGAGGTTCTTCTGAGGTCATCCAGTGAATCGGGTCGAATCGTGTAAGGCTGACTGGACGGGAATAGGCGCGCAGAGTCTTCTCTCCATCCAGATTGTAATAATGTTCGAAGTAGGAAATTACGAGTTCGCGAAGTGTGCGATAGATCGGAGAACGGAAACGGAGTCCCGCGTAATTCGATTTCCCGATCGCGCCCCAGCAGCCGTTCGTCCGATAAACGGCAATCACGTGGTCGACGTCACGCACCGCCGCCAGATCGAGAATCAGCGGAGGGCGGCCCATAACGCGCAGGGCCGCCGCGGCGAATACGGCGCCTTCGAAGCAGTGCGCCGTGTTGTGACGGATAACAAGGCGTGGCGAGTAACACGTTTCGCTCTCTTTCTCCTTGTTGTAAGGCAAGTCATCCAAGTACTTCTGAATTTTTTCCGGACTCGACAGCTTACGAAACAACCGGAGTTCGCTTTTCTGCAGTGTATCCATCTGGCCGTTATTCTTTGTCGATGGTGCCCTCTATGATTCTTCGGATACGCTCGGGAATCGGCGTCGACTTGAAATTCGCCGTATCGACACAGACCACGGTGACGTAGCCGGCTGCGAGGCTCTCGCTTGTGCGATCATTGAGGAAAACAAAATCGTACTTGACCGTCTTGAGCCCCTGAAATTGCGGATTCAACTGCACCCGGATCGCCTCTCCATACCAGATAGGTTTTGAAAACTTGGCGAAAGCCTCCACAC
>MNKP01000144.1:0-652 GCA_001920875.1 Acidobacteria bacterium 13_1_20CM_2_55_15
AGAGGTCGTCTTGATTCGGAACAACAAGCCTATTGCCCGCCTTGTGCCCGAGCCTCCCGCACAAAACGCGCTCGAAGTCCTCGGCGACCTCTACCGCACGCTGGATGACGAAACGGCGGATGCACTCATTGAGGCCATTAAGTCCGGTAAGAAGGCTGAACACGGAAGGCTTGATGAACTGCGTGACCCGTGGGCTTTCTGATCGACACGAATCTCTGGATCTCCATCGAGCGGGGTAAACTGAGCGCCGCCGACATTTACGCGATCACCAAGCAGCAGCCGGTTTATCTCTCACCAGTCAACGTGGCCGAGGTTCGTTTCGGTATTGAGTTGATGACAAACGCCAAACAAAAGCAACACGCCATGGCAACCCTGCGGCGGATGCGCCGCAAGTCATTGCTTCGCATCACGGGCGAAACAGCTGAAGTTTTCGGGGTTATCGCAGCCAAGCTCACCAAACGTGGCCGCAGCGCAGACTTCAGAGTTCACGATCTCTGGCTTGCTGCCCAGGCAGTCGAGCGAGATTTCACCGTGTTGACAGCAAACGCGAAGGATTTCAAAGATGTTCCGGGATTGAGGTTTGTGGAGGTAAAGAACGCGTGAGCACCCGGGCAAAACATTTATCGGCCGGATCGAAGAAGGCTTTGATTTT